>NZ_JAGIQE010000009.1:0-246207 GCF_017815075.1 Burkholderia sp. AcTa6-5 | reverse complement strand
GATGAACCGCCGTATGCGGAACCGCACGTACGGTGGTGTGGGAGGGCTGAGGGGGTGACCCCTCTCCCTACCCGATGGGAGCGAAAACGACGGGAGGCTGGCCCGCCGTCAGCCGGGCTGCGCGGCGAAGAACCGTCCCAGCTCGCGCGCGAGTTCGTTGAGCACGGCCATCTCCTGCTGCGAGATCTTGCGCGCGGGTTGCGCGCCGGCCCAGTCGCCGTACAGCAGCGCGACGCTCGTCGTGCCGACGCGCACGGGCAGCAGCACGAACGCACGCGCGTCGTCGAACGCGTCGAGATACCACGCGGGCAGGCGCTTCGTCATCTTCGGGTCCTGCGCCTGCTCGATGAAGATGCCGACCGAGTTCGAGATCGCGAGATGAAACACGTCCGGCTCGAAGCGTTCGTCGAAATGCAGCCGGTCGAGCGCCGTATCGACGCCGGGGCCGAAGCCCAGGCGCGCGGCGAAGGTGCCGTCGTCGTGCCGCACGAACATCACGGTGCGCGTGAACGCGAGGCCGGCCAGCAGGCTTTCCGACGCGAGCGCGAGCACCGGCGTCAGCACGTGCTCGGACGGCAGCGCGCGCAAATCCGCGAGGCCGGCTTCGAGGCAGGCCTCGGGCGCGGCCTGCGCGCGCGCGATCGCATCGGCGTTCGCGCGCAGCTCGACGATCTCGCGCATCATGGTGTCGCTCGCTTCCTCGCGCGCGAGCCGATCGGCGATCTCGACGAGCGCGTCGGCCTCCATGTCGAGCTCGGCGCCGTAGTGCTGCGCGAGCGCCGCGATGCGCGCGTCGCGCTGCGGGCTCGCGGGCATGACGAGCGCGCCGGCGACGTCGGTCGAGCAGCGGCTCACCGCGCGCAGCCAGCGGATGCGATCGGCCGAGCCGTCGTCGGCAGCCGGGCCCGCGTGGCGGGCGTCACCGTCTTCGTTGTCGAACGCGTCGGCGCGGGTGGCGCGATCGTCGTCGGCCATCCCGCCGCAGATCACGTCGGGCAGCCGCCAGCGCGCGGCCGCTTCGACGCCGATCTCGTCGAAGCCGACGCCGAGCACGTCGACGCAGGCGGCCGCTTCGTCGCCGTTCAGCTCGGCCGCGCGGCGGCGGATGCGGTCCCATTCGCTGTCGAGATAGCAGACCACCAGCAGTTTGCCGACCTGGCGCATCAGTGTGCAGACGATGGCTTCCTCGCCGCCGCGCAGTTCGGCGTGCTCGGTGAGCTTGCGCGCGACGCAGCCGGACAGCAGCGCACGGTTCAGCTCAAGCTTCGCGTCGATGCGTCGCGGCGTGCTCTGATGGAAGTGGTCGACGAGCTTCAACCCGACCACGAGATGGCCGACGGCGTCCATGCCGAGCACCATCAGCGCGCGGGTCACGGTGGTGATGTTACCGCCGAACGCCATGTACATCGCGGAGTTCGCGAGCCGCAGCACTTTCTGCGTGAGCGCGAAGTCCGACAGCACGACGCGCACGAGCGCGGTGAAGTCGAGGTCGTCGTTCTTCATCGCGGCCATCGTCGCGCGCAGCGATTCCGACAGCAGCGGGAAATCGCCCCGTTCGTTCATCCGGGCCCACAGCTTGTCGAGCAGCGCGGTGCGGGGCAGGTATTCGGTGGTTGACATACGGATCTTTCGGTTCGCCGCGCGCGTCAGGCGGCGGCGTGCAGGTGCAGCTGCTGCGCCTCGAAGCGCCGCGCGAGCTCCTCGGACGGCAGCGCCTGGCAGACGAGCCAGCCCTGGATGTGATTGCAGCCCATCTCCGTCAGCAGCTCGCGCTGCGCCTCGGTCTCGACGCCTTCGGCGACGAGCTCGAGATCCAGTGTTTGCGCGAGGCCGACCACCGCCGACACGATCGCGCGGTCGTTGCGCGACGTCAGCAGGTTTTCGACGAAACTGCGGTCGATCTTCAGCTTCGCGAGCGGGAAGCGCTGCAGATAGGCCAGGCTCGAATAGCCGGTGCCGAAATCGTCGATCGCGAAGCGGATGCCGAGACCGGTCAGCTCCTCGAGCAGCATTTTCGCGTGCGCGGGATCGTGCATCAGCAGGCTTTCGGTGATTTCGAGCACGATGCGGCGCGGGTCGATGCCGGTCAGCGCGATCGCCTCGCGCACGCTCTGCGTGAAGCGCGGGTCGCGGAACTGCTGCGGCGACACGTTGACCGCCACGTATTGCAGCGCGAGCCCCTGGCCGTCCCACGCGACGAGCTGCATGCACGCGGCCTTGAGCACCCAGTTGCCGAGGTAGTTGATCAGGCCGATCGATTCGGCGAGCGGGATGAAGGTGGCCGGCGGCACGAGGCCGTGCACCGGATGGCGCCAGCGGATCAGCGCCTCGACGCCGACCACCGCGCCCGACTGGCTGCGCGTGATCGGCTGGAAATGCAGCGAAAACTCGCCGTTGCGCACGCCGTCGTACAGGTCGGCTTCGAGCTTGAGCCGTTCGGCGTCGGCCGGATCGTCGACGGGCGCATGGAACGCGAGCGCGTTGCCGCCCGATGCCTTCGCCTGGGAGAGCGCGTGGTCGGCGCGGCGCAGCAGCGGGCTGTGATGCTGCGCGCGATGCGGCGCGGCGCGTTCGTCCGGATAGAGCGCGATGCCGATGCTCGCGGACAGGTGCACGGTCTGGCCCTGGAACACGTAGGGCTCGCGCACCGCGGCCTGCAGCCGGCGCGCGAGCGAATCGGCAGCATGGCTCGCCTGCGTGCGGTCCGGTGCGCCCAGCACCACCGCGAACTTGTCGCTCGCGACGCGCGCGAGCTGCTCGTCCGGCGTGACGAGCGCCTTCAGCCGCTGCGCGGTCTCGCGCAGCAGCATGTCGCCCGCGTCGTAGCCGAGCGCGCGGTTGATCCGCTGGTAGTCGTCGAGGTCGAGCAGCAGCAGCGCCGCGCAGGTGCCGTCCTCGTCGGCGGTCTGCTGCGCGCGCATCAGCGCCGGCACGAGCGCGGACAGGTTGTCGAGCCCCGTCATCGGGTCGTGGTGCATTTCGTAGGTCAGACGCGCCTCGAGCGCGCGCCACGACGACACGTCGAACGCCGCGATCGCGAAGCCGTCGACGCCGTGGTGGCGGCTCTTGAACGCGCGGACCTCGACGTCCAGCGGGTAGGTGAGCGACTTGACGATGCACATCGTCGCCTTCTCGACCTGGCCCGACCGCGCGGCGCGAGCGAGCAGGCCTTCGAGCGCCGCGGTATCCTGTTCGGCGATCAGGTCGCGCAGCGTCAGCGTATGCAGGTAGTCGCGGTGGTAGCCGATGAAGCGCAGGCTCGCGTCGGACACGTACAGAAAGCGCAACTCGCGGTCGACGTGGGCGAGGAAATCCACCGTGCCGACCGTCTGTTCCAGCCAGTTGCGCACGGAGTCGTCGCGTCGCGGCGCGACCGCGCGCGCGGGCATCAGCGCGCCGCCCGACCGAGCGAAGCGGCGCAGCGTATGCAAGGCGCTGCGCCAGGAGCCCTTGCGTGACGTCTGTTTCCTGTTGGCTTCCATGTTTCTCGCTGACGTGAAGGGCTGGAACCGGTTGTCCGGAAGGAATAACGGCAGACTGTGCGAAATCTTTAACGGACCGGCCCCAGGCGGCGCTGCCGCCGGCCGGATCTTCCACGCGGATGTTCGGCAGGCGAACGCCCGCGTGGCCTGTATCGAGGCCGACTTTATAAGAAATGAGGACGCAGATGAAGCGAAAACTGTTGCTGGGCGCCATGGTGGCGCTGGTGGCCGGCCATGCGCTCGTGGCGCAGGCGGAACTGAAGCCGGGCGCGGCCGCGCCTAATTTCACGACGCAGGCGTCGCTGGGCGGCAAGACCTACACGTACGCGCTCTCGGACGCGCTGAAGCAGGGACCGGTCGTGCTGTATTTTTATCCGGCGGCGTTCACGAAGGGCTGCACGATCGAGGCGCATGCGTTCGCGGACGCGGTCGACCGTTACAAGGCTTACGGCGCGACGGTGATCGGCGTGTCGGCCGACAACATCGACACGCTGACGAAGTTCTCGGTGAGCGAGTGCCGCAGCAAGTTCCCGGTGGCGGCCGACCCGGATGCGAAGATCATCCGCGAGTACGACGCGAAGCTGCCGGCGCTCGACCGGGCGAACCGCGTGTCCTACGTGATTTCGCCGGAAGGGAAGATTCTCTACGAATACACGAGCCTGTCGCCCGACAAGCACGTCGAGAACACGCTCGCCGCCGTGAAGGCGTGGGCCGACGCGCATCCGAAGCAGTAAAACGGCTGGCCCGCGCGTGAAAACGGCCCGTCGTGCGGGCCGCGGGCACGGGAACGCGCCGCCTCCCGGCGGCGCACAGCGGGCCGTTATGCGCGCAGCGCCTGTTCGATCGGCACGCTGCCGCCGACGAAGCCGACGACCTTGCGCGAGATGCCGAGCTTGATCGCCTCGATCGCGGCCCATGCCACATCCTGGCGTGACACGGGCGGCGCGGGCTCGAGCCACGTGTCGGTCAGCGCGATCTTGCCGACGCCCGGATCGTCCGTCAGCGGGCCCGGGCGCAGGATCACGTAGTCGACGCCCGACGCGATCACGCGATCGTCGCCTTCGCGCTTCATCCGTGAATAGTGGTGCAGCGCGTCGGGCCCGTGCTCGGGCCGGTAGGCGGACAGCGAGCTGACCACCACGAGCTTCTGCGCGTTGAACGCGAGCGCGTAGTCGGCCGCGCGGGCGACCGCATCGCGGTCGACCTGCTCCTCTTCGGTCGCGCCGTCCGATTCGGCCGAGCCGGCCGCGTAGATCACGTGCGTGATGCCCTGGAAAGCGTGCGAGAAATCGTTCGTCAGATCGGCCTCGACGACCCGTGCGCCCGCCAGCGCATAGCCGTGCCGGCGCACGAGCGCCGTGACCTCGAACTCCGGCTGCTTGAGCAGCAGATCCGCGCAGGCCTGGCCCGTCCGGCCGGTCGCGCCAATCAGCAGTACCTTCGTCGTCATGAAACCGCTCCTTGCTCGATGCGTCATCCGTGCAGATAGGGACGGACGACCGATAACTCAAGTGTAATGTCGAATCGCCCCGACGGTGCGCACGTAATAAGGGGCGTACCGGCGTCGGGCGTACCGGCGTCGGGCGTACCGGCATCGGGCGTACCGGCATCGGGCGTACCGGCTTCGGCGTACCGGTGCCGGGTACCGGCGTTCATTCGTTCACACGGATGCGGGAATGACGCGCCGACCGGCTATCATGTGCGCGATGCATTTTTCGCCGCTACGCGTGCATCACGCGTCGGCCCACCGGTTGGAGTACACATGGCATTACCCCTGGACAACGTCAGCATGGCCGTGTTCTGCGACTTCGAGAACGTCGCGCTCGGCGTGCGCGATGCGAAGTACGAGAAATTCGACATCAAGCCCGTGCTGGAGCGCCTGCTGCTGAAAGGCAGCATCGTCGTGAAGAAGGCCTATTGCGACTGGGATCGCTACAAGGGCTTCAAGGCGTCGATGCACGAAGCGAGCTTCGAACTGATCGAGATTCCGCACGTGCGCCAGTCGGGCAAGAATTCGGCCGACATCCGGCTCGTCGTCGACGCGCTCGATCTCTGCTACACGAAGTCGCACGTCGATACGTTCGTGATCATCAGCGGCGACTCGGATTTTTCGCCGCTCGTGTCGAAGCTGCGCGAGAACGCGAAGAAGGTGATCGGCGTCGGCGTGAAGAAATCGACGTCGGATCTGCTGGTCGCGAACTGCGACGAATTCATCTTCTACGACGATCTGGTGCGCGAGCAGCAGCGTGCGCTCGCGAAGCGCGAACAGCAGCAGCGCGCGGGCAACGGCGGCGCGAAGCGACCGGACGAGCCGTCGCGCAAGCACGACATGGATGCGCGCAAGGCCGAGGCGATCGCGCTGGCGGTCGAGACGTTCGACGCGCTCGCGTCGGAGCGCGACGACGTCGGCAAGATCTGGGCGTCGGTGCTCAAGAGCGCGATCAAGCGTCGCAAGCCGGACTTCAACGAGTCGTACTACGGGTTCCGCGCGTTCGGCAACCTGCTCGACGAGGCGCAGGCGCGCGGCCTGCTCGAAGTGGGGCGCGACGACAAGTCGGGCGCGTTCGTGTCGCGGGCCCGCCAGTCGGCCGCGGCCGAGCACGTCGCGGCGGGCGGTGAAGGTGGCGCGGCGCACCACGGCGCGCATCACGGCGCGCGCGCGGCGGAGCCGGCACCGGCCGGCCGCGACGCGCACCGTCGCGGGCAGCGCGCGGAAGCGGTCGTTCACGAAAGCGTGCAGTTCGACGCGGAAGACGCGGAGTTTGCCGAGGTCGCTGATGCGGCGCCGGCCGATACGGCCGACACGCCCGATGTGACCGACGCGCACGGCGACGCGAAGGATGGCCGCAAGCGCGCGCGCAAGAGCGCGGCCAAGAAGACCGCCGCGAAGAAGGGCGCGGCCGCGAAGGGCGCCGGTCGCCACGCGGCCGGCAAGCCGGACGCCGCCGTGCAGGGCGATACGACACACGGTGGCGAAGCGCACGTGCCCGGCCGGCATGCGGACGAACCGCACCGCGACGCGGCGCATGACGAGCGGCACGCGGCGGCGCCGGCCGAACCGGCGGCTCGCGCGTCCGACGCTCGGGACGAGGCCGTGCAACCGTCGCACGACGCGGCACTCCCCGAAGCGGCTGCCGAAGCCCCGGCCGCCGCCAAGCCGAAGAAACCGGCCCGCAAGGCGGCGCCGCGCGTGCGTCGTCCGCGCAAGACGACGGCTGCCGCCGAGTAACGGCAGCGGGCGACAGTCGGACAATCGGCCGGGTCTCGTCCGCAACCGGGCGACACCCGCGCCGCGCATGCCGGGCCGGCGCCCCGCCGGCCCGCCGGCCCGCCGCGCTACCCGTTCAGCACATACGGCTGCGTCATCACTTCGAGGAAGTGGCCGTCCGGATCGTCGAAGTACACGCCGCGTCCGCCGTTGTGGCGGTAGATGTCGCCGGCTTGCCGCTTCGCCGGATCGGCCCAGTGCGGCAACCCGCGTTCGCGAATGCGCGCGAGCACGCGGTCGAAGCCGGCTTCGTCGATCAGGAACGCGTAATGCTGCGACCGGATTTCCCCCGCCTGTTCGTAAAAATCGAGCGACACGCCGTTGTCGAGCGCGACGACCAGCATTGCGCCGAACGGCGTCGGCGGCGGCAATTCCAGCAGTTCGGTGACGAAGCGGCTCGACGCATGCTTGTCGCGGCACCAGACGATCGTGTGATTGAGCTGGACGTTCATGGCGGGTTCCCGGGAAGGCGCGGCGGTGGACATGGACACACGATAGCCGATCGCGGCCGGCAAACAAGCCCGGCAACCGAGCCCGCCAATCAAGCGCAAAAGACGGCTGCCCGAAGGGCAGCCGCTTTCCGTCACTCCCCGGCGACCGCCGGCCCGCCGGTATTGCCGCGGCGGTTGCGGCGCTTCTCGCCCCATACGCGGAACCGGTCCATGTACAGGTAGACGACGGGCGTCGTGTAGAGCGTCAGCACCTGCGACATCACCAGGCCGCCGGCGATCGCGATCCCGAGCGGCGCGCGCAGCTCGGCGCCGTCGCCGCTGCCGAACGCGAGCGGCAGCGCGCCGAGCAGCGCCGCCATCGTCGTCATCATGATCGGGCGGAAGCGCAGCAGGCACGCCTCGTGGATCGCGTCGAACGACGACTTCCCGTTGTTGCGCGTCTGGTCGATCGCGAAGTCGACCATCATGATCGCGTTCTTCTTCACGATGCCGATCAGCAGGATCACGCCGATCAGCGCGATGATGCTGAACTCGGTCTTGAACAGCAGCAGCGCGAGCAGCGCGCCGACGCCGGCCGACGGCAGCGTCGACAGGATCGTGATCGGGTGGATGTAGCTCTCGTACAGGATCCCGAGCACGATGTAGACGGCCAGCAGCGCCGCGAGGATCAGGATCGGTTGATCGTTCATCGACTGCTGGAACGCCTGCGCGGTGCCCTGGAAGCTGCCGACGATCGTCGGCGGGACGCCGATCTGCGCCATCGTCTGATAGATGATCTGCGTCGCCTGCGACAGCGACACGCCCGGCGGCAGGTTGAACGAGATCGTCGTCGCGACGAACAGCCCCTGGTGGTTGACCGACAACGGCGTCGTGCTCGGCCCGAACGTCGCGATCGCCGACAGCGGGATCATCGTCGACTTCGACGTCGACACCGACGCGCCCGACGACGCGCTCGACTTGCCGCTCGCCGCGATCGCGTTGAGCGCCTGGTTGCGCGCGGAGTCGGACGCGATCGCCGCGGCGCTCTGCGCGGCCGTGCCGGCGCTCGACGTGCCGGCCGAGGTCGCGACGAAGGTGCCGGCGGCCGCGTTGGTGGTCTGCGAGCCGTTCGCGCTGCCGCCCGACGTGCTGATCCACACCTGGTTGAGCATCTCCGGGCTCTGCCAGTACTTCGGCGCGACCTCCATCACGACGTGGTACTGGTTCAGCGGGTTGTAGATCGTCGAGGCCTGGCGCTGGCCGAACGCGTCGTACAGCGTGTTGTCGATCTGCGCGGGCTTGATGCCGAACCGCGCGGCGGTCGCGCGGTCGATCGTCACCATCGCCTCGAGGCCGCCTTGCTGCTGGTCGGAGTTCACGTCGGTCAGCTCGGGGCGCTTCTGCAGCGCCTCGGTCAGGATCGGCCCCCACTTGTACAGGTCGGCGCTCGAATCGCCGAGCAGCGTGAACTGGTACTGCGCGTTGCTCTGCCGGCCGCCGACACGGATGTCCTGCGCCGCCTGCAGGAACGTGCGCGCGCCCGCCACGTCCGCCAGCCGCGGGCGCAACTGCTGGATCACCTGGTCGGCCGACAGCTTGCGCTCGGTGCGGTCCTTCAGCGTGACGAACATGAAGCCCGAGTTGGTCTGCGTGCCGCCGGTGAAGCCCGCGACGCTCTTCACGTTCGGGTTGCCCTGCACGATCCGCATCATCTCGGAGAACTTCAGCTTCATCGCCTGGAACGACGTCGACTGGTCGGCCTGGATGCCGCCGATCATCAACCCGGTGTCCTGCTGCGGGAAAAAGCCCTTCGGCACGACGACGTACAGGTAGAGGTTCAGCCCGATCGTCGCGAACAGCGTCAGCAGGATCAGCAGCGGCCGGCGCAGCGCCCACGACAGCGAACGCTCGTAGCCGCGCTGCATGCGCGCGAAGCCGCGTTCGAGGAAGCGCCCGAAGCGGCCCTCGCTTTGCGGGTCGTGTTGTTCCGGCAGCAGGCGCGCGCACATCATCGGCGTGAGCGTGAGCGACACCGCGAGCGACACGGCGATCGCGAGCGACAGCGTCAGCGCGAACTCGCGGAACAGGCGCCCGACGATCCCGCCCATCAGCAGGATCGGCAGGAACACCGCGACGAGCGAGATGCTCATCGACAACACCGTGAAGCCGACTTCGCGGGCGCCGTCGAACGCCGCCTGCATCCGCGGCTTGCCGTTCTCGATGTGCCGCGAGATGTTCTCGAGCACGACGATCGCGTCGTCGACGACGAAGCCGGTCGCGACGATCAGCGCCATCAGCGACAGGTTGTCGATCGAGAAGCCGAGCAGGTACATCGCGCCGAACGTGCCGACGATCGAGATCGGCACCGCGACGCTCGGGATCAGCGTCGCGCGCCAGTTGCGCAGGAACAGGAACACGACCATCACGACGAGGCTGATCGCGATCAGCAGCGTGTGCTCGGTGTCCTTCAGCGACGCGCGGATGGTGGTCGAGCGGTCGAGCACCGGCGTGACCGTGATGTCGGCCGGCAGCGACGCGGTGAGCTGGGGCAGCGCCGCGCGCACGCGGTCGAGCGTCTCGATGATGTTCGCGCCGGGCGACCGGTAGAGGATCACGAGCACCGCGCGCTTGCCGTTCGACAAACCGAGGTTGCGCAGGTCCTCGACCGAATCGACGACGTCGGACAGGTCGGACAGCCGCACGGCCGAGCCGTTGCGGTACGCGACGACGAGGTCGCGGTATTGCGACGCCTGGGACGCCTGGTCGTTCGTATAGAGCTGGAAGCGCTGCGGGCCGAACTCGATCGCGCCCTTCGGCGCGTTGGCGTTCGCGGAGGCCAGCGCGGCGCGCACGTCCTCGAGGCCGATCCCGTAGTGGAACAGCGACTGCGGTTCGAGCTCGACGCGCACGGCCGGGTTCGCGGAGCCGCTCACGGTGACCTGGCCGATCCCGTCGATCTGCGACAGCGACTGCTGCAGCACCGTCGACGCGGCGTCGTACACCTTCGCCGGCGACGCCGTTTCCGAGGTCAGCGCGACGACCATGATCGGCGAATCGGCCGGGTTGACCTTGCGGTAGGTCGGGTTGCTCTTCAGCGCGGCGGGCAGATCGGCGCGCGCCGCGTTGATCGCGGCCTGCACGTCGCGCGCGGCGCCGTCGATGTCGCGGTTCAGGCCGAACTGCAGGATGATCCGTGCATTGCCGACCGTGCTCGTCGACGTCATTTCGGAGACGTCCGCGATCGAGCCGAGGTGCCGCTCCAGCGGGCTCGTCACGCTGGTCGCGACCGTTTCCGGGCTCGCGCCCGGCAGCGACGCCTGCACCGAGATCGTCGGGAAATCGACCTGCGGCAGCGGCGACACCGGCAGCTTGATGAACGCGAACAGGCCCGCGAGCGCGACGCCGAGCGCGAGCAGCGTCGTCGCGACGGGGCGGGTGATGAAGGGGCGCGACAGGTTCATGTCGGCACTCGCTGGGCCGCCGCGTGTTCCGACGGATGCGTTTTCGGGAGATGGGGGGGCTGCGCCCCCCCACGCGAACGAAGTGAGCGTGGGGGTCGTTTCATTTACGCATCCGTGCGCGTGCCGGCTTGCGGGCCGTGGCGTTCGAACCAGCCGCGCACGCGGCGCGCGAGCGAGTCGAAGCCGAGATAGATCACGGGCGTCGTAAACAGCGTCAGCACCTGCGACACGATCAGGCCGCCGGCGATCGCGATCCCGAGCGGCTGGCGCAGCTCGGAGCCCGCGCCGGAGCCGACGATCAGCGGCACCGCGCCGAGCAGCGCGGCGAGCGTCGTCATCAGGATCGGCCGGAAGCGCAGCAGGCACGCCTGGTAGATCGCCTCGCGCGGCGGCTTGCCTTCGACGCGTTCGGCCTCGAGCGCGAAGTCGATCATCATGATCGCGTTCTTCTTCACGATGCCGATCAGCAGCACGATGCCGATGATCCCGATGATGTCGAGGTCGTGCCCGGTGATCATCAGCGCGAGCAGCGCGCCGACGCCGGCCGACGGCAGCGTCGACAGGATCGTGATCGGGTGGATGTAGCTCTCGTACAGCACGCCGAGCACGATGTACATCGTGACGACCGCCGCGAGGATCAGGAACAGCTGGTTCGACAGCGACGCCTGGAACGCGAGCGCCGCGCCCTGGAAGCGCGTCTGGAACGAGCCGGGCAGGCCGATGTCCTTCTCGGCGGCCTCGATCGCCTTGACGGCCTCGCCGAGCGACGCGCCCGGCGCGAGGTTGAACGAGATGGTCGTCGACGGGAACTGCGACAGGTGCGCGACCAGCAGCGGCGACGGCCGCTCGTGGAACGACGCGATCGACGACAGCGGCACCTGGCCGCCGCCGGCCGACGGCAGGTAGATGTCGTTCAGCGATTGCGCGTAGTGCTGCTCCTTCGGCTCCGATTCGAGAATCACGCGGTACTGGTTCGACTGCGTGAAGATCGTCGACACGATGCGCTGGCCGAACGCGTCGTACAGCGCGTTGTCGACGGTCGCCGGCGTGATGCCGAAGCGCGCGGCGCTCGCGCGGTCGATCTCGATGTACACCGACTGGCCGTTGCTCTGCAGGTCGGTCGCGACGTCGGCGAGCGACGGCTCCTGCTGCAGCCGCGCGACGAGCTTCGGCACCCAGGTCGCGAATTCTTCCGAGTTCGGGCTCGTCAGCATGAACTGGTACTGCGTCGGGCTGACCGTCGAATCGATCGTCAGATCCTGCACCGGCTGCATGAACAGCGAAATGCCGGTGATGTTCGCGACGCGCTGCTGCAGGTCGCGGATGATCTGCGCGGCGGTTTCGGTGCGTTCGTCGCGTGCCTTCAGGTTGATCAGCATCCGGCCGCTGTTCAGCGTGATGTTGCTGCCGTCGACGCCGATGAACGACGTTAGGCTGTCGATGTTCGGGTCCTTCAGGATTTCGGCCGCGAGCGCCTGCTGGCGTTCGGCCATCGCGCCGTACGAGATCGACTGCGGCGCCTGCGTGATCGCCTGGATCACGCCGGTGTCCTGCGCGGGGAAGAAGCCCTTCGGCACGAACACATAGAGCAGGGCGGTCAGCCCGAGCGTCAGCAGCGCGACGACGAGCGTCGAGCGCTGGCGGTTCAGCACCCATTCGAGCGCGACCGCGTAGCGCGCGATCACCCAGTCGATCGCGCGGTGCACGCGCGCCTCGAAGCGGTGGCTCTCCGGCGGCGGCGAATGGCGCAGCAGCTTCGCGCACAGCATCGGCACGAGCGTGAGCGACACGATCGCCGAGATCACGATCGTCACCGCGAGCGTGATCGCGAATTCGTGGAAGAGGCGGCCGACCACGTCGCCCATGAACAGCAGCGGGATCAGCACCGCGATCAGCGACACCGTCAGCGAGATGATCGTGAAGCCGATCTGCCGCGAACCCTTCAGCGCGGCCTCGAGCCCCGATTCGCCTTCCTCGACGTAGCGCGCGATGTTCTCGATCATCACGATCGCGTCGTCGACGACGAAGCCGGTCGCGATCGTGAGCGCCATCAGCGACAGGTTGTTCAGCGAGAAGCCGGCCATGTACATCACCGCGAGCGTGCCGATCAGCGACAGCGGCACCGACAGGCTCGGGATGATCGTCGCGTAGACGTTCGCGAGGAACAGGTACATCACCAGCACGACGAGCGCGACCGCGAGCAGCAGCTCGAACTGCACGTCGCGCACGGCCGCGCGGATCATCGTCGTGCGGTCGGTGACGATCTCGACGTCGAGCGCGGCCGGCAGCGTTTCCTGCAGCTTCGGCAACTGCGCCTTGATCGCGTCGACGGTCGCGATCACGTTCGCGCCCGGCTGGCGCTGCACGTTCAGGATGATCGCCGGGTCCGCATTCACCCATGCGCCGAGCTTGGTGTTCTCCGAGCCGGCGACGACCGTCGCGACGTCGGTCAGCATCACCGGGCGGCCGTTCTTGTACGCGACGACCGCGCTGTTGTACTGGTCGGCGCTCGTCAGCTGGTCGTTCGCGTTGATCGTATACGCGCGCGTCGGGCCGTCGAAGTTGCCCTTCGGCGTGTTGACGTTCAGGTTCGAGATCGTCGTGCGCAGGTCGTCGAGGTTCATCCCGTACTGCGCGAGCGCGGTCGGGTTCGCCTGGATCCGCACGGCCGGCCGGTTGCCGCCCGACAGGCTCACGAGGCCGACGCCGGCGATCTGCGAGATCTTCATCGCGAGGCGCGTGTCCGCGAGGTCCTGCACCTGCGTGAGCGGCAGCGTCTTCGACTTGACGGCGAGCGTCAGGACCGGCGCATCGGCCGGGTTCACCTTCGCGTAGATCGGCGGGGCGGGCAGGTCGGACGGCAGCAGGTTGCCGGCCGCGTTGATCGCGGCCTGCACTTCCTGTTCGGCGATGTCGAGCGGCAGGTCGAGCGAGAACTGCAGCGTGATCACCGACGCGCCGGCCGAGCTTTGCGACGACATCTGGTTCAGCGACGGCATCTGCCCGAACTGGCGTTCGAGCGGCGCGGTGACCGACGACGTCATCACCTCCGGGCTCGCGCCCGGATAGAAGGTCTGGACCTGGATCGTCGGATAGTCGACTTCGGGCAGCGCGGCGAGCGGCAGGAAGCGCAGCGCGACGAGACCGGCCAGCATGATCGCCGCCATCAGGAGAGCGGTGCCGACCGGCCGGAGAATGAAGAGGCGGGATGGATTCATCGAGCGGCCCGCGCGTTACTGGGCCGCGGGGGCCGCGGCCTGCGACGCGCCGTGCTTGTGTCCGCCGCGATGACCGGCCGCGCCCGAGGCCGCCGAGGCGCCCGACGCCGCGCCGGCGCCGTGCGCGCCCGACGCGCCTTTCGGCTTGTCGGCCGGAATCGAGATCTTCGCGCCTTCGCGCAGGCGGTCCGAGCCGTCGGTCACCACGCGCTCGCCGAGCGCGACGCCGCTGACGATGCTCGTGCGTTCGCCGTCGACCGGCCCGATCGTGACCTTGCGCACGGTCACCGTATCGTCGGGTTTGACGACGTAGACGAACTGGCCGATCGAGCCCGTCAGCACGGCGGAGGTCGGCACGATCGTCGCGTTGCGCATCACGTCGACGAGCAGCCGCGTGTTCACGAACTGATTCGGGAACAGCATGCCTGCCTTGTTATCGAAATTCGCGCGCAGCTTGACCGTGCCGGTGCTCGTGTCGATCTGGTTGTCGAGCGTCGCGAGCGCGCCCGTCTCGAGCGGCACCGTGTTGTTGCGGTTGTACGCGGTGACCGACAGCTTCTGGCCCGCGTTCACCTGCTTGAGGATTTGCGGCAGGTTGTCTTCCGACGTCGTGAAGATCACGCTCATCGGCTGCAACTGCGTGATCACGACGATGCCGTTGGTATCGCCCGGCGTCACGTAGTTGCCGGGGTCGACCTGGCGCAGGCCGACGCGGCCCGACACCGGCGCCGTGATGCGCGCATACGTGAGATTGAGTTTCGCGGAATCGATCGCGGCCTGGTCGGTCTTCACCGCGCCTTCGTACTGCTTGACGAGGGACGCCTGCGTATCGACGGTTTGCGACGCGATCGAGTCCTGCGACAGCAGCGTCTGGTAGCGCTTCAGGTCGAGGCGGGCGGTCGCGAGCAGCGCCGCGTCGCGCGCATGCGTGCCTTCGGCATTCTCGAGCGCGACCTGGTACGGGCGCGGGTCGATCTGCGCGAGCACGTCGCCCTTCTTGACGAGCTGGCCTTCCTGGAACGACACCGACTGCAGGTAGCCCGACAGCTGCGTCTTCACCGTCACGTTCGCGAGCGGCGTGACCGTGCCGAGCGCGGACAGCACGATCGGCATCTCGCCCTGCGTCGCGGTCGCGACCTGCACCGGCTGCGGCATGTTCGCCATCGCGGCGGGGCCGCCGCGGCCGCGATGGCTGCCCGCGGCGGCGCTGGCGCCCGCGCCTTTCGCGGTGCTGCCTGCCACCGGCGTGCGGTTCCACGGGTGCCACCACAACAGGCCGCCGATCACGACGACCGCGGCGGTGCCGATCAGCAGCGTGCGGCGCGGGCGCCGGGCGACGGCGGGCGCGGGGTCTTTCGAAGGGGGCGTGGGCTTTTGTTCGTTATCCATCGTGTTCTGTCAGGAAGACGGCGCGGCGGGCCGGAAATCGGGCTGCTCGGCTGCGCGTGGGCGTGCGGGTGACGGGACGGGGCGGCCCGGCTCGGTCCGGGGCCCCGCCGATCCGCGCGGGAAAAGAGCGGTGCGCACCGCGAATGCGGCGCGACGATGGGCATGATCCTACGTGCCGTCCCCGTTACAGTCCAGCGGTCTATCTTTCAACGGGTTACGGTCGTTACACAATGCGATGGCGCGATGACGAAACGGTTACAGGCCGATGCGCCGGGCCGGCGCGCCGCCGATTTCGCGGGTGATTTTCGCGATGCATTCCTGCAGCGCGGGCACCACGTGCTGCTGCAGCCATTCGGGCGGACACTGGTGCGACGCGCCGCCGCAATTCACCGAATAGCGCTGGCCCGACGGGCCGACGAAACCGGCCGCGACCGCATTCAGGCCTTCGCGCCATTCGCCGATCGCGATCGCGTGGCCGTCGCGCATCGCTTCGTCGAGCGCGGGCGTCAGGCGGGCGGACACGTGCGGCCAGTCGTCGCCGGCCGTGGTGCGCAGCGACTCGAGCAGCAGGCGACGCTCGTCGTCCTCCAGCGCGGCGAGATACGCGCGGCCCACGGCCGTACGCGCGATGTCCATCCGCGAGCCGATCTCGAGGCGCGTGACGAGCACGGCCGAGCGCGGGCGGATCACGTCGATCGCGACCATGTCGAGCCGGTCGCGCACCGCGAGGTGCACGGACAGCGACGTGCGCTCGGCCAGCTCGATCATGAACGGCCGCGAACGCGCGCGGATGTCGAAGTTGCGCAGGAAACCGTGGCTCAGTTCGAGCACCGACGCGGTCAGCACGAAGCGCTCGCTGTCGGGCAACTGGAACAGGAAGCCGGCGCTGACGAGCGTCGCGGTGATGCGCGAGACGGTCGGCTTCGGGATGCCGGTCAATTCGGTCAGTTCGCGGTTGCTGACGGGCGCGTCGGCAGCCGCGATGCGGCGCAGCACGGCGAGGCCGCGGGCAAGGGCGGTGATCTCGTCGGGCGACGATTCACGGTCCCGCGACGCGGGAGAGGTTACAGGTGTCGACACGAGGGATTCTCTCTAATTCCGAAACTCGATTTCAATTTTGTTGGTATTGTAGGACTATTGTCAAAGGATGCATGTTCCGCGGGCGAACCGGTCATTGGATGAGATTTTACGGGTTCACCCTTGGTTTATTAGGAAAACGCTCAAAGGAGCATTGCCGGAAAGTGCATGAACCGGTGCAAATACCGCTTGACTTGTCGGGCGGAAACGGAAAGAATGTCTCACGTTTTCGAAACATCGTTTCAAGAGTTTAACCGGCAACGATGTTTCGCGCAGTCTCTCAGGTTCTAGCACGGCCCTCGGAATGGCTAGAACTTTTTTAGCGCCACGGTCTCCGTGGCGCTTTTTTTTGCCTGTCTTTCCGACCGTCCGCCCGGACGCGTCAGGCCCGTATTATCCCCCGATCGCCGCAAACGCCCCGTCCTGGCCGGTTTCGCGCCTGCTTGCGCGTGCCGTTTGCGCCGCTTGCACGATTCGCCCACGCAAAAAAAAGCGCGATGCCCGCAGTGGGCATCGCGCGTGAAACGGCGTGGAGCGCCGACGAATGAACGATGATGAAGAAAGGGGCCCGGTCGGGCGTGCCCGGCTGGCGAGCCACGCCCCTCGTGCGTGGCCGGTCAGCCCTTCGCGAGCTTGATGCTGGTCTGCTCGGCCGTCAGGTAGCCGACGCTGGCGCCGAAGCGATCCTTGTAGTTCGCGCGCACGAGCGGGTCGAGCGTCGGCTTGACCTTGTCGTGCAGCGGCGATTCCCAGTCGCCCACGTGCTGGAAGTTGCTCATGATGTACGTCCAGCCGTTGATTTCGTCGACCGCGTGCAGGCCCGTCGATTCGGCGCCGGCCGGGCACGACAGCACGCGCGCGAGCGACTTCGTGTCGACGTTGTAGGCCCACAGGAAGTTGTTCACGTGCATCCCCGAGTCTTCGCCGATGAACAGCGTGCGCAGCTTTTCGGAGAACTTCAGATTGTCCGGATTCGCGATCTTGTCCGGGTTCGCGAGGTTGCCGAGCGCGTCGGCCGCGGCGAGATCCTCGCCGACCAGCGCGGCCGGCGCGCCCATGTCGACCGGCACCCATTCGCTGTCGATCGCGGCGCCCGTCGTGTCGCGCTGGCCGGCCTTCAGGTTCAGCGCGTAGACGGCGCCCGCGGCGATCTTCTTGTCGACCGCGACGTCGCGCGACACCGCGTTGCCCTTGACCATCGACGTCTCGATCCGCGACATCGCCGTGTAGACGATCTTGTCCTTCGCGTTCACGGTCGTGCCTTCGAGCTTCGTGAACGCCATGCTGCCGCCGATGAGCGCCGCGTAGCGGTGCGTCTCGAGGAACGCGGCCGCCTTTTCCATCCCCGGCTTCACGCGCATCCAGTTGAACTTGCCGCCGAAATGGATCTTCGTGTAGCTCGCATCGTTCGGGTCGACGGTCGCGAGGTCCATGATGTCCGACGCCTTCAGCGTGTTCGCGAGCGCTTCGATCTCGCTGCTGGTCGCGTGGCCGATCCTGATCCACGTGAGCGTCGCGGTGCCCGCGCCGGCGGACGACGTCTGCGTCCACTTCGCGACGTACAGCGTGCCGGCCGACAGGTCGGCCGCCTTGTCCGCGACGAACATGAACAGGCCGCCGTTGGTCGCGTCGTCGCCCATCATCACGGTGCGCTGGTCCGGCATCACCTGGATCAGCTCGTGCGAGATGCGGCCGAGGCAGTAGTGCTTCTTCACGGTGCCGGTGCCGTCCGGATTCACGGTGATCTCGGGCAGGTGGCCGTAGTGGTAGGGGTTCGCCTTCGTCTCGTCGCCGAACGTGTTCTTGCTGAATGCCTTGAACTGCGCGTCGGTCGCGGCCTTCGTCGCGTCCGGCTCGTATTCCTCGCTCGACAGGTGCGTGCCCCACGGCGACAGGCTCGCGCCACAGGTGATCCACAGGCCGTGCGCCTTCGACGTGTCGACGTTGTGGTACTTCACGACCTTCAGCGCGCCGGTGGCCGGGTCCTGGTCGAGCGTGATCACCGCGATCGGCGACGGCAACTGGCCGTACTGCGATGCGCTCGCCTGGTCGCGCGTCGTGTATTCGAACTGCACGACCGCGAACACCGCGTTGCCCTTCACGCCGGGCACGGTGGCGTTCTTCAGCGTCAGCAGCGAGCTGCCGTCCGGGCAGTCGGAATAGAACTGGCGTTCCTTGCCGGCGACCGAGCGATCGATGATCGGCTGGTTGTTGATGTCGTAGTAGCCGCCCGCGAGCGTCGTGCCGCCGTTGCCGTCCGGCACCATGTCGCCGGTCACGAAGAACGGCTTGTACGCGAGCTTGAAGTTGCGCGACGAGCCGTCCGAGAACGACACCGCCAGCGTCGAGCCAACCGTCGTCGTGGCCATCGCGGCCGCGTTGTCGAGCGTCGGCGCGGCCATCGCCGAGAATGCCGCCGACGTATAGGCGGCGGCGACCGGCGTCGACGCGGGATCGTCGTCGCCGCCGCAACCCGTCAGCAGGGCCGGCAGCGCGAGGCCGGAAAGGGGAAGCATCGGCGCGCCGGCGAGGATCTTCAGGGCCTGACGACGGGAAGCATTGGGCAACGCGGGCATGTGGAGTCCAGTTTCGGTTGTTGGAAGCATGGCCTTCGCGAAGCAGGCGAGCGGCAAGCTTCGTGAAGGCGGATTGAAAACTGGACCGAAGTGTAAGGACGCTAGATGAAAGTTTTTTGAATCGGAAACGTAATGATGCGTCGGGCGTCCGTCCGGTGAGCTGACGGACGCCGGTCGCAAGCGTTTGCGCTCAGTCGCGCTCGGGCGTGGCCGAGATGCGGTGGATCGACAGGTCCGCGCCGTCGAATTCGGCTTCGCGATCGAGACGCAGGCCGACGGTCGCCTTCAGCACGCCGTAGACGAGCGTGCCGCCCGCGGTCGCGATCGCGATGCCGCCAAGCGTGCCGACGAGCTGCGACAGGAACGACACGCCGCCGAGACCGCCGAGCGCCGGCAGCCCGAACACGCCGGCCGCGAGGCCGCCGAGCGCGCCGCACATCCCGTGCAGCGGCCAGACGCCGAGCACGTCGTCGATGCGCCAGCGGTTCTGTACGCAGGTGAACATCGCGACGAACAGCGCCCCGGCCGCGGCGCCGGTGACGAGCGCGCCGATCGGGTGCATCACGTCGGAGCCCGCGCAGACCGCGACGAGGCCCGCGAGCGGCCCGTTGTACGTGAAGCCCGGGTCGTTGCGGCCGGCCATCCATGCCGCGAGCGTGCCGCCGACCATCGCCATCAGCGAGTTCACCGCGACGAGGCCGCTGATCTTGTCGAGCGTCTGCGCGCTCATCACGTTGAAGCCGAACCACCCGACCGCGAGCACCCACGCGCCGAGCGCGAGGAACGGGATGTTCGACGGCGGATGCGCGGCGATCCGGCCGTCCTTCGCATAGCGGCCGTGGCGCGCGCCGAGCAGCAGCACGGCCGGCAGCGCGACCCAGCCGCCGAACGCATGCACGACGACCGAGCCCGCGAAGTCGTGGAACGGCGCGCCGAACGCGTGCGTGAGCCACGCTTGCGCGCCGTAGCGTTCGTTCCACGCGACGCCTTCGAAGAACGGATAGATGAAGCCGACGATGATCAGCGTCGCGACGAGCTGCGGATTGAACTTCGCGCGCTCGGCGATGCCGCCGGACACGATCGCCGGGATCGCCGCCGCGAACGTCAGCAGGAAGAAGAACCGCACGAGCGCGTAGCCGTTGTGCTGCGACAGCGTGCCGATGTCGTCGAAGAATTCGACGCCGTACGCGATCGTGTAGCCGATCAGGAAATATGCGAGCGTCGACACCGAGAAGTCGACCAGGATCTTCACGAGCGCGTTGACCTGGTTCTTCTTGCGAACCGTGCCGAGTTCGAGAAATGCGAAGCCCGCGTGCATCGCGAGCACCATGACGGCACCGATCAACAGGAACAGTGTGTCGACGCCGGATTTCAGACCATCCATGCCGTGGCTTCCTTGCGCAAAAAACGGGCGAGGAATGCAAGTATCGAGCCAACGTGGTGAACGGCTGCGTGAAATTGGTGCCCGGAGACCCGCGCGATGCGGCATTCCGGTGAATCGTGCACGGGATCGGGGCGTGACCGCTGCCGGCCGCGCAGCGCGTCGGGTGCACGTGCGTGGTGCGATGCGTGCCGAGCTGGTGCGTACGACGAATGAGGCGGTGCGCGCCGGCGCGGGGCGCGCACCGATCTGGCGCGTCAGTGGCGCTCGAACAGCGTGGGCGGCCGGCGCAGCCGCAGCGCGCACGCGGACCAGTAGGCGGCGACGGTCGCCAGCCCGAGCGCGGCGAACGCGAGCGCGGCGAAGCTGGCGAGGGACTGCCCGTCGCCATCGGCGCCGAGGATGCCTTGCGCGACGATCAGCGCGGCCGTCCAGAAGCCGATCACGGCCTGCGCGAGCAGGCGCGCACAGGCGATGCGGCGCGGCCGCCCGGATGCGGCGAGGCGGCGCGCCGACGGCGCGCGCAGACACAGGAACAGGGTGGCCGCGAGCAGCGCGGCCAGGGCGATGAGCCAATCAACGAGGAAAGCCATGACGAGGGAAAGGGGCACGTACGAAGCGGATCGAAGCGTGCCCACTTTAGAGGCGTGGCGCGTGCGATTGAATCAGACGAGTCCGAAATTGAAAGGCATTTTTAATGGTGGGTCGTCATTGGGCCTGTTCCACAGGCGGTATCATCAACCCCGGTCCAACCACGAGGTCGCGCCATGCGCGGCCGGAGATTGCTGATGAACATGAAGACATCGCGGGCGCGTCGCGCGCCCGGGTTCGTGCTGGCGGCCGTGGCCGCCGGTGCGCTGCTGTTGCTCGCGGGCTGCGAGAAGTCCGGCACGCCGGCCGCCCAACCCGATACGGCCGCCAGCGCGGCGGCCGACGCCGCGAACAATGCGGCCAAGGCGCTCGACCAGGTGGCAAGCACCGTCAATCAACAGATCAACGCGGCGAAGGCCGGCCTCGCGTCCGCGGCGTCGGCCGTGCCGGCGTTGTCCGCCAGCGGCCTCGCGTCGGCCGCGCAGGCGCAGATCGACGCGGCGGCGTCCGCGGTCGTCGCGCATGCGGCTTCCGAAGCGGGCGCGAAGATCGCCGAAGCCGGCAAGAAACTCCAGCAGTGGAGCCAGCAGGGCGCCTCGGGGACGAAACCCGCGAGCGGCGAATGACGCGGACTTGCATGATCCGCGAATTGTAATTATGATGGTTACATATGTCGCCGGTTGCGGGTCGGGCCGGCGTCGCCGAGTGAGTCACGAATGAATACCAGCAGCCGGTTCGCGTTTGCCGTCCACGTGCTCGCCTTGCTGTCGATGCAGGAAGGCGCGCCGTTGTCGTCCGACATCATCGCGGGCAGCGTGAATACGAATCCGGCGCTGATTCGCCGGTTGTTGTCGATGCTGGCGGCCGCAGGGCTGACGACGTCGCAGCTCGGCGCGGGCGGCGGTGCGCTGCTGGCGCGCGAGCCTGGCGAGATCACGCTGCTCGACGTGTATCGCGCGGTCGACGATGCGCAGCTGTTCGCGCTGCACCGCGAGGCGCCGAATCCGGCGTGTCTCGTCGGGCGGCACATCCAGGGCGTGCTGACGGGCTATATCGGCGACGCGCAGCGCGCGATGGAGGCGTCGCTCGCCACACGCACGCTCGTCGACGTGACGGCCGACATGCTGGATCGGGAGCAGCGCACGCAACGGGCGGCGCGCGCCGGCGGGTAATCGATGGCGGGTGCCGACGGCGATTGACGGTCGGCAGGCAGGGCAGGAAGCCGGACGGCGCGTACGCGCGGCGATCGGCGCAACGGGGGCTTCGCCCCGTTTTTTTCGGTCTTATATGTAATTAATTGTGTTACATATTTTCAACTCTGGAGAATCGATATGACGCAACGTTCGTTGAATATCGCGCTGTTCGGCGCCACCGGCATGATCGGCTCGCGCATCGCGGCGGAAGCCGTGCGGCGCGGCCACCGTGTCACGGCGCTGTCGCGCCATCCGGGCGCATCCGGCGACGGCATCACTGCGAAGGCGGCCGACCTGTTCGATGCGGCCAGCATCGCGGCCGCGCTGCCGGGCCATGACGTCGTCGCAAGCGCGTACGGCCCGAAGCAGGACGACGCGGCGAAGGTCGTCGCGGTTGCGAAGGCGCTGGTCGCCGGCACGCGTCAGGCCGGTTTGAAGCGGCTCGTCGTGGTGGGCGGTGCAGGTTCGCTCGAAGTCGCGCCGGGCAAGCAGCTCGTCGACACCGAAGGTTTCCCCGAAGCGTACAAGGCGGTCGCGCTCGCGCACCGCGACGCGCTCGACTTCCTGAAGACGGTCGCCGATCTCGACTGGACCTTCTTCGCGCCGGCCGCGCTGATCGCGCCGGGCGAGCGCACGGGCACGTTCCGCACGGGTGTCGGCAAGCTGATCGTGGACGCGCAAGGCAACAGCAAGATCTCGGCGGAAGACTACGCGGTCGCGTTCGTCGACGCGCTCGAGCAGGACGGCTTCGTGCGCGAGATCGCGACGGTCGCGTATTGAGCAGTATTTGAGCGGCATGACGGCCGGCCGCGTGTGAGCGCCGGCCGGGGCGCGCGCGACGCGCAAGCCGCGACGCGCCGGCAAATTCAGGCGATTCCGCCCTGTCGGGTGGCGTCGCCTGTTTTTTCTGGCGCGGCGACTGCGTGACGGATCGGTATTTACACCGGTCGACGCGCCAAGACAGTTTTCATATTGTTCCCCGTCGGGCAGGATGAATAGAATAAATTTCTATCGACGAGGGAATGGAGAAATGGACGCCATCGATCGCAAGCTGCTGGAGCTGCTGCAGGCGGATGCCACGCTGCCGATCGCGGAGCTGGCACAGCGCGTGAACCTGTCGCAGACGCCGTGCTGGAAGCGCGTGCAGCGGCTGAAGGAAACCGGCGCGATTCGCGCGCAGGTTGCGCTGTGCGATCCGCGCAAGCTCGGGGTCGGCACGACCGTGTTCGTCGCGATCCGCACGAACCAGCATACCGAGGAGTGGGCGCGGCGCTTCACGCAGGCGGTGCGCGACATGCCGGAAGTAGTCGAGGTCTACCGGATGAGCGGCGAGACCGATTACCTGCTGCGCGTCGTCGTGGCCGGCATCGACGACTACGACCGCGTGTACAAGCAACTGATTCGCACGGTGCCGCTGTTCGACGTCAGTTCGTCGTTCGCGATGGAGCAGATCAAGTATTCGACCGCGCTGCCCGTGCGCGATCTGGCCGAGCCGGCCTGACGGGCACGCCGCCGCGCCATCGCGTCGGCGGCGCGGCTTCAGCGGCCGCGCGCCAGCGCGCGTGCGCGTTCGTCGGCCAGCGCGTCGCGGCGCACGAAATCCGCGACGAACGGGCTGGCCGGATGATGATGCAGCGCGTACGGCGTATCCCATTGCGCGAGTTGGCCGTCCTTCATCACGCCGATCCGGTCGGCGATCGCGAACGCTTCCGCCTGGTTGTGCGTGACGAGGATCGCGGTGTGGCCCGTACGCTTCAGGATGTCGCGCAGCTCGAACGCGAGCCGCTCGCGCGTATCGACGTCGAGGTTCGAGAACGGCTCGTCGAGCAGCAGCAATTCCGGCGACGGCGCGAGTGCGCGCGCGAGCGCGACGCGCTGCTGCTGGCCGCCCGACAGTTCGTGCGGATAGGCGTCGCCGGCATCGGCGAGGCCGACGAGGTCGAGCAACTCCGCGACGCGCAGGCGCCGCTCGGCCTTCGGCATGCGCCGCAGTCCGAACGCGACGTTGTCGGCCGCGCTCAGGTGCGGGAACAGCGCGTAATCCTGGAACATCAGGCCGATCCGCCGTCGCTCGGGCGGCACGTCGAGCGACGGCGCCGCGACCGGCGCGCCGTCCAGCACGATACGCCCCATGCGCACGGGCTCGAAGCCGGCGATCGCGCGCAGCACGGTGGTCTTGCCGCAGCCGGACGCGCCGAGCAGGCAGCCGATCTCGCCGCGCGGCAGCGCGAGGCTCAGGCCGTCGACCACGGTGCGGCGGCCGTGCGGCGTGTCGTAGGCGATGCAGAGGTCGTCGAGTTCGAGCAGGTTCACGGTGTCAGGCTCCGATCTTGTGGCGGGTGCGGGCGAGCAGGATCACGGGCACGAGCCCGGCCACCACGATCGCGAGCGCGGCGACCGCGCCTTCTTCATAGGTGCCGCGCGCGGCTTCCGCATACAGCCAGGTCGCGAGCGTATCGAAGTTCAGCGGGCGCAGCAGCAGCGTGGCCGGCAATTCCTTCATCGCGTCGACGAACACCAGCAGCGCGCTCGTCGTGAGCGCGGGCCGCAACAGCGGCAGGTGGACGCGGCGCAGCGTGCCGCCGGCCGTCTCGCCGAGCGAGCGCGCGGCCTGTTCGAGCGACGGCGGAATGCGCGCGAGGCCGGCCTCGATGCCGCCGGCCGGGATCGCGAGAAAGCGCACCGTATAGGCGATCGCGAGCGCGGTGGCCGAGCCCATCAGCAGCAGCCCGTCGCGGCCGAGCGCCGCGCCGAACAGCCGGTCGGCCGCCGCGAACGGCATCAGCAGGCCGATCGCGAGCACGGTGCCCGGCACCGCGTAGCCGAGGCTCGCGATCCGCGCGCACAGGCGGGCAGGGCCCGCGCGGGCGCTGTCGCGTTGCGCGCGCGCGGCCCACGCGACGACGAGCCCGCACGCGAGCGTCGCGGCGGTAGCGGCGGTCGCGATCGTCAGCGTGTTCGCGAGCCCCGTCATCAGTTGCGCGGACACGCCGCCGACGACGTGCAGCCGCTTGGCCGTTTCGACCGCGAGGTATGCGGCCGGCGCGCCGAAACCGAGCAGGACGGGCAGCCAGCCGAGCACCGCGACGCCCAGCGCGGCCGGGCCGGTCAGGCGGCGCGGCGCGATCGGACGCATGCGCCGGCCGTGCGCGTAGCGCTGGCGGCGGCGCCCGTAACGTTCGAGCGCGATCATGCCGACGACGATCGCGAGCATCGCGAGTGCGATCTGCGCGGCGCCGGCGAGATCGGAGCGCGTGATCCACGTCGTATAGACGGACACGGTCAGCGTCTGCACGCCGAGGAACTCCGACGCGCCGATATCGTTCAGCGTTTCGAGCAGCGCGAGGCTCACGCCGACCGCGATTGCCGGCCGGGCGAGCGGCACGACGACGCGCCAGAACGTCGCGACGCGGCCGGCGCCGAGCGTGCGCGCGGCTTCGAGCAGGCTTGCGGATTGGGTGACGAACATCGCGCGCGTGCTCAGATAGACGTACGGATACAGTACGAAGCCGAGCACGAAGATCGCGCCGGGCAGCGAGCGCAGGTCGGGCAGGCGGAACTGGCGCGGGCTGTCGAAGCCGAGCAGCCAGCGGATCGCGCCTTGCACCGGGCCGATCGGATGCAGCAGGTCGAGATACGCGAACGCGACGATGTAGGTGGGGACCGCGAGCGGCAGCAGCAGCGCCCAGGTCAGGATCCGGCGGCCGGGAAAATCGTACGCGGTGACGAGCCATGCGCAGCCGGTGCCGACGATCGACACGATGGTGCCGACCCCGGCGAGGAGCAGCAGCGTATTGACGAGCGCCTGCGGCAGCACGAATTCGGCGAGATGGCGCCAGTGCGCGAGATCGGCGTCGAACGCGGCGGCCACGAGCACCGCGAGCGGCGCCGCGACCGCCGCGGCGATCGTCAGCGCCGCGAGCAGCCACAGGCTGCCCGCGCGCGGTCGCACGCGCGGTCGCGGACCGCGCGGCTCGCGACAGGCGCGGGCAGCAGGCGATGCGTCAGTTGTCAAAGCCGACCTTGTCGACGAGCTGGCTCGCCTGCTTGCGATGCTTCGCGATATCCGCGAGCGGCAGCGGGTCGACCTTCAGCGTACCGAAGCTCGCGATCACCGGGTCGAGCTTCACGTTCGCGCGCACCGGATATTCGTAGTTCGCCTGCGCATACAGCGCCTGCGCCTCCGGCGACACCAGGTATTCGAGCAGCTTCACCGCATTGGCCTTGTGCGGCGCGTGCTTCGCCACCGTCGCGCCGCTGATGTTCACGTGCGTGCCGCCGCTTTTCGCGTTCGCGAACGTCGGGCGCACGACCTTGATCGCGTCGCCCCATTTGCGCGCATCGCTGCCGGCTTCCGCATTCTTCATATGGCCGACGTAGTAAGCGTTCGCGAGGCCGACGTCGCAGATGCCGCCGAGGATGTCGCGCGCGACGTCGCGGTCGCCGCCGGTCGCCTTGCGCGCGAGGTTGGCCTTCACGCCGCGCAGCCATGTCTCGGTCGCGGCCTCGCCGTCGTGCGCGATCATCGCCGCGACGAGCGCGGTGTTGTACGGATGCTGGCCCGAGCGGATGCAGACCTTGCCCTTCCATTTCGGATCGGCGAGATCCTCGTAGCGGAACGCATCGACCTTCAGGTCCTTTTCGACGTACAGCACGCGGTCGCGCAGCGACAGCGCGTACCAGTCGCCGTTCGCGCCGCGCAGGTTCGCGGGAATCGCGTCGTCGAGCGCCTTCGAGCGCACCGGTTGCGTGACGCCGCCGTCGACGAGGTCGAGCAGGTTGCCGACGTCGACCGTCATCAGCACGTCGGCCGGCGACTGCGCGCCTTCCGCCTTCACGCGCTCGAGCAGGCCGTCCTTCACGAACACCGTGTTGACCTTGACGCCGCTCTGCTTCGTGAACGCGTCGATGAGCGGCTGGATCAGCTTCGGCTCGCGGGTGGTGTACAGGCTCACTTCCTCGGCCGCGTGGGCAAGCGGCGCGAAGGCGGCCGCGGTCAGGGCGAGGGCGCCGGCGAGCGGCAGCAGGCGGGTGCGCGGATTCGACATGGAGACTCCGGTGCGGCAGGTGGACGAGGGAGCGTTCCGCGGCGCGCCTGCCGCCCGCGCGACCCGAAACATTACAAAATGAAAGACGCTGGATTCTAAATCGAAATGGGAATGATTAACAAACGAAAGCTTGCGGAAAGCCGGAGAGTGGCCGGCGGCGGGGACCGGCGAACGGGGCGGCGCAGCGCGGCGCCAGCGCGTAGAATGCCCGCTTCGACGAATTTGACGGAGCGGCACCGACCATGAACGATCAGCGCAAGAAGAACCCTGTCCGCAACGTGAGCATCCTGATCGTCGTGGCCGTGCTGCTCGTGATCGGGACGATCCTGTACAACGCGATTTCGCAGAAGCACGCGTACGACGAGGCCCATCCGGCCGAGGCCGCGAGCGCGGCGTCGCACTGACGCGCCAGCGCGCGGCCCGGCGGGTCGCGTGCGGGGCATGTGAACGGAGTCGGTCCGCGGTTGCCGGCGCGACGGGCGCCGCGCGGAACCGGACGGCAGAAGACGCGCCGGAACCGGCGCGCCGCATCGGCAGCTCAGCCGTGCGTCAACGTGATGCAGCGGCGAATTTCGGGCGGATCCGTGCGTAGAACACGGCCGCGAGCAGCGCGAGCCACGCCGCGCCCACGTAGAGCGCGACGCGCGTATCGTCGAACCAGCCGAGCATCACGATCACGAAGCCCATGAAGGCGATCGTCAGCGCCGGCGCGACGGGCCACAGCGGCACCTTGAACTTCAGCGCGGCGACTTCGGCGTTCGACAGCTGGCGACGCATCGCCACCTGCGACAGCAGGATCATCAGCCAGACCCACACGGTCGCGAACGTCGCGATCGCGGCGACCACCAGGAAGACGTCCTTCGGCATCAGGTAGTTGAGCAGCACGCCGACCAGCAGCGCGCCGGCCATCACGAGCACCGTGACCCACGGCACGCCGTGGCGCGACGTCGTCGTCAGCACGCGCGGCGCCTGGCCTTGCCGCGCCATCCCGAACATCATCCGGCCCGCGCCGAAGATGTCGCTGTTGATCGCCGAGATCGCCGCGCTGATCACGACGAGATTCAGGATCGTCGCGGCCGACTTCACGCCGAGCGCCGAGAAGATCTGCACGAACGGGCTGCCGTCGCTGCCGACGCCGGTCCACGGGCTGATCGACATCAGCACGACCATCGTCAGCACGTAGAACAGCAGGATCCGCGCGGGCACCGCGTTGATCGCGCGCGGAATCACGCGTTCCGGGTCCTTCGCCTCGCCGGCGCTCATCCCGATCACCTCGATCCCGCCGTACGCGAAGATCACGACCGACAGCGACGCGATCAGCCCGCCGACGCCGTTCGGGAAGAAGCCGCCATGGTTCCACAGGTTGGCAAAGGTCGGCGCGTCGGCCGAATGGCCGAAGTGCATGCCGGTCAGCAGGATCGCGACGCCGCCGCCGATCATCGCGACGATCGCGCCGACCTTGATGATCGACAGCCAGAATTCGAGCTCGCCGAACACCTTCACGTGGCACAGGTTCAGCCCGCAGATGACCGCGACGACGCCGAGCACCCAGATCCATTGCGGCACGTCCGGAAACCAGAAACCCATGTAGATGCCGAATGCGGTGATGTCGGCGATCGCGACGATCACCATTTCGAGCGTGTAGGTCCAGCCGGTGACAAAGCCCGCGAACGGGCCGAGGTTCTCGGTCGCGTAGTGGCCGAACGAGCCGGCGACGGGTTCGCGCACGGCCATCTCGCCGAGCGCGCGCATCACCATGTAGACGGCCGCGCCGCCCAGGATGTACGCGAGGATCACGGCCGGGCCCGCGAGCTGGATCGCGGACGCCGAACCGTAGAACAGGCCCGTGCCGATCGCCGAGCCCAGCGCGAGAAAGCGGATGTGCCGCGCGCTCAGGTGGCGCTGCAGGTTTTTCATCAGAATTTGCTCCGCGAAACTCCGCCATTGATGGCGGGAAGGAAAGGGGTGCTGTTGACAGGTAGCTTCTTCCACGGGTTAGGATCACCGGCATGATCCTTGTCTACCGCTACCGCATGAAGTCGCTCAACGGACTGCTCAACAAGCAGAGCCGTGCGGTGAACTACGTCTGGAACTTCTGCAACGACACGCAGAAGCACGCGCTCAAGTGGGGCAAGAAGTGGCCGACGGGATTCGATCTGAACGTGCTGACGACGGGGAGCAGCAAGGAACTCGGTATTCACTCCGGTACGGTCAACGCGACGTGCGAGCAATACGCGAAGTCGCGCAGCCAGCGCCGTCGGCCCTACCTGCGCTATCGCGGCAGGAAATCGCTGGGCTGGGTGCCGCTGAAGGGGCGTGACCTGAAGCGCGAGGGCGGCGCGTTTCGCTTTGCCGGAAATACTTTTCGGGTGTTCAACAGTCGACCGCTTCCCGAAGGCAAGATTAAGGATGGAACCAACTTTGCGCAGGATGCGCGCGGCAATTGGTTCTTGAACATCGTGATCGAGATGCCGGATGTTCAGGTTCGTCCGATCCGTTCCGGCGTCGGCATCGATCTCGGCCTGAAAGACTTCGCCACACTTTCGACCGGCGAGAAACTGCCCAATGACCAGTTCGGTCGACGAGCGGCGGAAAAGCTGGCGAAAGCGCAACGGGCGCGAAAGCACAAGCGGCATATCGCGAAGCTGCACGCCAAGGTCGCGAATGCCCGTGCCGATTTTCAACACAAGCTCGCGCTCGATCTGGTGCGGCGGTTCGATTACATCGCGGTCGGCAACGTGTCGGCCGTCAAACTTGCCAGAACCAGGATGGCAAAAAGCGTCTACGACGCGTCCTGGTCGTCCTTCCGGAACAAGCTCCGCTACAAAGCGATCGCGCACGGAGCCACGTTCGAGGAAGTGGACGAAAGCGGTTCGACCCAGTCCTGTTCGGCGTGCGGGTCGAAAGACAGCACGACGCGGCCGAAAGGTATCGCGGGACTGAGAATAAGAGAATGGACCTGCAGTGACTGTGGTGTCGAACATGATCGTGATATCAACGCTGCGCTGAACATTCTCCGATGCGGACGTGCATCGCCAGGTGTGGGAATCTTCCGCCTTTAGGCGGGAGAGGGCGTCAAGGAGTCTCCGATATCGTTATGCGACGAACCTGGCGAGCGGGGCCGGTTCGACTGCGTCAAGTTGTCTATACAACTTGAATGTGAACGAATGATAACAAGCCGGACCCGGTGACCGGAATCGGGTATTCCCTGACTGGTGCGGCGAGCGGAACGGGGCGTGGGGCGGTCGCGCGCCGCGGGCCGCGTGGGGCATGCTTCTTCGGGGATCGTCGAATCGAGGCGTGCCGGCAGGCCGATCCGCGGCGTGCGCGGGCCGGCCTGCCGGCGTGGACATACGGAGGTCAGGCAGGCAGGCGGATCACGCTCGCATCCTTGCGGATCAGCAGCGACGACGCGAGCATCTGCTTGCACTGGTGCGCGAGCACCTTCAGGTCGTGCGTGAGCTCGGCGCCGACCGCATCGGATTTTTCCGCGGACACGACCATCGCATCGAGATCGCGCGTGATCTGCTTCGACGCTTCGAGCTGGTCGGCGGGCGGCGGCTCGCCGGCCTCGGCCTTCTCGAGATTGTCGAGCACGGCGGCGAGGCCGCGCTGCAGCGCGTCGTCGTGAACGAGGCCGCCATCGGCCGCGCATGCGCTGCGGATCAGCGGCGCGGCGGCCGTGATCTGCGCGCCGAGCACGTGCGTCTGCACGAGCAGGTCGTTCAGTTCGGGCACGAAGCGCTGGTGCGCCTTCGGCTCGATCATCATCCGCTGGAACGCCTGCCCGAGGTTCGCGAACGCGATGTGCACGTCCTTGCGGGCGAGGCGGTAGCGGTAGTCGTCCTCGAGGCTGGCCGTCGGCGACTCGATCGCGGCCGCGACGCCCGCGACGACGGCAGCGCCGTCGGCGGTCGGCACCGGCGGCGGCGACATGCCGCGCCCGGCGCGCCATACGGCCTCGAAATACTTGCGGGTGGACGTCAGCATGTCGGTGACGAGCTTGCCCATCAGCCGGTATTCCCAGTACGGGAACAGCCGGCTCGCCGCGATCGCGATCATGCAGCCGACCACCGTGTCGATCGCGCGCTCGCCGATGATCCGCATGCTGCCCGGCGCGAGCAGGTGGAACATCAGCAGCACGTATGACGACGTGAACACGACGCTCGCCGCATAGTTGAACAGCAGCAGGCTGTAGCTCATCACCATCGACCCGAACATGATCGCGATCAGCAGGTGCGTATCCTTGACCGTGTAGATCAGCGCGACGCTCGCCGCGCAGCCGATCAGCGTGCCGACGATACGCGCCGCGTTGCGCTGCTTGGTCAGCGAGTAGCCGGGCTTCAGGATGATGATGGTGGTCATCACGATCCAGTACGCGTTCGTGAGCGGCAGCAGCCGGCCGATCCAGAAGCCGACCGCGACGGCGATCGTCACGCGCAGCGCATGGCGAAAGCTCGGCGAGCGCATGTTCAGGTTCGAGAAGATCAGCAGCGGCGACATGCGGCGGCGCTGCAGGAAGCGCGTGAGCGCCTTGTCGATCTTCAGTTCGGTTTGCTGCGGATCGGCACGGCCCGACAGGTTGCGGCGCATCCGGTCGATCAGGCGCGTCGCGCTCCAGATGCGCCGGAACGTCGCGAGCACGGCCGCATACGCTTCCGGGTTGGTGGCCGCGAAGTTCTTCTTGCGCATCAGCTCGATCTCGTACTCGATCGCGCGCAGCTCGGCCTTCACGCTGATGTGCGAATGCGGCGCGCGGTTTTCGAGCACCGCGAGGCCGACCTCCTCGAGATCGGCGGCGGCCTTGCGGATCAGGTCGCGATAGAAAATGATCAGGTCCGTTCCGCCGAACGTGTTGCGCACGAGCGGATAATCGGTGTGCGCGCCGACGAACAGCTCGTGCAGGTCGACGCTGTTGATGAACAGGTTGTACATCGTCGTGCGGCCGGGATCGAGCTTGCCGCGCCGCAGTTTCGGCAGGTTGCGCAGCACGATGTCGCGCGCGGTTTCCTGCGTTTCGACCGCGGTGATCTGCTTCGCGACGAGATTGCGGTAGCACTCGTCGAGATCGGCGTCGAGATCGTAGAACTGCGCGCGCGCGAGCAGGTAGTCGGCACAGGCGAACAGGCTTTCGGCCAGCGCCTGCTGCTCGATCCGACGCGCCTGCCATTGCGACACGAGCGTGGCCCAGTACGTGTACCAGAGGCCGCCCGCGAGAATCCAGCCGGCGTTGACGAACGCCTGCAGCGGCGTGAATTTCTCCTCGAGCGTCATCACCATCATGAACAGCGTCGCGAAGCTGATCTGCGGCCAGCGGTTGCCGTAGACGACGATCAGCGACAGCACGAACGTGAGCGGCACGATCGTGAGCCACAGCGCGAAGATGTTCGGGGTCGCGAGGCCGGTGGCGAGCGCGGCGAGGAAGCCGATCACGCTGCACGCGAGCATTTCGTTGTGCTTGTACTTGAGCGGGCCCGGCATGTCGACGACGCACGCGCCGAGCGCGCCCGTCGAGATCGTGAAGCCGAGCTCCCGGTTGTGAAACACGATCAGGCACAACACGGCCGGCAGCGACACGCCGACCGCGATCCGCAGGCCGCCGAAAAAGTACTGGCTGTAGAAAAACTTTCTGATTTCGACCGAATAGCGCATCGATGAGCTGAATGACAGACGAAGACGCCCGGGGCGGCGTATTGACTGGCGACGAGTCTATCGTATTTCGCGTCTCGTAAAAGCTGGCTTTCCGGCCGAGGTTCGCGGCGGCGGCCCATTTGCTATCCTTGGTGATCCTGTTCGCCCGGCCCCGCCGGTGCGAGGTTCCGACGCCCGCTTCATGCTCCATCTTTTCTATTCGAACCGTCACGAAACGCTGGCCGACGCGCTGCTCGAGGATCTGGCCGCGTTCCCGGCCCGCAATGGTCCGTGGGCGCCGCAACAGGTCATCGTGCCGAGCGCGGCGCTGCGCCGCCGTCTCGAGCTCGACATCGCCGCGCGCAATGGCGTGTGCGCGAACGTCGAGTTCACTTATCTCGCGCAGTGGCTGTGGGCGCAGATCGGCCGCGTGCTGACGGTGCCCGCGCGTTCGCCGTTCGCGCCCGACCGGCTCGTGTGGCGCTGCTACCGGCTGTTCGCACAGCCGGCAGGCGACGCGCCGTGGCTCGCGTCGCCGCGGCTGGCCGCGTATCTGTCGGCCTCCGACGACGCGATGCGCTACGAACTGGCCCATCGCGTCGCGGCCGTGCTCGATCACTACCTGACCTATCGCCCCGAATGGCTGGCCGCGTGGCAGGCCGGCGAATCGGTGCTCGCGGGCGACGGCGCGCCGCGCGGGATCAGCGACGCCGCGCGCGACGACGAACGCTGGCAGGCCGCGCTGTGGCGTGCGCTGCTGGCCGAGCTGAGCGACAGCGGTACGCCGCCGGCGCACCGTTTCCTCGTCGAGGCGCGCCATCTCGATGCCGAGGCGGTCGCACGCGCCGACTGGCCCGAATCGGTCAGCGTGTTCGCGCTGCCGACGATGCCGCCGCTGCACGTCGCGCTGCTGCGCGAACTGTCGCGCTGGATCGACGTGCGTGTCTACGCGCTGAACCCGTGCCGCGAATTCTGGTTCGACATCGTGACCGCCGCGCACGCCGAGGCGCTCGATGCGGCCGGGCGGCGCGACTACCAGGAAGTCGGCCATCCGCTGCTCGCCGAATGGGGCAGGCAGACGCAGGCGCAATTGCACATGCTGCATGAGCTGACCGAAAGCGCCGCGTCGGGCGATGCGTCGCGTTTCGTCGAAAATCCCGCGTCCACCTGGCTCGCGCGCGTGCAGAACGCGATCCTCGAGCTGCAGCCGGAAGCCGAAATCGGCGACACGCCGGTCGAGCGCGGAATCGAGGTGCACGTGTGCCACAGCCTCGCGCGCCAGCTCGAGGTGCTGCACGACCGGCTGCTCGCGTGGTTCGACGCCGATGCGAGCCTGCAGCCGTCCGACGTGCTCGTCGCGGTGGCCGATCTCGCCGCGGCCGGGCCGCTGATCGACGCGGTGTTCGGCACGGCCGGCGCCGGCGGCGCGCGGGTGCCTTACCGGATCACCGGCCTGCCGCCGTCGCAGGCGAACCCGGTCGCGCGCGTGCTGCTCGACTGGCTCGCGTTGCCGGAGCGGCAGGTCGGCGCGCCGGAGCTGGTCGAATGGCTGCGCGTGGATGCGGTGGCCGCGCGCTACGACATCGACGCGGTCGCGCTCGAAACGGTGCAAACCTGGCTCGCGGCCGCCGGCGCGCGGCGCGGGCTGTCGCCGCTCGCGAGCGACGACGCGGCCGTGCCGGCGCCGCGCCATACGTTCTCCGATGCGCTCGCGCGGCTCTTTCTCGGCTATGCGATGCCCGAAGGCGCGGCGCCGATCGGTGCATGGCTGCCGATCGAGGCAGCCACCGGCAGCGAGGCCGAACTGCTCGGCCGGCTCGCGCGCTTCACCGACGATCTCGACGGCTTCGCGCGGCGGCTCGCGGAATCGCACACGCCGCGCGGCTGGAGCGAACTGTTTGGCGACACGCTCGCGCGCTTCTTCGATTCGGGCGCCGCGTATGCCGACGCGCTGGCCGGTGTGCGCGACGCGCTCGACGCGATGCTGGCCGCGATGACGGAGGGCGCGCCCGACGAGGCGTTGCCGGCGGCCGTCGTCCGCGCGGGGCTCGCGGCGGCGCTCGACGATCCGGCCCGCGGCGGCGTGCCGTGGGGCGGCGTCACGTTCTCGTCGCTGACGAGCCTGCGCGGGCTGCCGTATCGCGTCGTCTGCCTGCTCGGGATGGACGACGGCGTGCTGCCGAGCCTCGCGCGCGCGGACGAATTCGACCTGATGGCCGTGCTGCCGAAGCTGGGCGACCGGCAGCGCCGCGACGACGAGCGCAATCTGTTTCTCGATTTGCTGCTGGCCGCACGCGACCGGTTGCTGATCGCCTATACGGGCCGCAGCATTCGCGACAATGCGCCGTTGCCGCCCGCGGCGCTCGTCGACGAACTGCTCGATCATCTGGCGGACGTCACGGCCGGGCCCGGCGCCGCACCGGACGCGGTCGACGCCGCGCGCCGCGCGTTCATCGTCGAGCATCCGCTGCAGCCGTTCGCGGCCGCGTATTTCCAGCCGGGCAGCGACCTCGTTTCGTACGACGCCGAGCGGGCGACGCTCGCGTCGCTGCTGGCTGCCGAAGCGTCGCGCGACGGGCCGCGCGAGCAAGCTTTCTTCGCGCAGCCGCTGCCGGCCGAGCCGGTCGAGCCCGTCGCGTTCGGCGAATTCGAACGTTTCTGGCGGCATCCGGCGCGTGCGTTGCTGCGCGGCCGGCTCGGCATCGTGCTGGCCGACGCGCAGGCCGAGCTGCTCGATACCGAGCCGTTCGCGCTCGACTTTGCCGGCAGCGACGCGCTGGCCGAGCGCGTGCTGCCGCTCCTGATCGAAGCGGTCGACGGCGGCGTGCACGATCACGCGCTGCGCATTGCGGACGCGAGCCCGGAGTTGCCCGGCGGCGCGACGGGCGCGGTGTGGCGCGACCAGGCGCTCGGTTCGATGACGCAGCTCGCGTCGAATGTGCGCCGTGCGCTGGCCGACGGCATCGAGCGACGGCCGTTCTCGCTCATCGTCGTGCCGAAGTGGCCCGACACCGAGCAAGCGCTGTTCGGCGCCGACGACGCGATGCTGGCGGCCGATGCGGTGCGCGCGCCATTCGAATTGCACGGCACGCTGAACCGGCTGACACCGGCCGGGCAGGTCATCTATCGCTATGCGCGGCCGAGCGCGCGCGACTACCTGTCCGCGTGGCTCGCACATCTCGTCTACTGCGCGATCGAGCCCGGCGGCCCGCGCCGCACGCTGTGGTTCGGCAGCGGCGGCGCGTTCGAGCTGACGCCGGTGGCGGCGCCGCTCGACCGGCTCGCGCCGCTGGCCGCGCTGTTTCGCGCGGGTCGACGCATGCCGCTGCGGTTTTTCCCGCGCAGTGCATGGGCGAGGGTATCCGACGGCGAGGCCAAGGCCGCGAGCGCGTGGATCAACGAGCGGGTCGTGAGCGAAGCCGACGATCCGGCCATCGCGATCGCGTGGCGCGGTGCGCATCCGTCGCTCGACGAGCCGTTCGGCACGCTCGCGCGGCTCGTGTTCGAACCGCTCGTCGAGCATCTGAAGGAGGTCGCATGAGTGCCGTGTCGCAGCAGCCGGCGCTCGAACTCGACGTGTTCGCGTGTCCGCTCGACGGCGTCAACCAGATCGAGGCGTCGGCCGGCACCGGCAAGACCTGGAACATCTGCGCGCTGTACGTGCGCCTGCTGCTCGAAAAGGACCTCGGCGCGGACGAAATCCTCGTCGTGACCTTCACGAAAGCGGCGACGGCCGAGCTGCACGAGCGGATTCGCAGCCGGCTCGCACAGCTTGCGCATGCGCTCGACACGGGCGACGACGGCGGCGATCCGTTCATCGCGCGCCTGCTGGAGACCACGCTCGGCGAAGGCGGCGCGCTCGACGCCGAGACGGCCGTGAAGCGGATCCGCCGCGCGCTGCGCGCGTTCGACCAGGCCGCGATCCATACGATCCACGCGTTTTGCCAGCGCGCGCTGCAGGAAGCGCCGTTCGCGGCGGCGATGCCGTTCGCGTTCGACATGGAGGCCGACGATGCGTCGCTGCGCTTCGAACTCGCGGCGGATTTCTGGCGCACGCGCGTCGAACCGGCGGCCGCGCGCTGGCCGGGCTTCGCGACCTGGCTCGTCGAATCGGGCGCCGGCCCGGCCGCGCTCGATGCGCAGCTCGCACGCCGGCTGAAGAAGCCGCTCGCCGCGCTGCGCTGGGACGGCGTGACCGAGCCGGACGAATCGGCGGAAGCGGCGGCGGCCGAATGCTTCGCCGAGGCGGCGCGGATGTGGGCGGCCGAGCGCGACGCGATCGATGCGTTGCTGCGTGCCGCGCAGCCGGCGCTCAATCAGCGCTCGCACAAGCCCGATGCGGTCGCCGATGCGCTCGCCGCGTGGGCCGTGCATTTCGAGCAGGGCGACGCGACGGCCGCGCTGCCGAAAGCCGCGTTGAAGCTCACGCAAACCGCGCTGACCAAAGCGACGAAAAAAGGCGGCGCGACACCCGCCCACGCGTTCTTCGACGTGGCCGACGCGCTCGAAGCGGCGGTGGCCGCCGCCGAGGCCGCGCAGCGCGCGCGCTGGCTCGCGCTGATCGCCGAATGGCTCGACATGGCGCCGGGCGAGCTGGCCGAGCGCAAGCGCACGCGGCGCGTCGTGTCGTTCGACGATCTGCTCGCGAACCTGTATCACGCGCTGCACGCGCATCCGTGGCTCGCCGAGACGCTGCGCGCACGCTATCCGGCCGCGTTGATCGACGAGTTTCAGGATACCGATCCGTTGCAGTTCGCGATCTTCGACCGGATCTTCGCGCCGGGTGGCCCGCTGTTCCTCGTCGGCGATCCGAAACAGGCGATCTACAGTTTCCGCGCGGCCGATCTGCATACCTATCTCGCCGCGCGCGCGCGGGCGAGCGCGTGCTACACGCTCGCGGTGAACCAGCGCTCGACGCCCGCGATCGTCGACGCATGCAACCGTTTCTTCATGTCGAATCCGCGCGCGTTCGTGCTCGACGGGCTCGACTATTACGCGGTGCGCGCCGGCACGCGCGTGCGTGCGCCGTTCGTCGACGAAACCGATCCGGGTCCGGCCGGCGATTTCCGCGTATGGGCGCTGCCGGGCGGCGAGGGCACGCTGCTCAAGCGCGATGCGCAAGCGCAGGCTGCCCAGGCTTGCGCGGCCGAGATCGCGCGGCTGATGCGCGGCGCGCGGGACGGGCGCGTGCGGCTGGGCGACACGCCATTGTCGCCGGGCGACATCGCGGTGCTCGTGCAGACGCACCGGCAGGGCAGTCTCGTGAAGCGCGTGCTCGCGACGTGGGGCATCGGGAGCGTCGAGCTGGCGCAGGCGTCGGTGTTCTCGACCGGCGACGCCGAGCAGCTCGAACGCGTGCTGGCGGCGATCGATGCACCGGGCGACCTGCGGCGCCTGCGCGCGGCGCTCGCGTCCGACTGGTTCGGGCTCGATGCCGGCGCGCTGTGGCGCATGGAGCAAGGCGACGGCGATGCGCCACCCGGTGCATCGGCGGCCGACGGCGCCGACGCGATGAGTTGGGTCGAACGCTTCTCGCGATATCGGCTGCTGTGGCGCGAACGCGGCTTCGCGGTGATGTGGCGCACGTTCACGCGCGAGCTGCGGATCGCCGAGCGGCTGATGGCCGGTGCGGACGGCGAGCGCCGCGTGACCGACATCAACCATCTGGCCGAGTTGACGCAGGCGCGTGCGTCCGCGCAGCCGGGCATCGCGCCGACGCTGCGCTGGCTCGCCGCGCAACGGCTCGACGGCGGCGGCGAGGAAGCGCAACTGCGGCTCGAATCCGATCGCAACCTCGTGCAGATCGTCACGGTGCACAAGTCGAAGGGGCTCGAATACGCGGTCGTGTTCTGTCCGTTCCTGAACGACGGCGGCCTGCGCGAGCCCCCGTCGTCCGCGCTGCCCGATGCGCGCGAGTATCACGACGACGCGGGCGATGCGGTGCTGCATTACGGATGCGACGACGAAGCGGCCGCGAACGCGGCGCGGCAGGCGTTGCGCGAGCAGGCCGCGGAGCGCGCGCGGCTCGTCTACGTGGCGCTCACGCGTGCGGTGTATCGCTGCTATGTCGTGGCCGGGCCCTACCTGTCGTCGCGCTCGACGCGCGAAGCGCGGCGTAGCGTGCTCAACTGGCTCGTCGCGGGCGCCGGCCTTGCGTTCGATGCGTGGCTCGACGAGCCGCCCGACGAAGCCGCGCTCGATGCGGCGTGGCGCGCGCTTGCGGGCGGCCCCGTGAGCGTCGCGCCGTTGCCCGTGCCTGCGCGCCGCGAGCGTCTCGCGGCCGGGCACGACGCGTCGCAGACGCTCGCGGCGCGTCATGCGACGCGCGTGCTGCGCGATGCGTGGCGAATGGCGAGCTTCAGCTCGCTGACCGCGTCGATGGCGCGCGAGGAGGCGGGCGTCGCGGCCGTGCCCGACGACGAACTGCGGCCCGATCACGATGCGCTGGCCGCGGTGACGCCGGACGGCGAACCGATGCTGGCCGATATGGTCGCGGCCGACCCGCCGGACGACGACATCCTCGCGTTCCCGCGCGGCGCGGCGGCCGGCGAATGCCTGCACCGCCTGTTCGAGCTCAGCCGGTTCACGGCGCCCGAAACGTGGCACAAGGCCGCGCTCGGCGCACTGCACGACCGGCCGGTGGAGGCCGGGCCGGCGCTTGCGACGCGCCTGCCGGCGATGATGGTGCAGTTGGTCGACGACGTCGTGCACACCGAGCTCGTGCCGGGTATGCGGCTCGTCGATCTCGATCCGGCGAAGCGGATCGACGAAATGGGCTTCCTGTTCCCGGCGCCGTCGCTCGACCTGCTGGCGCTGCGCCGGCTGCTGGTCGCGCACGGCTATCCGGACGTTGCACTGGAGGCGGGTACGCTCGCCGGTTTCATCAAGGGTTTCATCGACATGATCGTCGAACACGACGGCCGTTTCTGGATCGTCGACTGGAAGTCGAACCACCTCGGCACGACGCCGGATGCCTATGGCCCGCGCGCGCTCGACGTCGCGATGGCCGATCACGCGTATCACCTTCAGGCGCTGCTCTATACGGTCGCGCTGCATCGTTACCTGCGCGGCCGGCTGCCCGATTACGACTACGACACGCACATCGCGGGCTACCTGTACCTGTTCGTGCGCGGCGTGCGGCCCGGCTGGCGCAGCGGCGGCGAGCCGGCCGGCGTGCATGCGCGGCGGCCCGCCCGCGCGCTCGTCGACGCACTCGACCGGATGATGGAAGGGGGCCGCGCATGACCGCGTCCGACGACATGCTCGAATTCACCGGCGGCCTCGTCGCGCGGCTGCCCGAGCCGGCCGATTTCGGCATCGCGCTCGCGGAGGGCTTTGCGCGCCGCATCGGCGACCTCGCGCGGCGAGCCGGTGCGCCGTCCGCGTCGGCGCGCTGGGCGGCGCGCGCCGCGTTCGCGACGAGCCGCGCGACCGCCGGCGGCCACGTGTGCGTCGCGCTTGGCGCGCTCGCGCAGCGCTACGAAGCACCGCTCGACGAAGTGCGCGCCGCGCTCGCCGCGAGCGGCGTGGTCGCGTTCGGCACGCTCGCGCGCGGCGACGAGCGGCCGCTGATCGTCGATCGGCTCGATCACCTGTACCTGTCGCGCTATTTCGATTACGAACGGCGGCTCGCCGATGCGCTCGTCGCGCAGGCCGGTGTCGCCGCGCCGGACGAAGGCCTGTCGCCCGACCGCTTGCGCGACAGTCTCGCCCGTTACTTCGGGCCGGCTACGGGCGAAGTCGACTGGCAGCGCGTGGCGGCGATCGTCGCGCTGACGGGCCGCGTGACGATCGTCAGCGGCGGGCCGGGCACGGGCAAGACGACGACCGTCGTCGGCGTGCTGGCCTGTCTGCTCGACGCCCATCCGGGGCTGCGCATCGCGCTGGCCGCACCGACCGGCAAGGCCGCGCAGCGGATGCAGGAGGCGCTGCACGCGCGCGCCGGCGATCTGCCGCCCGAGCTCGCGGCGCGCCTGCCCGACACGTCGTACACGCTGCATCGGCTGCTGGGCGGCGGCGGGGCGGCCGGTTTCCGGCATCATCGCGACAATCCTCTGCCGTACGATCTGATCGTCGTCGATGAGGCGTCGATGATCGACGTCGCGCTCGCCGCGCATCTGCTCGACGCGCTCGCGCCGGGCGCGCGGCTCGTGTTGCTGGGCGACAAGGATCAACTGGCCGCGGTCGAGGCCGGCGCCGTGTTCGCGGAGCTGAGCGCGCGGCCGGCGTTCACCGCCGCGGCGCGCACGCGCATCGCGCACGCGCTGGGTATCGACGAGGCGGCGTTCGTCGCGGCGTTGCCGATGCCGGACGAAGCTGCGCCGGCGGCGGCGATTTCGGCCGCGCATCCGGTTCCTGCTTCCGCACGTGCTCCGGCGTCGCCATCGGCGCCTGCTCCCGTTTCACGCAGATCGGCGCCTCGGTCGTCGAAAGTCGATGCGCGACAGGCGTCGCTCTTCGACGACGAACCGCAGGATGACGAAGTGTCGTCGACGGCCGACATCGCGCCGCCACAGCCCACCGAGTCGGCACCGGCCGATGCCGGCGCACCAGACGGCAATGCGCCGGCCTGGATCGAGGCCAACGACCTCGCATGGCTCGACGCCGTCGAGCTACCGCCGTTCGACGCAGACGACGCGGCACTTGCATCGGCAGTGGCGATGGCAGCCGCATCGCCATTGACCGGCGAAGCCGCCGCCGCGTCCGCCGGCACGCCCGCAGCGGCGTCGGCGCCGCTCGCGGACTGCGTCGTGTGGCTCGAACGCAATTACCGCTTCGGGCTCGATTCGCCGATCGGGCGGCTGTCGCTCGCGATCCGCCGCGGCGACGTGCAGGCGGCGCTCGATGCGCTGCCCGCCGACGACTCGGCAGCCGCATCGTTTCACGACGATGCGGGCGACACGCTGGCGTCATCGACGGTCGAGCGGCTCGCACGGCGCTTCGGCGCCTACCTCGACGCATTGCGCGACGCGCTGGCCGCGCCGGCGCCCGATCCGCTGCCGCTGTTCGACGCGCTCAACCGGTTCCGGATCCTGTGCGCGACCCGCAGCGGTTCGCGCGGCGCGGAACACGTCAATGCGCTGGTGGCCGCGCACGTGCGGCATGCGGCGCGCGTGCCGCTCGCGGTCGGCGCGCACTGGTTCACCGGGCGGCCGATCATGGTCACGCGCAACGACTATGCGCTGGGGCTGTTCAACGGCGACATCGGCATTGCGCTGCCCGACGCGCACGGCGTGCTGCGCGTGTGGTTCCGGCGCGCGGACGGCTCCGCGCGCGCGGTGTCGCCGGCTGCGCTGCCGCCGCACGAAACGGCGTTCGCGCTGACGGTGCACAAGTCGCAGGGCTCGGAATTCGACGAAGCGGCGCTCGTGCTGCCCGCGTCGTTCGGCCGGGTGCTGACGCGCGAGCTCGTTTATACGGCCGTCACGCGCGCGCGCACGCGCGTGCAGGTGATCGGGCCGCGGCGCGTGCTGGCGCAGGCGGTCGCGACGCGCACGCAGCGCGATTCGGGGCTCGCTGCCCGCGTCGACGAGGCGCTCGCGCGGCGCCGCATGGAGGCTTCGCGATGATGATCCGTTACACGCTCGATCCGGCCGACGTCGAATGGACGGCCGTGCGCGCGCAGGGCGCGGGCGGGCAGAACGTCAACAAGGTGTCGAGCGCGATTCATCTGCGCTTCGACATCCGCGCGTCGTCGCTGCCGCCGGTCCTCAAGGAGCGGCTGCTCGCGCTGTCCGACCAGCGCATCACGCGCGACGGCATCGTCGTGATCAAGTCGCAGGAATATCGGACGCAGGAGAAGAATCGCGAGGCCGCGCTCGTTCGTCTCGATGCGCTGATCGGCAGCGTCGCGTACACGCCGCGCGCCCGGGTCGCGACGCGGCCGACGCGCGCGTCGAAGGAGCGGCGGCTCGAGCACAAGTCGCGCCGCAGCGTGGTGAAGTCGGGGCGCGGGAAGGTGGTCGACTGACGAACGAAGGGTCGGTGCTTGTCGCAGGCGAGCGAACGTCCGCCGTGCGCGCCGGCTACCGCATCACGGTTCCGGCGCTGTCGAGCACGAAGTCGACGCAGAACACGACGAGCCGGCTCTGCGCGCGGATCGCGACGGCGGCCGTATAGCAGTCGCGGCCTTCCGTCAGCGAGAAGTGCGGGCCCATCAGCGCGACGCGGCCGGGGGCGGCGATCGCGCGCTGGAAATACGGGCGGCGCGACCAGTTGCTGTGGGTCTCCGGGAATAGCGGGGCGAGACGGGTGACGCTTGCCTGGCTGTCGTCGGGCGGTGCGCCGATCGACGGCAGGAACTGTTCGCCGGTCTCGTCCGTCACGAACACGCGACGCGCGGCCGGCACCGCGAACACGCGTTGCGCGGCGTCCTGCAGGTTGCCGCTCGCCGAAAACGCGGCCGCGCCACTGAGCACGAGCCGTTCGATCGCGTCGAAGCCCGGCTGCTCGGCGGCCACCGGCGTGTGCCGGCGGGCGATGAAGCGGCGCCATGCGGCGTCGAGCATCGCGGGCGCCGCCGCGCTCGCGTGCGCGATCGATGCGTCGGGCTGGCCGAACTGGAAACCCTGCACGAAATCGATGTCGGCTTCCATCAGCGCCTGCAGCGCGTCGTCGCTTTCGACGCCTTCGGCCAGCACCATCGCACCGGCCTGGTGCAGCATCGACACGAGGTGATGCATGATGCGGCGATCGTCGGCCGAGCCGGTCGAACGCTCGACGAGCGAGCGGTCGAGCTTCACGATGTCGGGCCGCGCTCGCCACACGCGGTCGAAGTTCGAGAAGCCGGTGCCGAAATCGTCGATCGCGATCAGGAAATCGCGATGCTGGATCATGTCGATCGTGCGGGCGAGCGCGGCTTCGTCGCGCGCCGGCTGTTCGATCACTTCCAGCACGATGCGGTTCGGCGGCAGTGCGAAATGCCGGCACAGCGCCTCGACGAACTCGCGCTGCACGAGGCCCGTGTCGAGCACGCGCGGCGTCACGTTCAGGAACAGCCAGCCGTCGCCGATGCCTTGCGTGACGAAGTTGGCAGTGTGCAGGCAGCGCGCGAGCCGGTCGAGCAGCAGCGCGTCGGCGTCGCCGCGCGTCTTGTCGAACAGGGCGGTGGGCGACACCAGCGCACCGTTCGCGTCGACGACGCGCAGCAGCGCCTCGTAGCCGACGACGCGCTTGTGCGTGATCGACAGCACGGGCTGGAACACGCTGCGCAGTGTCGTGGTGCGATAGGTGGCGAGCCAGCCGTGGGGTGTCGGCGTGAGGCGTTCGAGCAGGGCGTCGAGCGACAGGTCGCGAGCGGGCTTCATGTCAACGGTGCCCGGAAGCGGGCGGCGGGGCGCCGACGCCCCGCCACGCCGATGCAGCCGCATGCGCAGGCGGACGCGAAAGAACGTGGGGCATCGAAACGCCTTCTGCGGATAAGTTTTCCGAGTGTAACGGGATTGCCGCGGCGCGCGTATCAGGGTAACTCCAGACGCAAACGGTACACCGCGATTCCGCCCGTGCGCAGCGGTGCGTCGACTGGCGCCGCGTGCATGCGTCCGGTGCATGACCGTCGCGAAACGAAGCGTGTGACGGCGGAGACGACAATCCCGGCAGCGCGGCGGCATGACCGTGCGTCGATGCCGCCCGATGCGCAGGCGGGTACGGGAAATTCCGGCGGCCAACCGCCGCCGTCAGACGAATGAAACGAATGCCCGCGCACCGCGGTGCGACCGGTGGCGCATCGGCCAACCCGCGTCGCGTCGCCACCGGCAGCGCCGCGCGACCGGCGGCGGTCCGTGCGCGCCCCGCGCGCCGATCGTCAGGTCGCCTCGCCGCCGCGCGGTCGGACGCCCGGAATCCGCTTGATCACGCCGGTGGCGAGCGCGGTGCCGACGAGCACGATCACGCAGCCTTCGATCATTACGGCCGACACGTGTTCGCCGAGGAACAGCGCGCCCCACAGCAGCCCGAACACGGGAATCACGAACGTGACGGTAATCGCGCGGGCGGGCCCCACATGCGCGATCAGGTAGAAGAAGATGAAATACGCGATGCCGGTGCACGCGACGCCGAGCGCGAGCACCGCGCCCCATGCGTGCACGCCGACCGGCGCGGCCGGCCACGTCGCGATCGCGAACGGCAGCAGCAGCACGGTCGAGCCGATCATGCTGCCGGCTGCGTTGACGAGCGGATCGACGCCGCTGAGCTTGCGTTTTGTATAGTTGGCCGCGATGCCGTACAGCAGCGTCGCGCCGAGTGCGGCCGCCGCGGCGAGCGCGGTCGCGCTGGCGCCCGTGTCGCCATGCGCGTTCGCGACCTGGTTCCACACGAGCGTGAGCACGCCGGCAAACCCGATCACGAGGCCGAGCGCGCGCGGCAGCGACAGCTTGTCCTTCAGCCACAGGTAAGCGACGAGCGCGCCCCACAGCGGTGTCGTCGCGTTGATCACCGACGTCAACCCGGCCGACAGCGTCAGTTCGGCGAACGCGAACAGGCAGAACGGGATGCCCGAATTCAGTGCGCCGACGACGAACAGCGGCCACGCATGACGGCGCAGCCGGGCGCCGAGATCGGCGGGTTTGAAGCGCGTCAGCGCGAAGCCCGCGAGAAACAGCGCGCCGATACCCACACGCAGCGCCATCAGCGGCGCGACGCCGAAATCGACGACGCCGACCCGGATGAACAGGAAGGATGCGCCCCACAGGGCGGCGAGCACGGTCAGCAGGAAAGCGTTCTTGGGCGACATCGATCGGCGAGGACGGGGACGGGATGCGAGGAATCTTACACCGCGCGACCGCACCGTCGTTTCATGATCGGATGAAACGACAAGAAACGGGAATTTCGCCGGTTTGCCGCCGGGCGGCAGCCGGCCGACCGCGTGCGGCGCGGCCGATCAGGTCAGTGATGACGCCAGCCGCCGCGTCCGCCGAAGCCGAAATTGAGCGACAGCGCCGGGCCCCAATAACCGCCCCATGCAGGCGCATACGCAGGCGCCGGATAGTAGTAGGCGGGGGCCGGATCGACATACACGGGCGCGGGCTGTACCGGCACCGGCGCCGCCGTGTAATAGCCGCCCGGATAATAGCCGTACGGGTAATAGCAGCCGGCAAGCGTCGTACAGGCAAGCGCCGCGGCGACGAAGGTCCTGTTCATGATGTGTCTCCGGCGGAGCCGGCTATCGGCAGATGCTTGTAGCTTAGGCCGAGTACCGATGACACGGCATGAAAAACGGTAACCGATCATTTCCGGGCGCAGCGGCCGCGCCGGTTCCGGCAGGACATACGAAAACGGCGCTTCCGCACTGCGGAAACGCCGTTGGACCGGCCGGCCTGCGGCTGGGCGAAGACGCCCAACCGGCCGATGTCGGACTCGTTACTTGCCGACCTGGTTACCGATGATGCCGCCGGCCGCCGCGCCGCCCAGCGTCGACAGCGCGTTGCCGCCGATCGCCGCGCCGGCGACGCCGCCGACACCCGCACCGATTGCCGTATCACGCTGGCGTCGCGACATCGAATCGCAGGCCGACAGGCTGGCCACCGTCGCGACGAGGAGCGCGCATACCCCAAAACGCCGAATCGAGTTCATGATCGTTGTCCTTGTGGTAGTGAACGGAAGGCGCACGACCGGCTGGCGGCCGCGCATGTCCCCAATCTACGCGCCGCCCCGCGCTGCTGCTGTAAGGACTTGTTAAGGCTCCCGCGGTTTCGTAATCAATTGTTTCGGGTCCGCCGGCAGGCACACGGCATGCGCAAAAAAGCCCGCTCGAAAGCGGGCTTCAGGCATCGCCAGAGGGGCCGGTGCGGCCCGCTGCGCGCGCTTACTGACGGTGATAGATCTCGGCGCCCGTCTTCACGAACTCGACCGCCTTGACCTCCATCCCTTTCTTCAGCGCCTCGGTTTCCGACACGCCCTGCTGCGCCGCGAATTCGCGCACGTCCTGCGTGATCTTCATCGAGCAGAAATGCGGGCCGCACATCGAGCAGAAGTGTGCGACCTTCGCCGAATCCTTCGGCAGCGTTTCGTCGTGGAATTCGCGCGCCTTGTCCGGATCGAGACCGATGTTGAACTGGTCTTCCCAGCGGAACTCGAAGCGCGCCTTCGACAGCGCGTTGTCGCGCACCTGCGCGCCCGGGTGACCCTTGGCGAGGTCGGCGGCGTGCGCGGCGAGCTTGTACGTGATGATCCCTTCCTTCACGTCGTCCTTGTTCGGCAGCCCGAGGTGTTCCTTCGGCGTCACGTAGCACAGCATCGCGGTGCCGAACCAGCCGATCATCGCGGCGCCGATGCCCGACGTGATGTGGTCGTAACCCGGCGCGATGTCGGTGGTCAGCGGCCCGAGCGTGTAGAACGGCGCTTCCTTGCACCAGTCGAGCTGGAGATCCATGTTCTCCTTGATCAACTGCATCGGCACGTGGCCGGGGCCTTCGATCATCACCTGCACGTCGTGCTTCCACGCGATCTGCGTGAGCTCGCCGAGCGTCTTCAGTTCGCCGAGCTGCGCTTCGTCGTTCGCGTCGTAGATCGAGCCGGGACGCAGGCCGTCGCCGAGCGAGAAGCTCACGTCGTACGCCTTCATGATCTCGCAGATCTCTTCGAAGTGTTCGTACAGGAAACTTTCCTTGTGATGCGCGAGGCACCACTTCGCCATGATCGAGCCGCCGCGCGACACGATGCCCGTCATCCGGTTCGCGGTGAGCGGCACGTACTGCAGGCGCACGCCCGCGTGGATCGTGAAGTAGTCGACGCCTTGCTCGGCCTGTTCGATCAGCGTGTCGCGGAAGATTTCCCAGGTCAGGTCCTCGGCCTTGCCGTTGACTTTTTCGAGCGCCTGGTAGATCGGCACCGTGCCGATCGGCACCGGGCTGTTGCGGATGATCCACTCGCGCGTTTCATGGATGTGCTTGCCGGTCGACAGGTCCATCACCGTGTCGCCGCCCCAGCGGATCGCCCACGTCATCTTGTCGACTTCCTCGCCGATTGACGACGTGACGGCCGAGTTGCCGATATTCGCGTTGATCTTCACGAGGAAGTTGCGGCCGATGATCATCGGCTCGGATTCCGGGTGGTTGATGTTGGCGGGGATGATCGCGCGGCCGCGTGCGATTTCGTCGCGCACGAATTCCGGCGTGATCTCGGCCAGCGCGTTCGCGCCGAAGGCCGCGGCGCCGAACGCCTGGCCCGGATGCTGGCGGCCCATCATCGCGGCGAGCTTCGCGCCGTTCGGGCCGCTCGACTTCAGGCTCTCGATGTATTCGGCGCGGCGCTGGTTCTCGCGGATCGCGATGTATTCCATTTCCGGCGTGATGATGCCCTGGCGCGCGTAGTGCATTTGCGTGACGTTCTTGCCGGGCTGCGCGCGGCGCGGGTTGCGGTGCAGGCCCGGGAAACGCAGGTCCGCCGTGGCCGGATCGGCCGCGCGCTCGAGGCCGTACTGGCTCGACAGGCCGGGGAGCACCTCGGTGTCGCCGCGTGCTTCGATCCAGCGCTGGCGCAGTGCGGGCAGGCCCGCGCGGATGTCGATCTTCGCGTCCGGATCGGTGTACGGGCCCGACGTGTCGTACACGTAGATCGGCGGATTCTTCTCGCCGCCGAAGCCGGTCGGCGTGTCGGCCTGCGTGATCTCGCGCATCGGCACGCGGATATCGGGCTGCGAGCCGGTGACATAAACCTTTCGCGAATTGGGCAGCGGCGCGACGGCAGCGGCGTCGACGTGCGCGTCGGCAGACAGAAACTTCGGATTGGCGTTCATGCAATCTCCTGTGCGGGCGCCGGGCAGGCGCGTCGGCGCTTGCCCGGAGCCCTTGACGAATGTGGGGCTCGAGCTAAGCAGGAGACGAGGCTTGGTGAGGCGGCGGATTTCGTCAGAAGGATGGCGGCGAAATCCGTACGCTTCCCTGCGCTGGCATTATCCAGATCAGGTTCAAAGGGTATTTCTCACCCGCAATGCCGGTTGTTTGACCGAACGCATTGCAGGACCCCCGCGTTAGCAAGGGCACACGATACACCGGCTTGGCGGTGGTTTCAACCGGGTCCGAAGCCGATGTCGGCGGGCAGCGGGCGGGGCGCGTCCGGCGAAACGGCAGGGTGCGCCGCAGCAATCGCGGCTGCCGAACGGCGTCCCGGCCGGCCCGGATAGCGCCAGGCGATGCAGCATTCGGCATCTTCATTTTCGGGGTCTAGAATTTTTTTCGACATCGCTGTCATTTCCAGCGGTGTGCTCCGTCTATTCGGCTCCTAAACCCATGTATCGGAGAGATGTCATGAAAAACGTATTCCTCGCCGCCTGTATCGCCGCACTTGCCACGATCGCAACGGGCGCCCATGCGCAGAACGACGCAATGTCGAAGGACGGCACGTCGATGTCGAAGGACGCGATGGGCCACGACGCGATGGCCAAGGACGACGCAATGGCCAAGGATGGCGCGATGAAGAAGGACGGCATGAAGAAGCATGCGATGAAGAAGGATGCGATGGGCCACGACGCGATGAAGAAGGGCGACGCGATGAAGAAGGACGCCATGAGCCCGTCGAACTGACGAATGCGTGCGGGGCGCGGGCGGCCGGTCATCGGCGCGCATCGCGTCCCGTCGCCTCATTCCGGGAGTCATCATCATGCAAACGGTTCCTGTCACCGATCGTGCGAGCGTGCCGCCGCCCGCGCCGACGACGATCCATCCGCGGTGGGTGCGCGCGAGCCACTGGCTCAACGCGCTCGCGGCGATCCTGATGGCGCTGTCCGGCTGGCGCATCTACGACGCGTCGCCGATCTATCCGTCGTTCACGTTCGCGCACGGCATCACGCTCGGCGGCTGGCTCGGCGGCGCGCTGCAATGGCATTTCGCGGCGATGTGGCTGCTGGTCGGCAACGGGCTGTTCTACCTCGCGATGTCGATCGCGACGGGGCGCTTCGCACGCAAGCTGCTGCCCGTGACGCCCGCGTCGGTGTGGCGCGACGTGCGCGCCGCGCTCGGCGGGCGGCTGTCGCACGACGACCTGAGCGTCTACAACGCGGTGCAGCGTGCCGCGTACCTGACCGCGATCGTCGATCTCGTCTTGTTGGTGCTGTCCGGGCTCACGATCTGGAAATCGGTGCAATTCCCGTTGCTGCGCGAGCTGTTCGGCGGCTACGACAACGCGCGCATCGTGCACTTCTGGGCGATGGCGCTGCTCGTCGCATTCGTCGTCGTTCACGTCGCGATGGCGTTGCTGGTGCCGCGCTCGCTGCTCGCGATGCTGCGCGGCCGCTGACCCGCTTCGCGGGCGAAGGAAATCATCATGTCGGAATCCGAAAAACCCCGCGGCGAGCCGCGCTGGGCGCTCGACCGGAAGTCGCTCGAGCTTGACGGGCGCCGCGAACTCGAGATGCCGTCGCGACGGCTCTTCAACCGGCGCGTGCTGACGCTCGGCGGCCTTGCGATGCTGACCGGCTGCACGCTGCAGGATGATGCATCGGTCAACACGTTTCTCGAAAAAGTGTCGCGCATGAACGATCGCGTGCAGGCGTGGCTGTTCAACCCGAACCAGCTCGCGCCGACCTACACCGAAGCCGACATCACGCGGCCGTTTCCGTTCAACGCGTACTACGGGATCGACGAAGTGCGGCACGTCGACGCGTCGACGTACCGGCTGGTGCTGTCGGGCCGCGTGACCGGCAAGCGGGTGTGGACGCTCGACGAGTTGTATGCGCTGCCGCACGCGGAACAGATCACGCGGCATATCTGCGTGGAAGGGTGGAGTGCGATCGGCCGCTGGGGCGGCACGCCGTTCGGCGCGTTTCTGGCGCGCGCCGGTGCCGATACGCACGCGAAATACGTCGGCTTCAAATGTGCGGACGACTACTACGAGAGCATCGACATGCCGACCGCGCTGCATCCGCAGACGTTGCTCGCATTCGAGTACGACGGCCATCGTCTGCCGCCGGAATACGGTTTCCCGATGAAGCTGCGGATGCCGACCAAGCTCGGCTACAAGAACCCGAAGCACATCATGGAAATCTTCGTGACCGATACGTTTCCGGGTGGCTACTGGGTCGATCAGGGCTACAACTGGTTCGGCGGATCGTGAGCGATGCGCGGGGCATGCGCGTGCGTCATGCGGATTCGCGCACCTGCAGATCGACGCGCAGGCCGACGGCCGCGGCCATGTTCACGAGCGCGTCGAGCCCGAACAGGTTGATCTTGCCGCGCATCAGGTCGGACACGCGCGGCTGCGTGACGCCCAGTTGCTTCGCGGCTTCGGCCTGACTCAGTTCGAGCCGCGCGATGCGCTGCTTGAGCGCGATCATCAGTTCGGAGCGCAGCTTCATGTTCGCGGCCTCCGCTGGCTCGCTTTCGATTGCGTCCCAGACGTTCGCGTAACGTTCATTGGTCATTGTTTCAACTCCATCATCAACGACCGGTACCGGCGGGCGGCGAGGTCGATATCGGTCTTGTTCGTGCGCGACGATTGCTTGCGGAAGCAGTGCAGCACGTAGACGGCTTCGGCGAACGTCGCGACGTAGACGATCCGGAAGGCGCCGCTCGCATCGCGCAGGCGAATTTCCCGCACGCCGATGCCGATGGTGCGCATCGGTTTCCAGTCGTCGGGCGCGAGGCCACGCTGCACCTGGTCGATCTGGTGGCCGGCTTCGCGCCGCGCGGGCAGCGGAAAGTCGCGGAGATCGGCCAGCGCGGTGCCGACGAAAACGACCGGCTTCGGCGGAAGGATATCTGAATTATACAAAATCTTGTATGGCGGTGTGAGTATCGGAAAGAGGCTGCTCACGGCAATGCGCGAGCATGCCGTCCGTCACGATAGACGCGCCGCGAAGCGCCGGCGCACTTGACTGGTCGTCCGGCCGATGCTGGATCAACGGCTGCGAATGGCGACGAGGCGGGTCGCCCACGCGCCGGTTATCCGCCCTCGCGTATCCGGCCCCGCATTTCACCCGTCCTTCGCGCGAAAAATGTCGCGCCGAAACATCAGTCGATATCTTTCAGACAGGTCTGACGATGCTTTCGAATCCTTGATGCCATAATGCCGAGCGTGTGCAGCCGCGCGGTTGCGCACGTTTTTTTGCCCCGTTTTTGCCCTTTTGCCGCCGCTTGCCGGTTCTCTTTCGTCGCCGTTCGCACTGCCATGTCGTCCCGCACGTTCGCTCTGCCTTCCCGGTCCCGCATGGACCGTTTGCCGGCATCGCCGGCGCCTTTCAGCGGAGCACGCGGCGTGACGTGCGAGCGGGTGACTCGATGACGCCGCTCGACCGCCTCCTCGATTTCCTCGCCCGTTTTTCGTTCCGGATCCGCCTGCCGCAAAGCCGCGGCGGCCGTGTGGCGCTCGCGCTCGTCTTCATCTATTTCGTCTGGGGCTCGACCTACAGCGGGCTGCATTTCGCGCTGCAGTCGTTCCCGCCGCTGCTGCTGTCGGGGTTGCGCAACCTGCTCGGCGGGATCGGCCTGTTCATCTTCGCGCTGCGGCGCAAGCCCGAATGGCCGACGCTGCTGGAAATCCGCAACTCGGCGATCGTCGGCACGATGCTCGTCGCGCTGTCGTCCGGCACGATCGCGCTCGGCATGCGCACGGTCAGCAGCGGGTCGGCCGCGGTGATGGTCGCCACTGTGCCGCTGTTCGCGACCGTGATCGCGGCGGTGGCCGGGCGGCCGGTGACGAAGGGCGAATGGGCGGCCGTCGCGCTCGGGATGGTCGGCATCGTCGTGCTGAATTCGGGCGGCGCGGCCGCCGCGAACTCGGCGCTCGGCACGATCTGCGTGCTGGCCGGCGCGCTGTTCTGGGCGGGCGGCGCGCATCTCGCGACGCGGCTCAAGCTGCCGTCGGACCTGTTCCTGTCGACGTCGCTGCAGATCGGCCTCGGCGGCCTGATGTCGACGATCGTCGCGTGGCTGCTCGGCGAACGCGTCGAACAACTGGCCGTCGGGCCGGTGTTCGCGTTCGTGTACCTGATGGTGTTCTGCACGATGGCCGCGTACGTTGCGTACGGCTACCTGATCCGCCACACGAGCCCGATCATCGCGAGCAGCTGCATGTACGTAAACCCGATCGTCGCGGTCGCGCTGGGCGCACTGCTGCTGGGCGAACCGGTGACGATGGCGACCGTCGTCGCGACCGTCGCGATCCTCGGCAGCGTCGGATTGTCGTTCGTGTTCGACCCGGCGCGCCGGCCCGCGGCGGCCGCTGCTGCCGGTTCGCCGGCCATGGCGGCCGAGCAGGCGGTGACGGCGGACGGTTCGCCTGTCGCCGAGCCGGTCGCCACGCAGGAGGCGGCGCCGATCCTCGCGCCTTCCGCCGTCCCGCTCGCGGTGCCAACGCCCGCGGCAGTGATGGATCCCGCCGCGGTGATCGACCCGGCCCCGGCGTTCGCGCCGCCGCCCGTCGCCGCGGAGCCGGCCGCGTCGCGCACCGACGCGTGACGCCGCGGTGGCCGGTCGTGCTCAGCCGCGCCTGCCGCCGCGATGGTGGGACCAGCCGGCGAGCGCGGTAAACAGCAGGCCGGCCGCGCACATGCCGGTCCAGCCGAACGCGCGCCATGCGGCGACGCCGGCCGACGAGCCGAGCGCGCCGCCGATGAAATAGCACACCATGTACACCGTGTTCACGCGGCTGCGTGCGTCGGGCTTCAGCGCATAGATGCGCGACTGGTTCGAGATCTGCGCGGCCTGTACGCCCACGTCGAGCACGATCACGCCGATCACGAGACCGACGAGGCTCGAACCCGACAGCGCGAAGATCACGAACGATAGCGCGAGCAGCGCGATCGCGAGCGAGATGATCGCGCGCGGGCCGCGGGTGTCCGCAAAGCGGCCTGCATACGGCGCGGCGAGCGCGCCCGCGGCCCCGACGATCCCGAACAGGCCGGCGGCCTGCGGGCCGAGATGGAACGGCGCGCCGGCGAGCAGCAGCGTGAGCACCGGCCAGAATGCGCTGAACGCCGCGAACAGCGCGGCGCCCGTGAGCGACGCCTCGCGCAGCCCGCGCAACTCGACGGCCAGATGCCACATCGAGCCGAGCAGCTTGCCGTATGACAGCGTCGACGTCGGCGAGCTGCGCGGCAGCCGCAGCACGATCACGCCGGCGAGCGCGACGAGCGCCGCGACCGACGCGGCGAACACCGCGCGCCAGCCGAAATACTCGGCGACGAAGCCGGCGGCGGTACGCGCGAGCAGGATGCCGAGCAGCAGGCCGCTCATCACGGTGCCGACCGCGTGGCCGCGTTCGGCCGGCGGCGCGATTTCGGCGGCGAACGGCACGGCCTGCTGCGCGATGGTCGCGAGGATGCCGATCGCGAGGCTCGCGAGTGCGAGTACGACGAGCGACGGCGCGGCGGCCGCCGCGATCAGCGCGATCGACAGCGCGGCGATCTGCAGCAGGATCAGCCCGCGGCGATCGAAGCGGTCGCCGAGCGGCGCGAGCAGGAACATGCCGGCCGCATAGCCGAGCTGCGTCGCGGTCGGCACCACGCCGATCCATGACGCGCTGTCGGGGAAGGACGAGCGGAAGCTGTCGAGCAGCGGCTGGTTGTAGTAGATGTTCGCGACCGATACGCCCGCGATCGTCGCAAGCAGCAACAGCAGGCCGCGCGAGTAGTGGGGCGAGGGGGTGTCGGTCGGACGGTCGGTCGAGGCAGTGGACATGGCGGCGGCGACGGAGTGGGGCGGCGCGGCAGCGGCGCACGCGTCGGGTGCGCAGTCAGGCCGGGCGCCGGTCGAGGCTGCCGATCATACCGGAGCGACGCGAATCCTGCCGGCCGCATAACCGGTATAACGGGCACAACCGGCCGGCCGCCCCCGTCACGGCACGCGCTTCACGTCGTCAGTCGACCAGCTCGCCCGTCGGCTCGTAGAACGGATACGGTCCGGCGCCTTCGTCCACATAGACGTGATGCGACGTCATCCCCGTATCGGGCGCATGACGATGGACCGCGAACGCCGGCGGTTCGAGCCGGAATGCGGACGGCCCATCAACCCGCAAGTCGAAGGCGACCTGATGCGCGGGCGACGGCACCGCGCACGCGAGCGTGCCGCCGAAGCGCGTGAACATCGTGCGGTGCACGTGACCGCACAGCACGCGCTCGACGTTCGGATGGCCGCGCAGCAGAGCACCGAGTTTCGCGGCGGCGGCGGGCGCGAGACGCAGCTTGTCCATGTGCCCGATGCCGGACACAAACGGCGGGTGATGCAGCGCGACGATCACCGGCCGGTCGCGCGCGGCGTCGAGCTGCGCGGCGAGCCACGCGAGCCGGGCGTCGCACAGGTCGCCGTGGCTCGCGCCCGGCACCTGCGAATCGAGCGCGAGCACGCGCACCGCGCCGACGTCGAGCGCGTACTGCACGAATTCGCCGTCCTGCAACTCGGCGCGATCGGCGAATGCGCGGCGCAAACCGGCGCGGTCGTCGTGATTGCCGATCATCAGGTAATACGGAATCTCGAGCGCGTCGAGCAGCTCGCGCAGGTTGCCGTACTCTTCGTCGTGGCCGAAGTCGGTCAGGTCGCCGGTGACGAGCACGGCGTCGGGGCGCGGCACGAGGGCGTTCAGTTTCTCGATACAGCGCGCGAGCGCGGCCGCCGTGTCGACGCGCCGGTACGCGAGCTGGCCCGGCCGCTTGATGTGGAGATCGCTGATTTGAGCAAGCAGCATCGTCGTTCCTCGGAATCGTCTGGTTGTTGTCGCGGCGGCGGGCGCCGCGTGGGGTGCTGCCTGGATGATGCCCGATCGACGGCTTACGCGCCGAGCGCGATCAAGCCTTCCGGCGCGATCGTGAGGCCGACCGCCGTGCCGCGCGCAAGCGCGACGCGGCCCGGCACGTCGATCACGAGCGCGTCGGGCGCCGCATGCTCGATCGTGAGCCGCGTGCGTTCGCCGAGGAACGCGCACGCACCGACCGCACCGCGCAGCGATGCATGCGCAGGATCGGCGAGCTGCGCATCCTCGGGGCGGAAGAACCATTCGTCGGCCGCATGCGGCGTGGCGATCGCGCCGCCCGTCGTTTCGAGCGCGCCGTCGCGCCACTGGCCCGCGAGCCGGTTCAGCGTGCCGATGAACTGCGCGACCGTGCGGTTCGCGGGCTGGTAGTAGATCTCGCGCGGCGTGCCGATCTGCTCGATGTGGCCCGCGCCCATCACGACGATCCGGTCGCCGAGCTCCATCGCTTCGGCCTGGTCGTGCGTCACGTAGACGGTCGTCACGCCGAGCTCGCGCAGCAGCGCGTTCATGTCGCGACGCAGCACGTCGCGCAGCTTCGCGTCGAGCGCGGTCAGCGGTTCGTCGAGCAGCAGCACGCGCGGGCGCACCGCGAGCGCACGCGCCAGCGCGACGCGCTGCCGCTGGCCGCCCGACAGTTGATCGACCGGCTTGTCCGCATGCGCATCGAGCCGCATCATCGCGAGCAGTTCGTCGACGCGCTCGCGCAGCGTACGCGGTTCGGTCTTGCGGATCTTCAGCCCGTAGCCGACGTTGCCGCGCACCGTCAGGTTCGGAAACAGCGCGTAGTTCTGGAACACCATGCCGACTTGCCGGCGTTCGATCGGCAGTGCGGTGACGTCGTCGTCGCCGAACGCGATCGTGCCGCCGGCGTCCGGCGTGTCGAGTCCCGCGATCAGGCGCAGCGTGGTCGTCTTGCCGCAGCCGGACGGCCCGAGCAGCACGAGCGTTTCGCCGGCGCCGATCGACAGGTCGAGCGGTTCGAGCACGCGTGTGCCGCGGAACGTCTTCGCGCAGCCGGTCAGGGTAATGGGAGTGGAATCGAGTTTCATTTCTGCGAAAATTTCAGCGCGGGCGCTTCTTCAGCGCGCGCGTACCGGACGGATCGACGCCGAGCCACTGCATCGCGACGAGCAGCGGCAGCGTCATCAGCAGGAACAGGATCGTGTACGCGCTGCCGACTTCGAGGCGCAGCGATGCATAGGTATCGGCGAGCCCGACCGGCAGCGTCTTGGTGTCGGGCGTATGCAGCATCCACGTGAGGTTGAACTCGCCGATCGACAGCGTGAGCACCGCGAGCGCACCGGCGACGATGCCCGGCCGCAGGTTCGGCAGCACGATCGTGACGAAGCGCGTGACGAACGATGCGCCGAGGCTCGCCGCGCCTTCCTCGAGCGTGCGCAGGTCGGCGCCGGCCGCGACGGCCGCGACCGCGCGCACCATGAACGGCAGCGTGAACACGACGTGGCCGACGACGATGAACCACAGGCTCATCCGGAACGCGGTGAAGCCGCCGTACACGACCAGCAGCGCGAGCGCCGAAGCCAGCCCCGGCAGCGCGACCGGCAGCACGAGCGCTTCCTCGATCGCACGCGCGATGCGGCGCTTGCTGCGCGCGAGCGCATAGCCGGCCGGCACGCCGACCGCGAGCACGATCGCGAGCGTCGCGAACGCGACGTAGAGCGACAGCGCGACCGAGCCGTGATACTGCTGCCACACCTGCTCTAGCCAGCGCAGCGTGAGGCCGCTCGACAGGCCGCGGAAATAGTTGACGGTCAGCCCCGCGAGTACCGACATCACGACGGGCACGATCAGGAACGCGCACAGCAGCAGCGTGACGCCCCATTGCAGCGCGGCGATCGCACGTGCGCCGGCGACGCGCGGCGCATGCCGGGCGGCGCGTGTCGCGTGCAGCGGCGCTGGAGCGGGTGCCGGCGACGGTGCGGAAGAGCCGGAAAGCGATTGCATGCGTAAATCCTCAGGCCGCGGCGGCGGCGGTGTGACCGGTGAAGCGGCGCGCGAGCGCGAGCACGGCCCAGGTGACGATGCCGAGCACGATCGACAGGCCGGCCGCCGTCGCGATGTTCGCGTTCAGCGTGAACTCGGTATAGATCGTCATCGGCAGCACGTTCAGGTCGGTGGCGAGCGTGAACGCGGTGCCGAACGCGCCCATCGCGGTCGCGAAGCAGATCGCGCCGGCCGCGACCAGGCCCGGCGCGAGCGCGGGCAGCACGATGTCGACGAAGATGCGCCACGGCGACGCGCCGAGCGAACGCGCGGCTTCCTCGAGCGATGCGTCGAGCTTCGACGCGGCCGCGATCACGGTGACGATCACGCGCGGAATCGAGAAATACAGGTAGCCGATGAACAGGCCGGCCACCGAATACGCGAACACGAACTTGTCGCCGGTGAGTTTCGCCGACAGCATGCCGATCAGCCCCTGGCGCCCGGCGAGCATGATCACCATGAAGCCGACGACGACGCCCGGGAACGCGAGCGGAAACGTGAGCAGCGCGAGCAGCACGCGCTTGCCGGCGAATTCGCGGCGCGCGAGCAGCAGGCCGGAGATCGTCGACAGCGCGAGCGTCGCGAGCGTGACGCCCGCGGACAGCGCCACCGTCTCGCCGAGGCTCTTCATGTAGCGCGCATTGCCGAGCAGTGCCGCGTAGTGCGAGAAGAAGGCGCCGTCGGCGGACACCTGCACGAGCGACGCCATCGGCAGCAACCAGAACGCGGCGAATACCGCCAGCGCCGGCGCGACGAGCGCGATGCGCCAGCGCAGCGGAAAAGTCAGGTCGAGCATCGGTTGCGTCCCGCGGCTTACTGCATGATCTGCAGGTACTGCTGGCCGAACGCCTGCTGGCCGGCCGCCATCTTGCCGAAATCGACCGGTTTCGCCCGCGCGTATTCGCTCGCCGGCAGGAACTTCGCGGCGATGTCGGCGCCGAGCGTCTGCGCACGCACCGGGCGCAGGTAGGCATTGGCCCACAGCTTCTGGCCTTCGTCCGACAGCACGAAGTCGAGCACCTTCTTGCCGTTCGCGTCGTGCGGCGCGCCCTTCACGAGGCTCATCACGTACGGCACCGCGATCGTGCCTTCCTTCGGAATCACGAACTCGACGTTCGCGTTGTCCTTGTATTTCGCGCGATACGCGTCGAAGTCGTAGTCGAGCAGGATCGGAATCTCGCCGGACAGCACGCGTGCATAGGCCGTTTGCTTCGGCACGATCGGCGCGTTGGCCTTGAGCTTGCGGAACCAGTCGAGGCCCGGCTTGAAGTTGTCGAGGCTGCCGCCGAGCGCCTGGTTGACGGCGACCGCGCCCGCATAGCCGACGAACGCGCTCGACGGATCGAGATAGCCGACCATGCCCTTGTATTCGGGCTTCAGCAGGTCGGCCCACGAACGCGGCACCGGCTTGCCGTCGAGCGCGTCCTTGTTCACGAAGAAGCCGAGCGTGCCCGAGTGGATCGCGAACCAGTAGCCTTGCGGGTCCTTCAGGTTCGCGGGGATGTCGTTCCAGTGCGCGGGTTTGTACGGCGCGATCACGCCCTTGTCCTTCGCCTGGAATGCCGACGACACGCCGAGGTAGACGACGTCGGCCACCGGGCTCTTCTGCTCGGCGATCAGCTGCGCGATCGCCTGGCCCGAGTTCTTGTTGTCGGACGGCACGCGGATGCCGGTCTTCTGCTTGATCGCGGCGATCTGCGCGGCCCAGTCGGCCCATTCGGGCGGGCAGTTGTAGCAGATCGCGGTTTCGTCGGCGTGGGCAGCGGGGGCGCCGGCGACGAGCGCGGCAAGGGCGAGCGGCGCGGCAAGCGTGCGCAGCAGCGAGGTCAGGCGAAAGGACACGGTGAATCTCCGGGCGAGTGGTGTGGTACGGGGTGATCGGTTGCGTCGCGCGTGCGTGTTGCGATCAGGCGTTGCGCAGTTGCAGGTCGGTGGCGGGCGGAGCAATCGTCGCGCCGTCGCGCACCGCATGCGGCAGGATCGTCGACGTGCGGTCGATCGGCGCGCCGCCGATGCATTCGACGAGACGCTGCCACGCGTGGCGGCCGATGTCGCGGTTCGGCGTCGCGACGCTCGCGAGCGGCGGCGCAAGCAGCTCGCCGATCGCGATCCCGTCGAAGCCGAGCACCGACAGGTCGTCGGGAATCGAGAAACCCGCGCGGCGCAGGCCGCGCATCACGACCATCGCGAGCAGGTCGTTGCCGCAGAACAGCGCGGTCGGTCGCGTGGCGTGCGCGGTGAGATGCGCGAGCACCGCATCGGGCAGCTCGGGCGCGTTGAAGTCGACTTCGACGGGCGGCAGCGGCGCCACGCCGACTTCCTCGAGCGCCTGCGCATAACCGAGATGACGCTGGCGCGCGCGATCCGACGCGGCGAGCGAACCGGCCAGCATCAGCACGCGGCGATGGCCGTGCGCGGTCAGCCGTTGCACGCCGTCATACGCGGCGCGGCGGTTGTCGACCGACACCGATGGACGGCGCTGCGTGTCGTTGTGCATCAGCACGTAATGCGGGCCGTCGCGGTCGAGCATGTCGAGCAGCGGGTGCGTGTCCGCATCGGCGACGGTGAGGATCAGCCCTTCGACGCGCTGCTCGCGCAGCGTCTCGATCGCATGACGCTCGCGCGCCGCGTCGTATTCGGTCGTCATCAGGATCAGCTTGAAACCGGCCGCGGTCGCGAGTTCGTCGATGCCTTGCAGGCAGTCGGCGAACACCGGATTCGACAGCGTCGGCACGACGACGCCGACGAGCCGCGTGCGCTCGCCGCGCAATTGCCGGCCGAGCGGGCTCGGGCGGAACTGCAGCGTGTCGATGGCGGTGCGGATCGTCTGCAGCGTGGCGGGGCTGACGGTATGCGGCGCGTTGATCGCACGCGAAACGGTGGCGATCGAGAAGCCCGCGAGGGCGGCGACGTCCTTGATGGTCGAGGTCATGAAGTCATGCGATGTAAACGTTTTCGGCCGGGGAATTATCGAAAACGTTTGTGACTTCGCGATGACGCACGCGACGCTTGTTTCGCGAGAAGCACGATACAAACGTCAGACCGTTGGGGCCGTGGGACGACGCGCGGTCGATTGTATCGGGGCAGGTCGCGGGGCGGGACGAAATCGGCGGGCCGTGTGGTGTCGGTGTCGTATCGGCGTCGAACGCTGAGGAAGAAGCGATGCGATGACGGCCGGTGTCGCGATGCGGCACGGCGGAATAAGGGAACGCATGCGCCAAGCAATGGTAGAATCGCGTCCGCCCTCTTGCCGGGGTGATGAAATTGGTAAACATAGCGGACTTAAACGATTGAGTGCCCGGCCGGAAACGGTCGGTGCAGAACCCTTCAAATTCGGCGAAACCCCTGATGTGCGCATCGAGGCAACGCCGAGCCAAGCCTCGCGGCATCCGCGAGGAAGGTGTAGAGACTAGACGGGGGGCGCCTAAGGCGCACGGGCAGCGGTCACGCCCGCGCGCGACGGTGAAGGCATAGTCCAGCGCACGAACGGCTCGCGTACGCGCCGCCGGCTTTGAAAGAAGCAGTGTGACGAAAATCCGCCGCCTTAACTGGCTTGCCGGTTCGAGTCCGGTCCCCGGCACCATCGATTGCGTCGACGCGATTCGATTCGACGAAGGCGTAAAAAACCCGCGAGAAATGCAGCGCTCGCGGGTTTTTTATTTGGCGCACGCACATGCAGCGGCGCGTCCGCGCCGCCCACGATGCGCTTGACTGCGCCGAAAACCGCGCCATGTGATACTGGCACGCACGTCGCACCGGACGCTTGCGTCGCCACCGGCCAACGCGTCCCGCCGACAGCCTTCCTCTCGTTTACCTCTCGCAATCCCATCCGTCATGACCGAATCGACCCATCACTATTACGAGCCGTCGCAAGGCCACGGCCTGCCGCACGACCCGTTGAACGCGATCATCGGCCCACGCCCGATCGGCTGGATTTCATCCCGCGGCAGCGACGGCACGCTGAACCTCGCGCCGTACAGCTTCTCCAACGCGTTCAACTATCGGCCGCCGATCATCGGCTTTTCGAGCACCGCCGCGAAGGACAGCGTGCGCAACGTGCAGGAGACCGGCGAGTTCGTGTGGAACCTCGCGACGCGCGATCTGGCCGAGCGGATGAACCAGACCTGCGCCGCCGTGCCGTACGACGTGAACGAGTTCGAACTCGGCGGCTTGACCGCGGTGCCGTCGCGCCTCGTCGACGTGCCGCGCGTCGCGGAAAGCGGCGTGAACTTCGAATGCAAGGTGACCGACGTGATCCGGCTGCGCGATCACCACGGCGTCGAGACGCCGGCCACGCTCGTGCTGGGTGAGGTCGTCGCGGTCCATATCCGCCATGACCTGCTGAAGGACGGCATCTTCGACACGTTCGGCGCGGGCATCATTCTTCGTGCGGGCGGACCGTCGGCCTATGTACACGTGACGCCCGACAGTCGCTTCGATCTGTTCCGTCCCGACGCGTGATCGATCGCACGCCGCAGTAAGCCGGCAACCGGGCGCACGAGCGCCCGCATCCGACGAAAGACCTCGCGACGATCCAGGATTTCGCGGGGTCTTTTGCTTCGTACCCTCACATGATCGGGACGACACCGGTCCGTCCGTCCCTCGATGCCCGCTCGTCGTCGCCGCCAGCCCAGCGACGATGCGCTGCAGCAAACCCATCCTTCGCCGATCGCCACCATGGCAAATCTGCTCACGACGAACGAGCGGCTTGGGCATCGACGCCCGTCGCGGCAAGGCATAGATTTCCAAGGTTGACGTGCTTATCCGCGCGTCAGCTCGCGCGCAGGCCGGCAACCGGCCCGCGCGTTCCCAAACAGCGTGAGACACAATCGAGCGTGGAGACGACACGATGAGCCTGTCAGAGCCATTGCGTCTGCATGTGCCGGAGCCCACCGGGCGCCCGGGCTGCAAGACGGACTTTTCCTACCTGCATCTATCGCCGGCCGGCGCCGTCCGCCGCCCGCCGATCGACGTTGCCGCGGCAGACACCGCCAATCTCGCCCGCAGCCTCGTGCGCGTGCTCGACGACAGCGGCAAGGCCGTCGGCCCGTGGGCCCCCGATCTCGACGATGCACGGCTGATCGCCGGGCTGCGCGCGATGCTCAAGACCCGCATTTTCGACGCGCGCATGATGATCGCGCAGCGTCAGAAGAAAATCTCCTTTTACATGTTGAGCCTCGGCGAAGAGGCGATCGGCACCGCGCACGCGATGGCGCTGCGCGACGGCGACATGTGCTTTCCGACCTACCGGCAGCAAAGCATCCTGATCGCGCGCGACGTGCCGCTCGAGCGGATGATCTGCCAGCTGATGTCGAACGAAGGCGATCCGCTGAAGGGGCGCCAGCTTCCGGTGATGTACTCGGACCGCGAAGCCGGCTTCTTCTCCATTTCCGGCAACCTCGCGACGCAGTTCATCCAGGCGGTTGGCTGGGCGATGGCGTCGGCGATCAAGGGCGACACGAAGATCGCGTCCGCGTGGATCGGCGACGGCGCGACGGCCGAAGCCGATTTCCACACCGCGCTCACGTTCGCGCACGTGTACCGCGCGCCGGTCGTGCTGAACGTGGTCAACAACCAGTGGGCGATCTCGACGTTCCAGGCGATCGCGGGCGGCGAGGGCACGACGTTCGCCGGGCGCGGCGTCGGCTGCGGGATCGCGTCGCTGCGCGTCGACGGCAACGACTTCCTCGCGATCTACGCGGCCTCCAGCTGGGCCGCCGAACGCGCGCGTCGCAACCTCGGCCCGACGCTGATCGAGTGGGTGACCTACCGTGCGGGCGCGCATTCGACGTCGGACGATCCGACCAAGTACCGGCCGAGCGACGACTGGTCCCATTTCCCGCTCGGCGATCCGATCGAGCGCTTCAAGCGTCACCTGATCGTGAAGGGCATCTGGTCGGACGGCGCGCACGACGCGTTGACGGCCGAGCTCGAGGCCGAGGTGATCGCCGCGCAGAAGGAAGCGGAGAAATACGGGACGCTGGCCGACGACCGGATTCCGTCGCCGGCCTCGATGTTCGACGACGTCTACAGGGAGCTGCCCGCGCACCTGCGCCGTCAGCGCCAGGAACTGGGAGCGTGATCATGGCGCAACACGAGACAGGGACGGCCACGCAGCCGATGACGATGATCCAGGCGCTGCGCTCCGCGATGGACGTGATGCTCGGGCGCGACAGCGATGTGATCGTGTTCGGGCAGGACGTCGGCTATTTCGGCGGCGTGTTCCGCTGTACCGAAGGACTGCAGAACAAATACGGGAAATCGCGCGTGTTCGATGCGCCGATCTCCGAAGGCGGGATCGTCGGCGCGGCGGTCGGGATGGGCGCGTACGGATTGCGGCCCGTCTGCGAGATCCAGTTCGCCGACTATTTCTACCCGGCATCCGACCAGATCGTGTCGGAAGGCGCGCGGCTGCGCTATCGCTCGGCCGGCCAGTTCACCGCGCCGATGACGATCCGGATGCCGTGCGGCGGCGGCATCTACGGCGGGCAGACGCACAGCCAGAGCCCGGAAGCGATGTTTACGCAGGTGTGCGGGCTGCGCACGGTGATGCCGTCGAATCCGTACGACGCGAAAGGGCTGCTGATCGCGTCGATCGAGAACGACGATCCGGTGATCTTCCTCGAACCGAAACGGCTGTACAACGGGCCGTTCGACGGCCATCACGAACGGCCCGTCACGTCGTGGCTCAAGCATCCGGCGAGCGCGGTGCCGGAAGGCTACTACACGGTGCCGCTCGATACGGCCGCCGTCGTGCGGCCCGGCAACGACGTGACGGTGCTGACGTACGGCACGACGGTGCACGTGTCGCTCGCCGCGGCCGAGGAGACGGGCATCGACGCGGAAGTGATCGATCTGCGCACGCTGTGGCCGCTCGATCTCGACACGGTCGTCGCGTCGGTGCGCAAGACCGGGCGTTGCGTCGTGGTGCACGAGGCGACGCGCACCTGCGGCTATGGCGCGGAGCTCGTGTCGCTGGTCCAGGAACACTGCTTCTACCACCTCGAAGCGCCGGTCGAGCGCACGACGGGCTGGGACACCCCGTATCCGCATGCGCAGGAATGGGCGTACTTTCCGGGGCCCACCCGGGTCGGTGAAGCGTTGCGACGCGTGATGGAGGCGTGAGATGGGGATTCATGTCATCAAGATGCCGGATATCGGCGAAGGGATCGCCGAGGTCGAGCTGGTGGCCTGGCATGTGGAAGTCGGGCAGACGATCAACGAAGACCAGCCGCTCGCCGACGTGATGACCGACAAGGCGGCGGTCGAGATTCCGTCGCCGGTGACGGGCAAGGTGATCGAACTGGGCGGCCGGATCGGCGAGATGATGGCGGTCGGCAGCGAGCTGATTCGGCTGGAAGTCGAAGGCGACGGCAACCTGAAGGCCGCGGCACCGGTGCGGGAAGCAAAGGTAGCAACCGCACCGGTCGCGGCGGCGGCGCCGGCGAAGCCGGTGGCGGACGTGCCGGCCGAGCCGCCGGTGCAGCCCGCCGCGCATCGCGCACCGGCGAAACCGCGCCGCGACGAACCGGCCGCGCAGCCGCGCGCGGCGCTTGCGCCGGGCGAACGGCCGCTCGCGTCGCCGGCCGTGCGCCAGCGTGCATGGGACATGGGCATCGAGCTGCGCTACGTGCGCGGCACCGGCGAAGCCGGGCGGATCCTGCATGAGGATCTCGATGCGTATGCGCGCACCGGCGGCGGTTCGGCGCGAGGGGCGCAACCGCGCGGTTACAACGAACGCCACGACGAAACCGACGTGCCGGTGATCGGCTTGCGGCGCGCGATCGCGCGCAAGATGCAGGAAGCGAAGCGCCGCATTCCGCACTTCAGCTACGTCGAGGAAATCGACGTGACCGAACTCGAATCGTTGCGCACGGAACTGAACCGCCGCCACGGCGACACGCGCGGCAAGCTCACGCCGTTGCCGCTGCTGATCCGCGCGATGGTGATCGCGCTGCGCGACTTCCCGCAGATCAACGCGCGCTTCGACGACGAAGCGGGCGTCGTCACGCGCTACGGCGCGGTGCACATGGGTGTCGCGACGCAGACGGACGGCGGCCTTACGGTGCCCGTGCTGCGTCATGCGGAAGCGCGCGACGTGTGGTCGATCTCCGCCGAAATCGCGCGGCTCGCCGACGCGGTGCGCGCGAACCGCGCGCACCGCGACGAGCTGAGCGGGTCGACGATCACGATCTCGAGCCTCGGCGCGCTCGGCGGCATCGTGTCGACGCCCGTGATCAATCATCCGGAAGTGGGCATCGTCGGCGTGAACCGGATCGTCGAGCGGCCGATGATCCGCGACGGCGCGATCGTCGCGCGCAAGATGATGAACCTGTCGTCGTCGTTCGATCATCGCGTCGTCGACGGCGCGGACGCGGCCGAATTCATCCAGGCCGTGCGCGCGGTGCTCGAACGCCCGGCGCTGCTGTTCGTGGAGTGAGCCGATGAAGAACGAACACACCACACTGCTCGTCATCGGCGGCGGCCCGGGCGGCTACGTCGCCGCGATCCGCGCGGGCCAGCTCGGCATTCCGACCGTGCTCGTCGAACGCGACCGGCTCGGCGGCACCTGCCTGAACATCGGCTGCATTCCGTCGAAGGCGCTGATCCACGTGGCCGACGCGTTCGAACAGGCGTGCGGTCATGCCGGCGAAGGCGCGCTCGGCATCCGCGTGCGCACGCCCGAGATCGACATCGCGAGAAGCGTCGCATGGAAGGATGGCATCGTCGATCGTCTGACGCGCGGCGTCGGCACGCTGCTCAAGAAGAACGGCGTGCGCGTGCTGCACGGCGAAGCGCGCGTGATCGACGGCAAGACCGTCGAAGTCGTCGGCGGCGGCCATACGGTGCGGATCGGTTGCGAACACCTGCTGCTCGCGACCGGTTCCGAACCGGTCGAGCTGCCGTCGATGCCGTTCGGCGGGCACGTCGTGTCGTCCACCGACGCGCTGTCGCCCGCGACGCTGCCGAAGCGGCTGGTCGTCGTCGGGGCCGGCTATATCGGGCTCGAACTCGGGACCGTCTATCGGAAGCTCGGCGTCGACGTCAGCGTCGTCGAAGCGGCCGAGCGCGTGCTGCCTGCGTACGATGCCGAACTCGTGCGGCCGGTGGCCGATTCGCTCGCGCGGCTCGGCGTGCGGCTGTGGCTCGGCCACAAGGTGCTCGGGCTGGACGCGCACGGCGCGGTGCGCGTGCAGGCAGCCGATGGCGCCGAGCAGACGTTGCCGGCCGACCGCGTGCTGGTCGCCGTGGGCCGTCGGCCGCGCGTCGACGGGTTCGGGCTCGAGACGCTGATGCTCGATCGCAACGGCCGCGCGCTGCGGATCGACGACGAATGCCGCACGTCGATGCGCAATGTCTGGGCGATCGGCGACGTCGCGGGCGAGCCGATGCTCGCGCATCGCGCGATGGCGCAAGGCGAGATGGTGGCCGAGCTGATCGCGGGCCGGCGTCGCGAATTCACGCCCGCGTCGATCCCGGCCGTGTGCTTCACCGATCCCGAGATCGTGACGGCCGGCTGGTCGCCGGACGATGCACACACGGCTGGCGTCGATTGCCTGAGCGCGTCGTTCCCGTTCGCCGCGAACGGGCGGGCGATGACGTTGCAGGCGACCGACGGATTCGTGCGCGTCGTCGCGCGGCGCGACAATCACCTGATCGTCGGCTGGCAGGCGGTCGGGCGCGGGGTGTCGGAGCTGGCCGCGGCGTTCTCGCAGTCGCTGGAGATGGGCGCGCGGCTGGAGGACATCGGCGACACGATTCACGCGCATCCGACGCTCGGCGAGGCGCTGCAGGAAGCGGCGTTGCGCGCGCTCGGACATGCGCTGCATGTCTGACGTAATTGCCTGACGGGGCGCCGCCGGTACGTCACGCACGTATCGGCGGCGCTTGCGGCGTCTGATGAACGTCATGTTGTTTCAGTCGACATTCGGTCGCGCGGGACCGCACCCGACAGCGCCGTAATTTTTCGAGACGAGCGGAGGGTTGTCGGCGCCGCGTCAGCCGACGATCATGTCGATAGCCGGAAACCGGGCCGCTTCGGGTCCGCCAACGCAGGCTCCACACGGAAGCACGGGACATGAAACTGCTGCTCGTCGGCGCGACCGGACTCGTCGGGCGCCACGTTCTCGACGTCGCGCTGGCCGATGCGCGGGTCGACCAGGTGATCGTCCTCGCGCGCCGGCCGTTGACGCCGCATCCGAAGATGCGCGCACTGGAGGTCGATTTCGACCATCTGCCCGACACGGGCGATTGGTGGCACGCGGATGCCGTGATCTGCACGCTCGGCACCACGATGCGGGCCGCCGGCTCGCAGGCGGCCTTCCGGCGCGTCGATCACGACTATCCGCTCGCGGTCGCGCGGCTCGCGCACCGGCACGGCACGTCGACCTACGTGCTGAATTCCGCACTCGGCGCCGATGCTGCGTCGCGCATCTTCTACAACCGCGTGAAGGGCGAGGTCGAGCAGGCGCTCGCCGGCGTCGGGTTCGATTCGCTCACTTACGTGCGGCCGGGCCTGATCGGCGGCAGCCGCGACGAGTTCCGGTTCGGCGAGCGGCTGTTCGCGTTCGCGCTGAGCGCCGCCGCGCCGGTGCTGCCGGCGAAGTGGCGCGTGAATCCCGCGTCGCGGATTGCGCGCGCGTTGCTCGACGCGGCAATCGACGCACGGCCGGGCGTGCAGGTCGTCGCATCCGACCAACTGGTCTGATACGGCGCGGGCGGGTGCGCCCGTCCGGCCATTCGTCTGCGTTTCCGTCGAGCGTGCCGAACTGCTCGGCGAGCGCGGCGTGCACGATGTCCATCCCGGCAGTCATTTCATCCAGCGCCTGACCTTTCATTTTTCCAAAGCCAGACTTGCGGCGAAATCGCCCGGACGTGCACGGATCTCTCGGACGATTTCGAAAATCGATTGATTCCGGGTAATCACCGATATCTCGCAAGTTGTATATACAAGATCATCCGCTGGCAATGTCGGCACACGTCGTGCCGCTTGCGCGCCAGCGTGCAGACCGTGCGTGCGTGGCGCATGCCGGCGATCCACGGCGCCCCGCATCCGTCGAGCCGAAAGGGCGGCTCGCAGCTTCCTGTCCTGTTCAAACCCTGTGTGGTCCTGAGTATTTTGGAGATTGACCCGTGTCAACGAATTCCAGTGGAAAAGCCGGCGGACTGATCGAGGTACGCTCGATCGACTTCATTCCCGACGCCGAGCGCCACGGCGGCCTGCTGAGCCAGTTCACGCTGTGGCTGTCGGCGAACATGCAGATCACGGCCATCGTCACGGGCGCGCTCGCGGTCGTGCTCGGCGGCGACGTGTTCTGGTCGCTGGTCGCGCTGCTGCTCGGCCAGCTCGTCGGCGGCGCGGTGATGGCGCTGCACGGCGCGCAGGGGCCGCAGCTCGGGCTGCCGCAGATGATCTCGAGCCGCGTGCAGTTCGGCGTGTATGGCGCGATGATCCCGATCGTGCTCGTGTGCCTGATGTACATCGGCTTTTCCGCGAGCGGCTCGGTGCTGGCCGGGCAGGCCGTCGCGCAACTGCTGCACGTCGACGACGCGGCCGGCATCCTGCTGTTCGCGGCCGTGATCGTCGTGCTGACCGTGTTCGGCTATCGCGCGATCCACTTCGTCGGCCGGATCGCGAGCGTGGTCGGCATCGTCGCGTTCGTCTACATGTTCGCGCAGCTGTTCGCGAACCACGACGTCGGCGCGCTGCTCGCGAACAAGCATTTCTCGCTCGCGAGCTTCCTGCTCGCGATGTCGCTGTCCGCGTCGTGGCAGATCGCGTTCGGCCCGTACGTGGCCGACTATTCGCGCTACCTGCCGCGTTCGACGTCGTCGGTGGCGACGTTTCTCGCGGTCGGCCTCGGTTCGGTAATTGGCGCGCAGGCGGCGATGGTGTTCGGCGTGTTCGCGGCCGCGCTGGCCGGCAGCCAGTTCGCGCACCATGAGGTGTCGTACATCGTCGGCCTCGGCTCGACGGGCGCCGTGGCCGCGCTGCTGTACTTCAGCATCGCGTTCGGCAAGGTCACGGTGACTGCGCTCAACGCGTACGGCAGCTTCATGTCGATGGCGACGATCGTCAGCGGCTTTCGCGGCAAGGGCGCGGTATCGTCGAAGAGCCGCCTCGTGTACATCTTCGGGATGATCTGCGTATCGACGCTGATCGCGCTCGCGGGCCGTCATTCGTTCCTGAAGGAATTCACCGCGTTCATCCTGTTCCTGCTCGCGTTCTTCACGCCGTGGAGCGCGATCAACCTGGTCGATTACTACTGCTTCACGCGTTCGCGCTACGACGTGCCGGCGCTGTCCGATCCCGACGGCCGCTACGGTCGCTGGAACGTGATGGCGATCACGATCTACGTGGTCGGCATCCTGGTGCAACTGCCGTTCATGTCGACGCACATCTACACGGGGCCGCTCGTCGATGCGCTCGGCGGCACCGACATCTCGTGGATCCTCGGCCTCGTCGTGCCGGCCGTGCTGTATTACGTCGGCGCCCGCGCGTCGCGACGCAGCATTCCCGAACGCCTGATCCTGCCGCTCGAACGCGGCGAGGTCTGACACCGACGTATCACGTCGTTCGTCGGGCCGGTCTGCCGCCGGCCTGAGCGGCCCGACGCGCCGAATCGGCGCGACCGGCAATCGCACCGCACATCCTCTTCGTTATCCGCGATGCCGGCATGGTGGACCATCGTGCCCGGCGTCGTTCCATTCTCCTTTCATTGAATAGCAGGACTAATAAAATGAACGCACGAGGACATCGTTCCTGGGCGCGACCGGTGCATGCCGGTCTTCGGATGGCCGTCGCGGCCGCTTGCGTCGCCGGTTCGGACGCCGCGCTCGCGCAGGACGGCGTCACGCTGTACGGCGTGATCGACGAATTCGCGCAATACGTGAACACGGGCAACGGCTATACGGCCGCGATCAACTCGGGCGGCCAGTGGGGCAGCCGGTTCGGGCTGAAGGGCGGCGAAGAGATCGGCGGCGGCCAGAAGATCGAGTTCGCGCTGGAAAACGGCTTCAACCCGAATGACGGCTCGCTCGCGAGCGCCGGCACGATGTTCAACCGGCAGGCGTGGGTCGGCATCGCGGGGCAGTGGGGCAAGGTGCGCGCGGGCCGGCAGAATTCGCCGCTGTTCAACGACCAGGGCGGGCAGGATGCGTTCGGCGGCGTCACGCAGGCGTCCGGCATGGACAACCTGACCGTGTTCGCATTCCGCACGAGCAATACGCTGTCGTACCAGAGCCCGGAGATAGCCGGTTTCCAGGGCGGGCTGTACTTCGGGTTCGGCGACGCGGGCGGCGTGCGCTCGGCCGGCTCCAGCCGGCAGTTCGACCTGACCTACGAACACGGCCCGTTCGGCGCATTCGTCGCGGGCCAGTGGTTGAAGAACGCCGCGGCGACCACGACGGATCGCACGATCATGGCCGGCGCATCGTACGCAATCGGCAAGGCCACCGTGTATGGCGGGTTCTCCGCGGTGAAGTGGGCCGACCTCGGAATCGATTCGCGCGTGTACGGGCTGTCGGTCAAATATCAGATCAACCCGGCGAACGCTATCGCGCTCGGCTACGCGTACCTGCACGACCAGTCGTCGCAACGCAATAACGCGGACCAGCTCGGACTGATGTACGAGTACGACCTGTCGAAGCGCACGAGCTTCTACGGCGCGCTGTCGTACCTGCGCAACCGCAACCAGGCCGACTACACGCTTGCCGGCGCGGCGAACCCCGGCCTGCCGCTCGCGTACCCGGGCGCGAATGCGCGCGGCGTGCAGCTCGGCATCGTGCATCGCTTCTGACGCACGCGATGCGCCGGGCCGCGTGCGCCCGGCGCGTGCATCGGGCGCACCCGCGTCATCATTTCCCCAGCCGCTCCGCGAGCGAGTAGCGCTGCATGCAGCGCTCCATCGCGTCGAGAAACGCATGCTCCGCCGCATTCATCTTGCGGTCGCGATGCCACAGCAGGAACACGTCGACATCGACGAGCCCATCGTCGGGCGGCAACCGCCACAGCCGTTGCTGCGCGATGTCGTCACGTACGATGTGCTCGGGCAGGCAGCCGATGCCATAGCCCGCGAAGATCAGCCGCCGCACTTCGTCGAGGCTCGGCGACGACGCGACGATGCGCCCCGTGAAGCCCTTCTGGTCGCGAAACACGGTGAGCGGCGACAGGCTGTCGCCGATCTGGTCGCTCGTGAACGACACGAAATTCTCCGCGAGCAGATCGTCCATCCGCAATTGCGTCTGCCCGAACAGCCGGTGATGGCGGCCGCAGTAGATCGCATAGCGCTGGCGCAGGAAGCAGCGCATCTCCAGCTTGTCGTGCGGCGTGCGGCACAGGCCGAGCCCGGCCGTGGCCGTCTTCTGCAGCAGCGACGACAGGATGTCCGACGAACGCATCACTTCGATCTGCAGATCGATACGCGGATACGCGCGATGGAAATCCGCGAGGAATTCGTCGTAGACGGGCGATTCGATGCGGCTCACCGTCAGCAGCCGGATCGAGCCGGTCAGGTCGGCGGTGCTGTCGTCGATTTCGGTTTCGAGGCGCGAGATGCCGCCGTAGATGTCGCTCGCGATCCGGTACACGGCTTCGCCGGCCGGCGTCGGCGCGAAGTGCGCGCCGCGCCGCTCGATCAGCCGGCGCTCGAGCGTCTCCTCGAGCCGCCGCAGCGCCTGGCTCACGGCCGGCTGCGTGACGTGCAGGCGCGCGGCCGCGCGGCTCACGCTGCGCTCCTGCATGATCACCAGATAGGTGCGCAGCAGGTTCCAGTCGAGGCGATCGTTGAGGAACGGGGCGAGGTCGGGGCGCATCGGGTCTCCGGGCAGGCGGCGGCAGGCATTAGTTGAATTTATATAGAGAATAATAACTTGAAATTTGACTAATGATTTGCGGCCACCGATAAAGGAGGGGCGCCGCAGCGTGCGGCGCGAGGCCGCGACAGACGGCCGTCCTCACGATAGTGCGTGCCGCTCCGCCGCGGCGCGCGTCAGGAGCCCGCATGACTCAGTCCCTTCCTTCCGCCCGCCAGCCGGCACGCGCCGCGACGGCCGCGTTCATCGGCACGATGATCGAGTGGTACGACTTCTACATCTACGCGACCGCGGCCGCGCTCGTGTTCGGCGAACTCTATTTCCCGTCGCACGACCCGTTCGTCAGCACGATGGCGTCGTTCGCGACGTTCGCGGTCGGCTTCTTCGCGCGTCCGCTCGGCGGCGTGATCTTCGGCCATCTCGGCGACCGCATCGGCCGAAAGAAGGCGCTGATGACGACGTTGATGATGATGGGCGTCGCGACCGTCTGCGTCGGGCTGCTGCCCGCCTATTCGAAGGTCGGCGTCCTCGCGCCGGTGCTGCTCGTCGCGCTGCGGGTCGTGCAGGGGATCGCGGTCGGCGGCGAATGGGGCGGCGCGGTGCTGATGGCGGGCGAGCATGCGCCGCAGGGGCGCCGCACGTTTTTCGCATCGTTCGCGCAGCTCGGCAGCCCGGCCGGGCTGATCCTGTCGCTGATCGCATTCCGCGCGGTCACGTCGATGGACAAGGCCGACTTCCTCGCGTGGGGCTGGCGCCTGCCGTTTCTCGCGAGTTCGGTGCTGCTCGTGGTCGGCATCCTGATCCGGCTCGGCGTGAACGAGTCGCCGGAGTTCGCGCGGGTCAAGGAAGCGAACCGCACGGTGAAGCTGCCGGTCGCGGAAGTGTTCCGTTCCGCGTCGGGGCTCGTGCTGCTCTGCATCGGCGCGAACACGATCGGCATCGCGGGCGTCTATTTCACGAACACGTTCATGATTGCGTACACGACGCAGTACGTCGGCGTGTCGCGCTCGCTGATCCTCGACAGCCTGTTCGCGGTCGCGATCATCCAGTTCTTCGCGCAGCCGCTCGCCGCGTGGATCGCCGAGCGCATCGGCGGCGCACGCTTCCTGAAGCTCGCGGCGCTGCTCGCGATGCTGTCGCCGTATCCGATGTTCATGCTCGTGCAGGGCGGCACGTCGGCGTCGCTGATCGCCGGCATCGCGCTCGCCGTCGTCTGCATGGCCGGCTTCTATTCGGTGATCGCGGGCTTCGTCAGCGACGTGTTTCCCGCCCACGTGCGCTATTCGGCGATCTCGCTCGCTTACCAGATTTGCGGCGCGATCGCGGGCGGCCTGACGCCGCTCGTCGGCACGTGGCTCGCGCATCGCTTCACGGGCCAGTGGTGGCCGCTTGCGGTGTTCTACACGTGTCTCGCCGGCATCTCGCTGCTCTGCATCGTCGCGCTCGACGCGCGCCGCGCCGCGCAGCCGGCCGCCGCCGAAGCGCTCGGCTCGCATTGAACCTCAACGAACGAATCGATCCGGAATCCCAATGAACGACCTGCTGGAAATCGACGGCGCCCGCCTGTGGCAGAGCCTGGCCGACATGGCGCGCGTCGGCGCGACGCCGCGCGGCGGCGTGCGGCGTGTCGCGCTCACCGATGACGACCGGCGCGGGCGCGACCTGTTCGCGCAGTGGTGCCGCGACGCGGGGCTGACGGTGAGCGTCGATGCGGTCGGCAACCTGTTCGCGCGTCGCGACGGCGCCGATGCGCAGGCGGCTCCCGTGCTGATCGGCAGCCATCTCGACACGCAGCCGGAAGGCGGCCGCTTCGACGGCGTCTACGGCGTGCTCGCCGCGCTCGAACTCGTGCGCACGCTGAACGACGCGGGCATCGCGACCGACAAGCCGCTCGAGATCGTGTCGTGGACCAACGAGGAAGGCGCGCGCTTCGCGCCGGCGATGCTCGGGTCGGCCGTGTTCACCGGCGCGCTGCCGCTCGACGACGCGCTCGCGAAGCGGGACGCCGACGGTGTCACGCTCGGTGCGGCGCTCGACGCATGCGGCTATCGCGGCACGCGCGCAGCGGGCGGTGCGGTCGACGCGTATTTCGAGGCGCATATCGAACAAGGGCCCGTGCTCGAGGCGAACGGCACGACGATCGGCATCGTCACGGGCGGGCAGGCGATCCGCTGGCTCGACGTGACGGTGACGGGCGTGGCCGCGCACGCCGGCACGACGCCGATGCCGTATCGCAAGGACGCGTATTTCGCGAGTGCGCAGATCGCGCTCGAACTCGAACGGATCGTCGCCGCTTATGCACCGCGCGGGCTCGCGACGATCGGGCAGGTCGGCATCCGCCACGCATCGCGCAACACGATTGCCGGCGAGCTGACGTTCACGGTCGACCTGCGTCATCACGACGATGCCGAAGTCGATGCGATGGAGCGCGACCTGCGCGAGGCGTGCGCCCGCATCGCCGCCGCGCGCGGCGTGCAAGTGGCGATCGACACATGCTGGCGCAGCCCGGCGACGCCGTTCGATCGCGATTGCGTGGGGCTGGTGGCGCAGGCCGCGGCCGCGTTCGGCTACACGCACGAGCGGATCGTGAGCGGCGCCGGCCACGATGCGATCCTGCTCGCGCGTCGTTTCCCGACCGCGATGGTGTTCATTCCGTGCGTCGACGGCCTGTCGCACAACGAAGCCGAGGATGCGTTGCCCGACGACGTGACGCGCGGCGCGAACGTGCTGCTCCATGCGGTGCTCGCGCGCGCGGGCATCGCGGCGCGCATCGACGCGGCGGCCGCCGCGCACGGCGCCTGATCCGGCGAATCGACGAGGACTACGATGAAAACCTATTTCCATCCCGAACAACTGCTGCACCATCCGCGCAGCTACCTGTCGCGCGGCCAGATGCGCGAACCGCAGGAAGTGCCCGAGCGCGCGGCGCGGCTCGTCGCGGCCGTCCGGTCGCTCGACTTCGACGTGCGCGAGCCGGCCGACCGCGGCACCGCGCCGATCGCGGCCGTGCACGACATGAACTACCTGCGCTTTCTCGAGGACGCGCACCGCGACTGGAAGCAGATGCCCGACGACTGGGGCGACGAAGTGATGTCGAACGTGTTCGTGCGCGATCCGAACCCGTTGCGCGGCGTGCTCGCGAAAGCCGCGCGCTATCTCGCCGACGGCAGTTGCCCGGTCGGCGCGAACACGTGGCGCGCGGCGTACTGGTCCGCGCAGGGCGCGCTGGCCGCGGCGGCCGACGTCAACGACGGCGCACGCGAAGCCTACGCGCTGTGCCGGCCGCCCGGCCATCATGCGCGCCGCGACGCGGCCGGCGGCTTCTGCTACCTGAACAATGCGGCGATCGCCGCGCAGGCGCTGCTCGGCCGCCATCGCCGCGTCGCGATCCTCGATACCGACATGCATCACGGGCAGGGCGTGCAGGAGATTTTCTACGGCCGCGACGATGTGCTGTACGTATCGATTCACGGCGACCCGACCAACTTCTACCCGGTCGTCGCGGGCTACGAGGAAGAGACGGGCGCGGGCGCCGGCGACGGCTTCAACCTCAACCTGCCGATGCCGCACGGCGCGCCGGAGTCGACGTTCTTCGCGCGGCTCGACGACGCGCTGCGCGCGCTCGCGCGGTTCCAGCCCGATGCGCTCGTGCTCGCGCTCGGCTTCGACATCTACAAGGACGATCCGCAATCGCAGGTCGCGGTCACGACCGACGGGTTCGGCCGGCTCGGCCGCGCGATCGGCGCGCTCGGGTTGCCGACGGTGATCGTGCAGGAAGGCGGCTATCACCTCGAGAGTCTCGAGGCGAACGCGCGCGCGTTCTTCGGCGGGTTCGCCGCGGGACGCTGATCGGGCCGTCGGAACCGGACCGCGCGCCGGAAACGACAACGGCCGCATGGCGCGGCCGTAAAAATGCGTGCGGACGGTTCCCGGTAGTCCGGGCTTCCCCGCGCTTACGAATTCGCGGTGGCCGGCGAGCGGCGGCGCTGCGTGACCTGCAGCATGACGAGGGCGAGCCCGGCGGCGGCGATCAGCGCGCCGACGAGCGGCACCGCCGCGTAGCCGAACCCGGCCGAGATCGCCGCACCGCCGGCGGCGGCGCCGACCGCGTTGCCGAGGTTGAACGCGCCGATGTTGACGGCCGACGCGAGGCCCGGCGCTTCATGGGCCGCGCGCATCACGCGCATCTGCAGCGGCGGCACGACCGCGAACGTCGCGATCCCCCAGACCAGCAGCGTGACGGCGGCGCCCGCGTGGGTCGCGGCGAGCAGCGGGAACGCGGCCATCGTCGCGATCAGCAGCAACAGGAAGCCGATCAGCGTACCGTCGAGCGAGCGGTCGGCGAGGCGCCCGCCCGCGATGTTGCCGATCGAGAAGCCGACGCCGATCAGCACGAGCATCGCGGTCACGAAGCCGGGCGTGGCGCCCGTCAGGTGGGCGAGCGTTGGCGCGACGTACGTATAGAGCGTGAACATCGCGCCGGCGCCGAGCACCGTCGTCGCGAGCGCGCCGAGCACGACCGGGCGCGTGAGCACGGAGAGTTCGGCGCGCAGGTCCGGCATCTTGCCGGCTTCGCCCTTCGGCAGCGCGGCGAACAGGCCGGCGATCGCGACCAGGCCGAGGCCCGCGGTCGCCGCGAACGACATGCGCCAGCCGATCATCTGGCCGAGCCAGGTCGCGGCCGGCACGCCGCCGACGTTCGCGATCGTCAGCCCCATGAACATCGTCGCGACCGCGCTGGCCTGCTTGTCGCGCGGCACGAGGCTCGCCGCGACCACCGAGCCGAGCCCGAAGAACGCGCCGTGGTTGAGGCTCGTCACGAGGCGGGCGAGCAGCAGCGTCGTGTAGTCCGGTGCGGCGGCCGACAGCAGGTTGCCGATCGTGAAGATCGACATCAGCGCGATCAGCGCGGAGCGGCGCGACCAGCGCGCGAGCAGCAGCGTCATCAGCGGCGCGCCGACCATCACGCCGATCGCATATGCGCTGATCAGCATGCCGGCTTGCGGAATCGACACGTGCACGCCGTCGGCGATCACGGGCAGCAGGCCCATCGGCGAGAACTCGGTGGTGCCGATGCCGAACGCGCCGGCGGCGAGCGCCAGCAGCGGCAGCGCGGCGCTGCCGCCCGGACGGGACGGAGAGGAAGTCGTGGGGTTCACGCGGCGGGCTCCTGTAAGCGGGGGACAACGGCACGAAGCCATTGAGGACAGCCCGAAGTGTGCCTGCATTACTTTTGCGGAAAAAGCCGCATCCGGACGAAATTATCTTGATTTCATGTCAATAATGCGGCGTGTGTGGGGCGTGACTCGACGCGCAACAGGAAAAAAGCCCCGACCACAGGGGGTCCGTGGCCGGGGCGGAAACGCATCCTCTCTTTGGCACGAGGAATTGGATGCGCGGGCAGTATATTTCGGGCCAGGACGATTCGAATCGGCGTTAAACGGCCGTTTTTGGTGTCAATTTGAAAATAGCGGCGTCGTGACGCCGTCCGTCGGCGTTCTGAAAGATTTTTCGGTGGCACGGCGGCGTCGTTCAGTGCTCAAAAACAGCGAAAACGGCGAAAACGGCGAGATCGCGGAGGGCGATTCCGTCCAGCGGCCGGCGCTGCAAGTTGCATCGCCCGATCGCGCGGCGAGGCATCCGGCGTACGTTCAGCCCGGTTCGCCGGCCGCGTCGCGGACCGCCGCGAGAAACCGCGCGACGACGGGCGACGGGGCCGCCGCCGCGCCGTCGAACACGAACTCGATGTCGAAGCGGCTCGCGAGCGCGTCGAGCGCGACGAGCCGGACCGTGCGCGGGCAGGTCGGCGACGCGCTTTCCGGCACGAACGCGCAGCCCATGCCGGCCGCGACGAGGCCGATCAGCGTCGGGATGTCGCTGCCGACCTGCGCGATGCGCGGCGTGAAGCCGGCCTGCTCGCACTGCGTCATCAGGAACCGGTGGTGCGCGGCGGAGCGCTGCGCATCGAACCAGACGAACGGCTCGTTCGCGACGTCGGCCAGCGTGCGCGGCGCGACGAAGCGGCCGCCCGGCGGCGCGGGCATCGCGAGCACGAAGCGGTCGCTCAGCAGCCGCACGCCCGTCAGGTGCGGCGCTTCCTCGCGACGCCACGCCATGATCCCGGCGTCGAGCTGGCCGCGCATCAGCGCGCTCGCCTGTTCGGCCGACAGCATCGGCGCGATCGACAGTTTCACGTCCGGGCACGCATCGCGAAACGCCTTGAGGACGTTCGCGACCACCGGCAGCGGCAGGCAGTTCGGCAGCGCGCCGAGCCGCAGTTCGCCGAGCTGGCCGGCCGCGCTGCGCAGCGCGCGCTCGCGGCTGTCCTGCAGCATCGCGAGCAGGCCGGTCGCATCGTGCAGGAAGCTCGTGCCGGCCGCCGTGAGCGTGACGCCCGTCGCGCGACGAATCAGCAGCGGCGTGCCGATCGCGTCCTCGAGTTCGCGGATCTGTCGCGACAGCGCGGGTTGGACGATGCCGGCCGCACGGGCGCCGGCCATCACGCTGCCGGCCTGGGCGACGGCGACGAAGTAGCGCAGGTGACGCAGTTCGATCTGGCGCATGCGGTGTCGGGTCTGATGTGTGGATATGCCTGTGAAGCATAGCAAACGCCATTCGATGGTATTGGAAAGCATGGCGGGCCTGCCGTACGATGACCGTCATTGCCGAATGCGCGTCGTTGCGCGTCGTGTGCGTGTCCTCCGTCCTCATTGCGTTCCGTCCCATGCCGCTTCATATCCCGACTCCTTATATCCGCTCGCCGATCGCATCCCGCCGGCTCGGTACGACCATCCGGCTGAAGCTCGAGGCGCTGCAGCCGTCGGGTTCGTTCAAGCTGCGCGGCATCGGCGCCGTCTGCGAGGCGCGGCACGCCGCCGGTGCGCGGCGATTCGTGTCGTCGTCGGGCGGCAACGCGGGCATCGCGGTCGCGTACTGCGGCCGCGAGCTCGGCGTGCCGGTGCGCGTCGTCGTGCCGGAAAGCACGTCGGCGCGGGCGCGCGAGTTGATCCGCGTCGAAGGCGCGGAACTCGTCGTGCACGGCGCGAGCTGGGCCGAGGCGAACGCGTTCGCGCAGTCGGCGCTCGACGCGCACGACGCGTTCGTGCATCCGTTCGACGATCGCGTGCTGTGGCAAGGCCACGCGACGATGATCGACGAGATGGCGGCGGCCGGCCCGAAGCCCGACGCGGTCGTGCTTGCTGTGGGCGGCGGCGGTCTGCTGTGCGGCGTGCTGGAAGGGCTGGCGCGCAACGGCTGGCACGACGTGCCGGTCGTCGCGGCCGAGACGGAAGGCGCCGACTGCTATGCGCGCTCGGTCGCGCAGGGGCGTCCGGTCGAACTGGCGGCCATCTCGAGCATCGCGACGACGCTCGGCGCGAAGCGGCCGTGCGACGCGGCGGTCGAATGGGCGACACGCCACGCGATCCATCCGGTCGTCGTGTCCGACGCCGACGCGGTGGCGGCGTCGCTGCGGTTTCTCGACGAACACAGGATCGTCGTCGAGCCCGCGTGCGGCGCGGCGCTGGCCGCGCTGGAGCGGCCGGTGCGGGTGCTCGCGTCGGCCGCGGACATCGCCGTGATCGTCTGCGGCGGGGTGGCCACGACCGCCGAGGATCTGCAGACGCTGCGCGCGACGTTGCGGTAGGCGAGTGCGCGGGTGAGCAGCGCACTCGCGAGACGGCGGATTGCTTGCGATTGTCGCGCGCGGTGACGGCGGGTCTGGCGCGTGCATGGCGAACCGCCACGCGTCCACGTTGCCTTACCGTCAATCCCGCGCGACCATGCGCGGTCGGCGCACGGCCGGATGGGCGGAAACGACTTCAGGAACGTTGCGGAAGGGGGGCGAGTCGTCGCGCCGCGCCGCATGCGGCCGGGCGCGACGATACGGGAGCGCGATCAATTCGCGATGGGTGCGCTCGCGCCGGACGGCGTGGACGATGCGACGGGGTTGGCGGTAACCGGCGCAGGCGATGCGCTTGACGGCGCCGATGCCGATGCGGGCGTGGATGCCGCTGACGAAGGCGCGGCCGAGGACGACGACGGCGTAGCGGTGGCCGCGGCTGTTGCCGGCTCCGACAGAGCCAGGGGCGGGGAAACCGGCGCGGCCGTCGAACCGGAGGTCGACGAAGGTGCCGGCGCGGTTGCCGGACCGGAAACCGGCTTAGGCGCCGAAGCTGGCGCAGCAGACGAAGCGGGAGCCGGGGTCGATGCAGGCGCCGGGCCGGCAGCCGAAGCAGGCGCAGGCGCAGGCGCAGAAGCGGCCGCGGGTGCCGCCCCCGAAGCCGGCACCGGCCCGGACGCCGCCGTCGGCGCCGCGACGGCCGATGCCGCGGCCGGCACGGCATTCGCGCCCGACCCCGGCGCGACACCCGTCGCCGACAGCGGCACCGGCGCCGCGGGCGGCGTCGGCACGACCGGCGTCGTCATCTTCATCGGTTCGCCCTGCGGCGTCGGCGCGGGCTCGGGCAGCGGCGCGACGGGCTCCTTCTCCGCGGCCTTCACGGTCGCGCGGTCGCGGCGCGCCGGGTCGATCTTCAGGAAATGGTCGACGAGCGTGAAGAAGCGTTCATAGAACACGCCGGCGGGAATCGTCTCGCTCGCGGTCTTGACGAGCGCGTCGTCGCTGGACCCGATCGGCAGCGACAGCGAGCCGAACACGCTCAAGCCCACGCTGGCCGACGTATTCGATTTCTTCAGCGTATAGCGGTCCTGCACCGCGTTCACGTACGCGATGCTCGACGCGCCGTCCGCCGTCGCGTCCGCGCACACGACGTGAAACTCGATCACGACGTGCATGTCGTTGCTCGGCTGGAAATTCTTGCTGCCGTCGACCGCGTCGTTGCGCGACGACGACACCACGTAGCCCTGGCTCAGCAGCGCGCGCCGGGCGGCCTCGCAGGCCGCGTCGGATTTCGAGTGGAACGTATGCGCATACGGGCTGCTGGTCGCGTCGAACTGTTCCTGCTGGTAGATCGGCTTGGGCGGCGACGAGCATGCCGCCAGCACGGTCGCGGCCGCGAGCGCGCACGAAACGGAAAACAGGCGAAATCGGTTGTGCATGGCGTCTTTCAGAAGGCTCGGCGAGAGGCGGCGCAAGGGGAGTGCCCGGATTGATGCGGCGCACATCTCGTATGGCCGGGGCGACATTATAGTTTCGTTTGGTGTCGCGCTCGCTTCAGTCGGCCGGCGCGCCGCGCGCCGCGGCCAGCAATTGCGCCGTCAGCGGATGATGTTCGCCGCGCCGCGAGCGGATCGCGTGGATCTCCTCGGTCACGTCGCCCGCGCGCCCGAGCCGCCTGAGCCCGCGCAGCAGCGACGCATCGTTCGCGCCCAGTTCGCTCAGCGGAAACACGCCGAGGCCGCGCGCCGCGAACACGGCCATCAGCGCGCTGTCCTCGAACTCGCCGGCCACGCGCGGCACGATCCGCGCGCTTTCCAGCCACAGGTCGAGACGCGCGCGCAATGCCGAATGCGCAGTCGGCAGCAGCACCGGCAGCTCGGCCAGGCAGTGCGGAAAGCGCTGCCGCGCGGCCGGCGTGACGAGCGCCGCGGGCCCGTACCAGTCGACCGGCGACGCGACGAGCCGCTCGCTCGTCACGCGCAGGTTCGACCCGGACGGCGCACCCTGGCCGGCCAGCACGAGATCCAGCTGATGCAGCGCGAGTTCCGCGAGCAGCGCGTCGTGCTCGCCTTCGTGGCACAGCAGCCGCAGCGTGGGCGTGTCGAGCACCGGGGCCAGGATTGCGTGCGCGGCGAGCTTGGAGATGCCGTCCGCGAGGCCGACCGCGAGCCGCACGGTCGGCTGGCTGGCCGCCGCGCGCACGTCGTCGGGGATCAGCCGGCCCATCTCGAAGATGATTTCCGCGCGCGCAAAGGCGGCCTGCCCGGCGTCGGTCATCGCGACGCCGCGCCCGGCCGGGCGCAGCAACTGGTGGCCGAGCGCTTTCTCCAGCTCGCGCACCTGCGCGCTGATCGTCTGCACGGCCATGTCCAGCCGGCCGGCCGCGCGCGCGAAGCCGCCTTCCTTCACGACGACCCAGAAATAGTACAGATGGCGAAAATTCAGCATCGGCGCGCGATATATCGAAAAAACCGAACTCAAAGTCAGATTCTCGCTGATTTTTCCGAAGTACGGGGCGGCATATCATCGGGCTTTCCACTTTCGTATCGGCCCATCCCATGGACTACCTGCTGACGCTTGCCACCGACCCCGCCGTCTGGGCCGCGCTCCTGACGCTCGTCGTGATGGAAGTCGTGCTCGGCATCGACAACCTGATCTTCATCTCCATCCTCAGCAACAAGCTGCCCGAAGCGCAGCGCGCCCGCACGCAGCGCCTCGGCATCGCGCTCGCGCTGGTGATGCGCCTCGCGCTGCTCGGTAGCGTCGCGTGGATCGCGAGCCTGACCGAACCCGTGTTCACGCTGTTCGATCATGCGTTTTCGTGGCGCGACATGATCCTGCTGTCGGGCGGCCTGTTCCTCGTGTGGAAGGCGACCACCGAGATCCATCACCACGTGTCGCACGACGGTGGCGGCGCGGGCGGCGCCGCCGGCGCGGCCGGCCTGACGATGTGGGCCGCGATCGGCCAGATCGTGATGCTCGACATCGTGTTCTCGATCGACAGCATCGTGACCGCGATCGGCATGACCGAGCACGTTCCGATCATGTTCGTCGCCGTGATCGTCGCCGTGAGCGTGATGCTGTTCGCCGCGCAGCCGCTCGCGCGTTTCATCGACCGCAACCCGACGATCGTGATGCTCGCGCTGTCGTTCCTGGTCGTGATCGGCATGACGCTGATCGCCGAAGGGTTCGGTTCGCACGTGCCGAAGGGGTACATCTATGCGGCGATGGCGTTCTCGGCGTTCGTCGAGGGCATGAACATGCTGGCGCGGCGCGCGAAGGCGAAGCGTGCGGCGCACGTGGCGCGCGACTGAGCCGGCGCGCGGGATGCCGGCCGCCGCGGCGGTCGGTTCGCGCGCCTCGTACGGAATTCGGATGAAATTCGCACGGAAAGGAGAAACGCGATGAAATGTCCTGTCTGCAAGACGCCCGACCTGCTGATGGCCGAGCGCCAGTCGATCGAGATCGACTACTGTCCGACCTGCCGCGGCGTGTGGCTCGATCGCGGCGAGCTCGACAAGCTGATCGCACGCGAGACCGGCGACGCGCCGGCTCGCCGCGACGCCGCGCCGGCGCAGCACGACGCGCACGCGCCGCGCGAGCGCGACGACGGCTGGGGCCGCGACGGCCGCTCGCACGACGATCGATACCGGCACGACGGCCGGCGCCGCAAGAAGTCGGTGTTCGACCTGTTCGATTTCGATTGAAGCTGAAGTCCGTGCGTTTGAGCGCGCACGGCCCGATGCAAAAAAAGCCCCGCCCGGCATCACGCCGGAGCGGGGCATTTTCATGCGCGTCGCGTCAGCACACGCGTCGACCCTTACGCATTGCCGGCCGTCACGTCGATGCGGCGCGGGCGCGTTTCCTCGCGGCGCGGGATCGTCAGCGTCAGCACGCCGTCGCGCAGGTTCGCGTCGATTCGCGACGTGTCGAGATCGGCGCTCAGCACGAACGACCGTGCATAGCGCGTCGTGCGCACTTCCGCGTGTCGCACGCGCAGGTCGACCGGCGTGTCGAGTTGCGTCGCGGCTTCGATCGTCAGCGTCGTGTCGTGCACCTTCACGTCGAGGTTCTCGCGCGGCACGCCGGGCAGGTCGGCCCGCAGCATGACGCCGCGCGCGTCCTCGACGATGTCGACGGACGGGGTGATCGCGGGCCGGCGCGCGGCTTCGGCGGCGGCAGCGTGAACGGTACTCGGGTGGCGTTCGGCCAGGGTCGGGTTCGTGTTCATGTCGGTATCCTGAAGATTACTGAATGGTGATCGCACGCGGCTTCGATGCTTCGCGCCGACCGACGCGAATCAGCAGGCAGCCGTTCTCGTAGCGGGCGCTGACCTGCTCGGGGTCCGCGTCGCGCGGCAGTTCGACCACGCGGCGGAACGCGCCGTGAAAGCGCTCCTGCGCATACGTGCGCACGTCGTCGCCTTCGGTGCGCGGCGCCGGTTTGCGCTCGCCGCTGATCGTCAGCAGGTCCTTGTCGATCGACACGTCGAAGTCGGCCGCGGCCATGCCGGGTGCGAACGCGACGATCTCGATCGCATCGTCGGTGGCGCCGACGTTGAGCGCGGGAAACGCGCCGGCGCGCCCCGCACGGATGCCGGACGGCCGTTCGCCGAGCAGGCTCGCCATCTGCCGCTGCACGCGGGCGAATTCGTCGAACAAGTCGTAGCCGTGATGGATACCGCTCATGTTGGTCCTCCTGAACAGGGAACGCGGGAGACGTGACGGCGCGACGCCTGCGGCGGGCGCGACGGGTGGCTCCACGGGGTCGATAACGGGGGCGGTGCGTTGCATGCGGCACTGCCCGACGACGCTTAATTAGTGGCCGCCGCCGCGCATTTCAAGAGGGAATTTGCAATCGGCGTCGACGCGTGCGCAGGGGATTCGATGCGACAATCGCCGCGACATATCCGCAGACCAACCACACGGGACAACCATGGACATTCGACGTATCGCGATCGTCGGCGCCGGCGTGATCGGCGCGAGCTGGGCCGCTTTCTACCTGACGCAAGGCTTCGACGTCGTCGCGACCGACCCGGCGCCGCAAGCCGACGCGCGGCTGCGCGACGCGCTCGCCGCCTTCCTCGGCGAGCGGGCCGCCGAACTTTCCGCGCGGCTGTCGTTCGACGCCGATCTCGTGCGCGCGCTGGACGGCGTCGACTTCGTGCAGGAGAACGGCCCCGAGCGGCTCGACCTGAAGCGCGCGCTTTACCGCCAGATGGACGACGTGCTGCCCGCGCACGTGCCGATCGCATCGAGCTCGTCGGGCCTGAAGATGTCCGAGATCCAGACCGCGTGCGCGAAGCATCCGGAGCGCTGCCTGATTGCGCATCCGTTCAATCCGCCGCACCTGATTCCGCTCGTCGAGCTGGTCGGCGGCGACGCGACCGGCCAGGACGTGATCGCGCGCGTGAAGCAGTTCTACGATGCGCTCGGCAAGCAGACGATCGTGCTGAACAAGGAGATGACCGGCCACGTCGCCAACCGGCTCGCGGCCGCGCTGTTCCGCGAGGTGTATCACCTCGTCGGCGAAGGCGTCGTGAGCGTCGCCGATGCGGACAAGGCCGTCGCGTGGGGCCCCGGCCTGCGCTGGGGGCTAATGGGGCAGTGTCTGACCTATCACCTTGGCGGCGGCGCGGGCGGGATCGCGCATTTCCTCGAACACCTGTCGGGGCCGATCACGAGCTGGTGGGACGACCTCGGCACGCCGTCGTTCGATCCGGAAGTCGATCGCAAGCTGACCGACGAGCTGCGCGCGATCCAGGGCGAGCGCTCGATGCAGGAACTGGCGGCGGAGCGCGACCGGTTGCTCGTCGAGCTGATCGACGCGCGGCGCCGCAGCTTCCTGCCCTGATCCTCATCCGGTCGCGCCGGCGCAGTGGCGGCGCCGGTCATTGCTGCGACATCGCCTGGCTGGCGGGCGGCGTGTGAGCCAGCCACGTGGGGCTCACGGCCTGCACGAGTTCGCGGTTGCGCGCACGGGTCGCGGCGTTCGGCGGGTAGTTGCCGTCGTTGGTCGGCAGTTCGCCGTCGAGATAGGCCTGCTTGAGCTGGTCGATGACTTCCGCGCGTGTCAGGCCTTGTTGTGCGGGGGCCGACGCGTCGGTCTGGGCAAAGGCGGGGGACAGCAAGGCGGCTGCAGCGGTCGCGACGGCGAATCGCAGGACGTTCTTCATGGCGGGCTCCGATCAAGGGGACGGGGTGCCGGACGCGCGCGGCGATGCGCGGTGCGTTCGGATGGGGCCCATTGTCGCGAGCGGGTGCTGCGCGGACGATGACGCGTTCCGGGCAAACCTGTCAGGTGCCGCTGGATGCGACCGCGCCCGCGTGCGGTGCCCGCCGTGCCGTTACAACTCGGCCGCCGCCGTGATCAGCGTGGCTTCGAGCGCGAGCGTCGAGCGCGACGCGGCCGCCGGGCGATCGATCACGTATTCGAGTTCGCCGAGTTCCGGCAGCCCCGCATCGAGCCGCGCGAGCCCGGCCGGAATCACGTAGCCGGCGAACGCGCTGACGCCGAGCCCCGCGCTCGCGGCCGCCCGCAGCACCGCGATGCTGCTGCTCACGACGGCGATCCGGTACGGCCGCCCGACGGCCTCGAGCGATTCGAGCACGCGGCGGCGCGACACGCTCGGCTCCGGATGCAGCGCGAGCGGCAGCACGGTCTCGTGGCCGGTGATCCGCGAATCGGGGCCGGTGCACCAGTACAGCGGTTCGCTGCGGATCACGCGGCCGCGCCGGCTGCCCGCGACGCGCTTCGCGAACACCAGATCGTGGCGGCCTTCGTCGAGCGCATCGAACAGGTCGCCCGACAGCCCCGTCGAGATCGCGAGCTCGACATCCGGATTGCGCTGCACGAAGCTCGCGAGCGCGGCCGTCAGGTGCGCCGACGCGAAATCCTCCGACATTGCGAGCCGCACCTTGCCCGACAGCGGCGGCCCGCAGACCGACGTGACGGCCTCGTCCATCAGTTCGAGGATGCGCACCGCGTAGCGGAACAGCGCGTCGCCGTGCTGCGACAGGTGCACGTTGCGCGTGTCGCGCTCGAACAGCGGCCGGTCGAGCAGCTCCTCGAGCCGGCGGATATGCTGGCTGACAGTCGACTGCGACAGGTTCACGCGCTCGGACGCGGCGGTGAAGCTGCCGGACTGGGCGACGGCGACGAAGCTGCGCAGCAATTCGGGCGGTAACGGACGCATTGCTAAATCCACTGAATCGGTTTCGACAACTTCATAAATGGCCGGATTTTGCGGCGCTAGTATCGGATCACGCGCCAGTGCGGCCTCCGCGAACGGGGGGCATCGGACGCGTAGCCCGTGTCGCGCCGCCGGCTGCACCAATCAGTCTAAGCCATCCGGCGTCCGGCCCGAACCCGCATCATCCCATCGACCCCCGAGAACGCGCTCGCACGACGAGCCGCCGGGCCGCGGCGCCCCGCCGCAGGAGACAGACAGTCCGCCCGGGATCGGCGTGCGGGCCTGGCTCCCGCACGCGTCAGGCGCCCGTCACGAAGAGACTGGAGACGACTCATGATCATCTACGGAACCGCGCTGCTGGCGTTCTGCCACCTGGCCGGACTGTTCCTCGGCGACCTGCTCGGCAGCGCGATCGGCGTGAAAACCAACGTCGGCGGCGTCGGCATCGCGATGCTGCTGCTGATCTGCCTGCGCCTGTGGCTGCACCGGCGAGGCTGGCTGCCGAAGGAGACCGAGGCGGGCGTCGGTTTCTGGGGCGCGATGTACATCCCGGTCGTCGTCGCGATGGCCGCGAACCAGAACGTCGTCGCCGCACTGAAGGGCGGGCCGGTCGCGCTGCTGGCCGCGGTCGGCGCGGTCGCGATCTGCGCATGCTGCATCGCGGTACTCGCGCGCACGGGCCGCGACGACACGGCCTTCGCGGGCGTGCCGCAATTCGAAGAACAATAACGGAGGCCGCCATGCTGCAGATGCTCGAAAAAACCGTCGCCCACAACGGGCTCGTCGCGTCGTTCGCGCTGGTCGGCCTGATCATGTGGCTGTCTTCGATCGCGTCGCGCAAGCTCACGTTCGGCCGCGTGCACGGCTCGGCGATCGCGATCGTGATCGGCCTCGTGCTCGCCTACGTCGGCGGCGCGTTCACCGGTGGCGAGAAGGGGCTGGCCGACGTCAAGCTGTTCGCCGGCATCGGCCTGATGGGCGGCGCGATGCTGCGCGATTTCGCGATCGTCGCGACCGCGTTCGAAGTGCAGCCGACCGAGGCGCGCAAGGCCGGGCTCGTCGGCGTCGTGTCGCTGCTGCTCGGCACCGTGCTGCCGTTCATCGTCGGCGCGTGCGTCGCGCGCGCGTTCGGCTATACCGATGCGGTCAGCATGACGACGATCGGGGCGGGCGCCGTCACCTACATCGTCGGGCCCGTCACGGGCGCGGCGATCGGTGCGAGCTCCGACGTGATCGCGCTCAGCATCGCGACGGGGCTCGTGAAGGCGATCATCGTGATGGTCGGCACGCCGGTCGCGGCCAACTTCATGGGACTGAAGACGCCGCGCTCGGCGATGATCTTCGGCGGGCTCGCGGGCACCGTCAGCGGCGTGAGCGCGGGCCTTGCCGCGACCGACCGCCGGCTCGTGCCGTACGGCGCGCTGGTCGCGACGTTCCATACCGGCGTCGGCTGCCTGCTCGGGCCGTCGCTGCTGTTCTTCACGACGCGCGCGCTGGTCGGCGCGTAGGGCGATGCGACGCGGCCCGCGCGCGGGCCGCATCCATCGCGGCGTCCTCTGAGTCGCATTCTGCAACATCATCAATCGGCAGCGGCGCCAGGCTTAGAATGCCGCTGAACCCTCGAAGCGGAGAACTGTTCATGACCGGATGGAATCACGCGCGGCAAGCGCGCGATGCACGCGTCGCGGCCGGCGCGGCGTACGCGCAGGGCAAGCGGGTCGATGCGCGCGACACCGTCGCGTTGCTCGAAGCGGTGCTGCGGCCAGGCGACCGCGTTTGCCTCGAAGGCGACAACCAGAAACAGGCCGACCTGCTCGCGACGGCGCTCGCCGACGTCGACAGCGCGAAGATCCACGACCTGCACATGGTGCAGTCGGGCGTCGTGCTGCCCGAGCATCTCGACGTGTTCGAGCGCGGCATCGCGACGCGTCTCGACTTCGCGTATTCGGGCCCGCAGTCGCAGCGCATCGCGAAGCTGCTGTTCGGCGGCAAGATCGCGCTCGGCGCGGTGCATACCTATCTCGAACTGTTCGCCCGCTACTTCATCGACCTCACGCCGCAGGTCGCGCTGATCGCGGCCGTGAGCGCCGACGCCGACGGCAACCTGTACACGGGCCCGAACACCGAGGACACGCCGACCGTCGTCGAAGCCACCGCGTTCAAGGACGGCATCGTGATCGCGCAGGTCGACCGCATCGTCGACAAGGTGCCGCGCGTCGACATCCCGGGCGATCGCGTGCATTTCGTCGTCGAGGCCGGCCGGCCGTTCTACGTCGAGCCGCTGTTCACGCGCGATCCGGCCGCGATCACCGAGACGCAGATCCTTACCGCGATGCTCGCGATCAAGGGCATCTACGAGCCGTATGGGATCAAGCGCCTGAACCACGGGATCGGCTTCAACACGGCCGCGATCGAGCTCCTGCTACCCACCTACGGCGCGAAGCTCGGGCTGAAGGGCAAGGTCTGCACGCACTGGGCGCTCAATCCGCATCCGACGCTGATTCCCGCGATCGAATCGGGCTGGGTCGAGCAGATCCACTGCTTCGGCTCCGAAGTCGGGATGGACGACTACATCCGCGCGCGCTCCGACGTATGGTTCACGGGCCCCGACGGGTCGCTGCGCTCGAACCGCGCGTTCTGCCAGACGGCCGGGCTCTATGCGTGCGACATGTTCATCGGCTCGACGCTGCAGATCGACCTGTCCGGCCATTCGTCGACGGTCACCGCCGAGCGGATCGCCGGTTTCGGCGGCGCGCCGAACATGGGCAGCGACGCGCGCGGCCGGCGCCATCCGAGCGAACCGTGGTTGAAGGCGGGCGCGGAGGCCGATCCCGACACGCCGGCGGCGCTGCGGCGCGGGCGCAAGCTGGTCGTGCAGATCGGCGAGACGTTCGGCGACAAGAACGTGCCGATGTTCGTCGAGAAGCTCGATGCGCTGAAGCTCGCGGACAAGCTGCAGCTCGACCTCGCGCCGATCATGGTCTACGGCGACGACGTCACGCACATCGTCACCGAGGAGGGCATCGCGAACCTGCTGATGTGCCGCGACAAGGACGAACGCGAGCACGCGATCCGCGGCGTGGCCGGCTATACGGACGTCGGCCGCGGCCGCGACCGGAAGATGGTGGAGCGGCTGCGCGAGCGCGGCGTGATCCGCCGCCCGGAGGATCTCGGCATCGATCCGCTCGACGCCGACCGCCGCTGGCTCGCCGCGCGGTCGATCAAGGATCTCGTGCACTGGTCGGGCGGGCTTTATGCGCCGCCGGCCCGGTTCCGCAACTGGTGAGGAAGAGGGCATGGAACAGTTGAACTATCGCTTCACCGCGCGCGAACGCGCGAAGGGCGAGCAGGCCGCGGCGCTCGTCGGCGTGGTCGCGTCCGGCAATCTCGAGGTGCTCGTCGAGCGCGTGCTGCCGGGCAACGAATGCGAGATCGACATCCGCACCGCGGCCGTCGGGTTCGGCGCGGTGTGGCAGGCGGTCGTGTCGGATTTCGTCGAACGGCGCACGCCGGGCGGCCTGAAGCTGTCGATCAACGACGGCGGCGCGCGACCCGACATGGTGTCGCTGCGGCTCGCGCAGGCCGTGCGCGCGATCGAGGGAGATGCATGATGAGCGACGTGATCCACGACGCACCGGCGTTCGTCGCGAATGCGGCGAGCTGGTACGAAGCATCGGCGCGGCAGCGCATCGACGGGCTGCTCGACGCGGGCAGTTTCAGCGAATTCCTCGGGCCGGCCGAGCGCATGACGAGCCCGCACTTGCCGCTGTTCGGCCTGCCGCAGCAGTTCGACGACGGGATGGTGGTCGGCCACGGCCGGCTCGACGGCCGGCCGGTGTTCGTCGCCGCTCAGGAAGGCCGCTTCATGGGCGGCGCGTTCGGCGAAGTGCACGGCGCGAAGCTCACCGGGCTGCTGCGCGCCGCGCGCGAAGTCGGCAAGCCGGTGCTGATCCTGTTCGATACGGGCGGCGTGCGGCTGCAGGAAGCGAACGCGGGCGAGCTCGCGATCGCCGAGATCATGCGTGCGCTCGTCGAAGCGCGTGCGGCCGGCGTGCCGGTGATCGGGCTGATCGGCGGCCGCGCGGGCTGCTATGGCGGCGGCGGGTTGCTCGCCGCGTGCTGTTCGGCGCTCGCGGTGTCGGAGCAGGGGCGCATCAGCGTGTCGGGCCCCGAAGTGATCGAGACCAATCGCGGCGTCGAGGAATTCGACTCGAAGGATCGCGCGCTGATCTGGCGCACGATGGGCGGCAAGCACCGGCGCTTGATCGGCGGCGCCGATCGCTACGTGGCCGATACGCCCGACGCGTTCCGCGCGGCGGCGCTCGATCTGATCGGTCGCGCGCCGACGTTCGATGCGGCGATGCTGCGCGCGGAACAGGCGCGTCTCGAAGCGCGGGTCGAACGGTTCGGCGGCTGCAACGATGCGCTCGACGTGTGGCGCGCGCTCGGGGCCACCGAGCCGGAAGCGATCCCCGGCATGCCCGACGAAGCATTCGCGAAGCTCGCCGACCAGTTACAGGAGCCGCAGCATGACGCTCGATGAAGTACTGACCTCGCTGTTCCCCAAAGGCCATTCGATCGCGCGCAATGGCGGCCTGCTGACGGGCCACGCGGAACTGGCCGGCACGCGCGTCGACGTGATCGGCGTTGCTGACCGCTTGCCGTTCGGCATCGACGAGGCGCTGACGCTCGCGTCGCGCGTGCTCGACACGGTCGCGCGCGGCGGCGACACGCCGATCGTCGTGCTGGTCGACAGCGACAGCCAGCGGATGAGCAAGCGCGACGAACTGCTCGGCCTGAACGAAGGGCTGTCGCATCTCGCGAAGTGCCTGATGCACGCGGATCTCGCCGGACACCGGACGATCGGCGTGCTGTACGGCCACACGGCCGCGGGCGCGTTCATCGCGACCGCGCTCGCGACCCGCACGCTGCTCGCGGTGCCGGGTGCCGAGCCGGAGGTGATGGACCTGCCGTCGATGTCGCGCGTGACCAAGCTGCCGATCGACGTGCTGAAGGAGATGGCGCGTTCGACCCCGGTGTTCGCGCCGGGGCTCGACAACCTCGTGAAGATGGGCGCCGTCGACGCCGTGCTCGATCCGTCCCGCGCGCTCGACGCGCAGGTCGGCGAATGGCTCGGCAAGCCGGCCGAGCGCGTCGACCGGCGCGCGGCGCGCGGCCGGCCGGTCGCGACCGACGTCGCCGCCCGCGTCGAGGCCCTTGCGCGTGCCGCACGCTGAGCTGCCGCTGCGCCGCCACACGCTCGTCACGCTGACGGCGGGCGGGTGGGGCGCGGCCTTTGCCCACGACCCCGCGCTCGCGGGCGATCCGCTCGTGCGCGCATGGGCCGAACGCGGCTGGCCGCTGATCGTGCGTCGCGCGTCGCCGGATGAAGCCGATGCCGGCCGCGTGCCGCTCGGCCTGCCGCTGCCGCCGCCGGCGGGCAAGCGGCGCATCGCGCTGAACGTGGCCGCCCACGCGCTCGCGACGGTCGGCCCGCTGCCGGCGTTGGCGGACGTACGCTCCGGAGCGCCCGCCGCGTGGCATGCGCCGCTGCGCGAGCTCGATGCGCTCGGCGCGCGCTGCGGCGTGCAGGGCCGCGTGTTCGGCAGCCTCGCCTGGCAGGCGCTGACCGGCGAGCCGTACCTGAGCGCATCGTCCGATCTCGACATCGTGTTCCCGCTGCCGGACGCCGCGTCGCTCGCGCCGTTGCTCGACGGTCTCGCGACGATCGATGCGCGCGCGCCAATGCGCATCGACGGCGAACTGCTGCGCGACGACGGCGCGGGCGCCAACTGGCGCGAACTGCACGCGCGGTTGCCCGAAGTCGCGGTGAAGACCGCGACTACCGTCGAATTGATGCGCGCCGATGCGTTCATCGGGGGCACGCAATGAACGCCGCGGCTGCCTGTCGCGTCGCGGCGCCGTCCGAGGCCGAGCGCATCGCCGCGCTGGCCGAGCGCAGCCTCGTGCTCGAGATCGACACCTACCCGAAGCCGGGCCTCGTCAGTCACGTCGACACCGGCAGTCACGCGGACATGGATGCCGCGACGTTCACGCGCAGCGCCGTCGTGCTGCGGCCGTACTTCGCGGAACTCGCCGACGCGGGCGCCCGCGACGCCGACATGGCCGTGCTGCGCAAGATCGGCCTGCGTGCCGAGCACGCGATGCTCGCCGCGACCGGCGGCGTCAATACGCATCGTGGTGCGATCTTCGGGCTCGGGCTGCTGTGCGCGGCCGCCGGCCGGCGCACGATACCGGGCGCGCTGCCGGCCGGGACGACGCTCGGTGCGTTCGTGTCGCGCCGCTGGGGCGTCGAGATCCTCGGCGGTCCACGTGTGCCGGACAGTCACGGCGAGCGCGCGAGCCGCCGCTACGGTGTCGGCGGCGCGCGTCGCGAGGCGGCCGACGGCTTTCCGACCGTGTATGCGATCGGCTTGCCCGCGCTGCGCCGCGCGCGGCGCGACCTGCCGGGCGACCCGGAAGCCGCGCGCGTCGCCGCGTGCTTCGCGCTGATCGCCGCGCTCGACGACACGAATCTGCTGCACCGGGGCGGGCAGGACGGCCTCGATTTCGCCCGCGCGACCGCCCGTGCGTTCGTCGCGCACGGCGGCGTGCGGGCGCGCGACTGGCGGCTGCGCGCGGCGGCCGCGCATCGTGCGTTCGTCGCGCGCCGGCTGAGTCCGGGCGGCGCGGCCGACCTGCTCGCGATGAGCGTCTTCGTCGATGCGCTCGAAGCCGAAGGGCACGCGCGATGACGCTGGCCATCCTGTGTTCGGGGCAAGGCGCGCAGCGCGCCGACATGTTCGATCTGACCGGATCGGCGCCGCAGGCCGACGCACTGTTCGCGCATGCGGGCCGGCTGCTCGGCGACGATCCGCGCACGTGGGTCCGACAGGCCGGCCCCGACGCGCTGCAGGAAAACCGGGTCGCGCAGATCCTCTGCACGGTCCAGGCGCTCGCGGCCGCCGCGCTGCTCGACGCTGTGTGGCCACGCCGGCGCTGCGTCGCGGGCTACAGCGTCGGCGAGGTCGGCTCGTGGAGCGTCGCGGGAAGGATCGACCCGCACGATGCGCTCGATCTGGCCGATGCGCGTGCACGCGAGATGGATGCCGCGAGCGGCGGCGACGAGCGGATGGTGTTCGTGCGCGGCCTGACACGCGCGCAACTGGCGCAGTTCTGCGACGGTCGCGACGCGGCTATCGCGATCGCGAACCCCGGCGATGCGTTCGTGGTTGCGGGGCGGCACGCCGACGTCGATGCCGTGGCCGACGACGCGGCGCGCGCCGGCGCGTTGCGTGTCGCGCCCGTCTGCGTGCGGATCGCGTCGCATACGCGTCGGCTGGCGGCGGCCGTGCCGGCCTTCCGCGCGACGCTGGCCGCGACGCGCGTGCGCCGGCCGTTGCCCGGCACCCGGCTGTTCTCGGGGATCGATGGCGCGTCCGTGCTCGATGTCGACACGGGCCTCGACAAGCTCGCGCGGCAGATCGCGGAGCCGGTCGAATGGGCGGCCTGTCTCGCCGCGTGCGTGGAGGCCGGCGCGACAGCGTTTCTCGAACTCGGCCCCGGGCGCGCGCTGGCCGAGATGGCCGGTGGCGCGTATCCCGCGTTGCCCGCGCGCAGCCTCGCGGATTTCCGTTCCGTCGACGGCGTGACGCGTTGGCTCGCGCGCGTCGCGGCCGGCTGATCGGCGGGGCGAAACCCGGCCCGAAACACAGCGGCCGGGCACCCGTTCCGCACTGTGTGTTGCGTCGGCGCAGCAGCGTCGCAGCCGCCTCTTGTCACGCGAATTGGCGTCGCTACAATGGCGCCCGCCATGAGACCAGCCGCCTTCCTCCTCGCCGCGTTCTGCTGCGCGACGAGCGTCCACGCCAGCCAGATTCCGTCCGACGCCGCATCGGTCGGCACGTACTTTTCGTATGACAACGCGGCGGCCGACGCGACCGTCGATCTGATCGAACAGGCGCAGCGCCGCGTGCTGCTGGCCGGCTATACGCAGGTGCCGCCGACGGTCGCGAGCGCGCTGCGGGCGGCCCGCGCGCGCGGGATCGAGGTGCGCGTCGTGCTCGTGCGTTCGCCGCGCGCGGGCAAGACCAGCGGCGCCGGCTATCTGAAGTCCGCAGGCATCGACGTCGCGATCGATTCGGGGCACGGCGGCCCCGCGTCGCGCTTCGCGATCGTCGACGACAGCGTCGCGCTGACGACGCTGTCCGACGGCGCTGCCGAGCACGCCGACACGGTGAACGTGTTCCGGCGCGCGCCCGAACTCGCGCAGTCCTACGCGCAGTCGTTCTGGCGGCTGTACCGGCAGGCCGCCGGCCTCTGACCCTTTCCCGCGGCGCGTCGCGCACCGGTATGACCCTGCTTGCATCGGCGCGACCGATGAACCATGCTCGTTGACAGGCGTCGGCGCGGGTTGCGCGCGCCCGGCGCAACGGCAGGGAGCCGATCGTGACCGAAAGCAGTTTTGCCGATCGCGCCGATGCCGGCCGCCAGCTGGCCGACGCGTTGCGCGAATACGCGGGGCGAACCGACGTCGTCGTGCTCGCGCTGCCGCGCGGCGGCGTGCCCGTCGCGTATCCGGTCGCGTGCGCACTGCGCGCGCCGCTCGACGTGCTGGTCGTGCGCAAGCTCGGCGTGCCGTTCGACCCCGAGCTCGCGATGGGCGCGATCGCGACGGGCGGCGCGACCCATCTGCAGCGTTCGGTGATCCGCGCGATGGACGTATCGGATGCGCAACTCGCCGACGTGATCGCGCGCGAGACGATCGAACTGCAACGCCGCGAGGCGCTGTATCGCGGCGCGGCGCCGCCGCTGGCGGTGGATGGACGCATCGCGATCGTCGTCGACGACGGTGTCGCGACCGGCGCATCGATGCGCGTCGCGCTGCAGGCGCTGCGCGAGCGCCGTCCGGCGCGCATCGTCGCGGCGGTGCCGGTCGCGCCGGCGGGCGCGGCGCATGCGTTCGACGGCCTGGCCGACGTATTCGTCGCGGTGTCGCAGCCGGCGCGGCTTTTCGGGATCAGCCAGTTCTACGCGCGCTTCGAGCAGACGAGCGACGACGAGGTGCGCGCGCTGCTCGACGCGGCGCGCCCCTGACGCGTCGTCACGTCCGACGGTTCCGGCGCGGGCGCGGTCGGCCGGCTTCCGCCAGCGCGAACACGCGTTGCATCGCCGGATGGACGTTGCCGTGCCAGCGTGGCCCCGTAAACAGTCCGTAGTGATCGCAATCGTCGACGTCGACGCGATGGCGCGCGTCGGCCGAGAGGCCGCTGCACAGGCCGAGCGCCGCATGCGTCTGGCCGGCGCCCGTGACTGTGTCGCGGGCGCCTTCGACGGTCAGCAGCGCGACGTCGCGCAACGCGGCCGGTTCGACGCGCCGGCCACGCACGCGCCACGCGCCGGTCGCGAGCAGCATGCGCTGGAACACGACGTCGACCGTATCGAGAAAATAATCGGCCGGCATGTCGAGCAGCGCGGTGTATTCGCGCAGCGCCCGCCGGGCGTCGGCAAGCCCGGCCATGTCGAAGCGGGAGGCGGCCAGCGCGTAGGTCTCGATCAGCGCCAGGAAGCGTTGCGGATACAGCAGTGCGATCTCGCCCTGTTGCAGATAGGTCGGGAACACGCGGCGGCCATGCCCCGCGAACCCGGGCGGCACGATGTCGATCAGGTGGCGCCGGCACCAGTCGAGCGAATGGGCGGCCGCCGCGGCGCCGAGCGCGCTCGGGTTCAGCCGCGCATCGAGCGGGCCGCCGATCAGCGTGATGCTCGCGGGCGGAGCGAGGCCGCGCGCGGCCCGCAGCGCGAGTGCGCCGAGCGCGGGCACGGTCGCCTGGCACACGGCGACGACGTGCAGCGGCCGATCGTCGTGCTGGAGCGCGTCGACGAAGCCGTCGAGCATCGCGACGTATTCGTCGAGCCCGAAACGGCCTGCCGCGAGCGGCACGTCGCGCGCATTGCGCCAGTCGGTCACGCAAACGTCGCCATCGGCGAGCAGCGTTTCGGCGGTTTCCCGCATCATCACGGCCGCGTGCCCGACGAGCGGCGCGCACAGCAGCACGGTGCGGCGCGCGTCGGCGTGCGCGAAGCGCCGCAAGTCGCAAAACGGCGTGTGCGCGACCACCTGCTCGCCGACGTCGGGCCACGCGAGATCGAAGCCCGGCGGCGCGGCCTGCGGCCCGAGCAGCGGTTCGAACAGGTCGTCGTAGCACGACGACGCGGCATGCGGCAGCGACGCCGCGGGCCAGGCATCGAACGCGTATCGTGTCGCCGCGCGCCATGCGCGCATCCATTCCCGCTGCTGCTCGACGACGGCGTACCACATGGCGGACCCTGGGGCGGAAGGAGCGTGAATATCCATTATGGTCACTGTGGCCGCGCAGCGGGAGGCGGATGTGCGGGCGGCTGATCTGCATCACGCGCACGCTAGGCGCTGCCGCGCGACGCTGCTACAGTCGTCGGTCCCATTCCCTCGAAACGGAGCGTTTGCGATGAAACTGATCGGTATGCTGGATTCGCCGTTCGTGCGCCGGGTCGCCATTTCGGCGAAGCTGCTCGACCTGCCGTTCGAACACGAGTCGATCTCGGTATTCCGTCACATCGAGCGGTTCAGGGCGCTCAACCCGGTCGTCAAGGCGCCGACGCTCGTGACCGACGGCGGCGCGACGCTGATCGATTCGTCGCTGATTGTCGACTATCTCGATCATCTCGCCGCGCCGGAGCGGCGCCTGCTGCCCGACGCCGTCGATGCCCGATTGCGCGCGCTGGTGCCGATCGGGTTCGCGCTGGCCGCCGCCGAGAAAACCGTGCAGTTCGTCTACGAGCAGGCGCTGCGGCCGTCGGACAAGCAGCACGAACCGTGGATCGAACGCGTGCTGAGCCAGCTCGAAGGCGCATACGGCGCACTGGAGCCGCTGGTCGCGGCCACGAACGGCTGGTTCGGCGGCGCGCGGCTGCTGCAGTCGGACGTGACGGTCGCGGTGGCGTGGCGCTTCACGCAGTTCATGGCGGCCGACTACCCGGCGCTGGCGCGGATCGATCCGGCCCGTTATCCGGCGCTCGCCGCCCATTCCGCGCGGGCGGAAGCGCTGCCGGCCTTCGTCGATACGCCGCTCGCGTAGCTTTTGAAGCGGTTCGCCGGGCTGCCGCACGCCGCTGCCAGGCGCCGCTCGCCGTTGTCCGGCAAGCCGCTGCCGATTGTTCTCGGCCGCTGACAAGTGACTTCGCATTCGCGCTGTTTATCCGGACGCGACCGATCCCTAGAATCCACTCCATCAAATCACGCATTGCCAGATGGAGCCGATGATGAAAGCCCTGATTGAATCGAGCCTGTACCACCCGTCCGTCGTGTTGGCGCTTGCCGGGCTCACGCAGCTGATGGTCGAGCGCGATTTCAATCTCGGCCAGGTCGGGATGATCGTCGCGGCGCGCGGTGCGCAGGCAGCCGTGTCGCGGTCGCGCGCGCTGATCTTCTGCCGTCACTGCGAAGCGCACGCATGAACGCGCACGCCGACTGAATGAAAAAAGCCCGGCCGGCGCAAGCCGGTCGGGCGGATCGGGTTCGATCGGGCCCCGGCTTCGGCCGGGGCTTTTTCATTGGGCGACGCTCACGCGCGGGCGGGCGTCGCGACGCCGTAGATGTCCGATTCGTCGTCGTCCTCGCGCAACTGGCGCGCGAGCTGGTGCGCTTCGCGGCGCGTCGCGACGGCCGGCGGCGAGCCCTTCAGCGGCTGGCGCGCGGTTTCGGCGAGCGCGACGACCGACACGATGCCGATCAGCGCGGCGCCCATCATGTAGTACGCGGGCATCATCAGGTTGTGCGTCACGTCGACGAGCCATGCGGTCACCAGCGGCGTCGTGCCGCCGAACAGCGACACCGACACGTTGAAGCCGATCGCGAGCGCGCCGTAACGGATCTCGGTCGGGAACAGCGCGGGCAGCGCCGACGGCATCACGCCGGTGAAGCACGACAGCAGCACGCCGAGGATCAGCAGGCCGCCGAACACCGATGCCGTGGTGCCCGTGTGGATCAGCATCAGCGACGGGATCGACAGCACCAGCAGGCCCACGCAGCCGGCGAGCATCACCGGCTTGCGGCCGACCTTGTCGGACAGGCGGCCGGCGTACAGCGTCATCGGCATCATCAGCACCATCACGAGCAGCACCAGCACGAGGCTGTGCGATTCGTCGAAGTGCAGCGTCGACGACATGAAGCTCGGCAGGTACGACAGCACCATGTAGTCGGTCACGTTGAAGATCAGCACGAGGCCGACGCACAGCAGCAGTGCACGCCAGTTGCGCAGCAGCGTCTCGCGGAAGCGCGTCTTCGGCACGGCCTTGTCCTGCGCTTCGCGCGCTTCGGCCTGGCGCTTGAACGCGGGCGTTTCCTCGAGCTTCATCCGGATGTACAGCCCGATCAGGCCGAGCGGCCCGGCGATCAGGAACGGCACGCGCCAGCCCCACGACAGCAGCGCGTCCTGCGACAGCGACGCGGTGAGCAGCGCGACGACGCCCGCGCCCAGCACATAGCCGATCAGCGTGCCGAACTCGAGGAAGCTGCCCATGAAGCCGCGACGCTTGTCGGTCGAGAATTCGGCGATGAAGGTCGCCGCGCCGCCGTATTCGCCGCCGGTCGAGAAGCCCTGCACGAGGCGGGCGACGAGCAGCAGGATCGGCGCCATGATGCCGATCGACGCATAGCTCGGGATCAGGCCGATCGCGAAGGTGCCGACGGCCATCATGATCATCGTCGCGGCGAGCACGCGCTGACGCCCGATGCGGTCGCCGAGCGGCCCGAACACCATGCCGCCGAGCGGACGCACGAGGAACGCGGCCGCGAACGTGCCGAAGGTCGCGAGCAACTGCGCGGACGGGCTGCTCGACGGGAAGAACACCTTGCCGAGCGTGACGGCGATATAGCTGTAGACGCCGAAGTCGAACCATTCCATCGCATTGCCGATGGCCATCGCGCTGACGGCGCGCTTGAGCAGGCTCTGGTCGACGACGGTGATGTCGTCCGCGGCGAGCGGGGCTTCGCCGGACGGCGAAGCGGTGGAAGAGACAGCGGTCGGGCTGACGTGTGTTGCGGTCAAGGTCATGCACTCCTTTGACAGCGCCGGAACGGGCAGGGCCGTCCGACACGGTTTGCCGGCGAGCGCGGTGTCGTGTGCTGCGCGTCGGGGCAGACCTTTAAGCACTTACTGCGCAGGGGGCAGCAAAGGGCCAAGGGGTTGCTTCGACGCGGGCCCGATGGGCCGTCGCGACAGTGCGCTCATGAAGAATGGGCCGCGTGATGCGAGCGGCAGATGCCGGTGCGGACGAGATGTCCGGTGTTCCGGCAACGCCCCGGAGGGGCAACGAAACGAGAAAAGCGGGCCTGTCGGGCGGGCTTTCCTGTGGATGCAATTTCGATCGAGGCACCGGCCCGCAGCGTGCGGACGGACTTCTCTCAAAATCGAAAAGACAGAGATTGAATGTTGAAACAGGCGACATGATAGCACGATGACGGACGATCGCGCAAATTGCGCGGAATCGCCCGCCTGGCGGGGCATCCGGCGCGGCCCGCTCGGGTATGATCGGCGGCGCGCGGCGCGGCCGATCGTCCGCCGCGACGGGGCTGAATTCGCGAGGAACCGGATGACCGAACTGATCAGGATCGCGGCGCTGTTCGCCGCTACCGCGCTGGCCGAAATCGTCGGCTGCTATCTGCCGTGGCTCGTGCTGAAGGCCGGGCGCCCGGCCTGGCTGCTGGTGCCGGCCGCGCTGTCGCTCGCGCTGTTCGCGTGGCTGCTGACGTTGCACCCGAGCGCGGCGGGGCGCACGTATGCCGCGTACGGCGGTGTGTACATCGCGGTGGCGCTGATCTGGCTGCGGGTGATCGACGGCGTCGCGCCGACCCGCTGGGACGTGGCCGGCGCGGTGCTCGCGCTCGGCGGGATGGCCGTCATCGCGCTGCAGCCGCGCGCATGAGCGCGGCCGCGACGCGGGCCGCGGGTATTACGCTGCTTCGGCGGTATCTGTCTCGGCGGACTGGCGCCACACGCAGGTGCCCTTGACCGACTTGTCGAGCTCGTCGAGCTGAGCCTGGTGCGCGGCCAGCTCGTCGTCGCTCGCGACCACCACGGCGAGGTCGAGTGCGGCGAGCGACACGCGCTGGCCGTTCGCCGCGCCGCCGCCGACGCCCGCGTCGTCGAGCATGTCGATCACGAGGCTGTCCTGGCCGCGCGTCATCGCGAGATACACCTCGGCGAGCAGCTCCGAGTCGAGCAGCGCGCCGTGCAGCGTGCGGTGCGCGTTGCTGATGCCGAAACGGTCGCACAGCGCGTCGAGCGAGTTGCGCTTGCCGGGGAACATCTGCTTGGCCTGCACCAGCGTGTCGATCACGCCGCCGCAATGCTCGGTGAACGGCGGCAGGCCGAGCCGTGCGAATTCGGCGTCGAGAAAGCCGAGGTCGAACGGCGCGTTGTGGATGATCAGCTCGGCGTCCTTCACGAAGTCGAGGATCTGATGGGCGACTTCCGCGAATTTCGGCTTGTCGCTCAAGAATTCGGTCGTGAGGCCGTGCACCGCCAGTGCGCCCGGATCGCTGTCGCGTTCGGGGTTCACGTAGAAGTGCAGGTTGTTGCCGGTGAGCCGCCGGTTCAGCAGCTCGACGCAGCCGATTTCGATGAGACGGTCGCCCGTGCGGGCGTTCAGGCCGGTGGTTTCGGTATCGAGAATGATCTGGCGCATGTCGGGAAAAGCAGGAAAAACGGGAGAGGGCGGCCGGTGTTCAGGCGGCCAGCGATTCGACGCCGCGGTTCGCGAGCGCGTCCGCGCGCTCGTTTTCGGGATGACCTGCATGGCCCTTGACCCAGCGCCATTCGATCTCGTGCTGCACGACGAGCGCGTCGAGCCGCTTCCACAGGTCGGCATTCTTCACCGGCGTCTTCGCCGCGGTGACCCAGCCTTTCTTCTTCCACCCGTGGATCCACTCGCTGATGCCCTTCTGCACGTATTGCGAGTCGGTATGCACGATCACCCGGCACGGCCGCTTCAGCGCTTCGAGCGCGGCGATCACGCCCATCAGCTCCATGCGGTTGTTGGTCGTGTTCGGCTCGCCGCCGAACAGTTCCTTTTCCTTGTCGCCGTAGCGCAGCAGCGCGCCCCAGCCGCCGGGGCCGGGATTGCCCTTGCAGGCGCCGTCGGTATAGATGTCGATGGTGTCGATTGTCATGAACGTTCTTGGTGAGTGGTCGGGGAGGCCGCCGGCGTCAGGCCCGGTGCGAGCACGGGCTTCTTCATCTTGATCGGGCCGACGAGGCGCATGCCGCGCACGCGCTTGACGGCCGTCACCATGTAGACGGCGCCGAAGATCGGCCACCAGCGGTCGCCGGCGGCCTCCATGAAGCCGTAGCGGGCCAGCCACTGGTCGGTGGCGAGCGGCGGCCGGTAGCAGCCGAAGCGGCCGCGTTCGAGGTCGAAACCGAGCAGCTTGATCCAGTCCTTCAGCCGGATGAACGCGATCTGGTCGCGCGTGGCCGGCACGAACGGGCGGTTCGCCATGCGCCCGAACGACTGCCGCATGCCCCACAGGCTCAGCGAATTGAAGCCGGTGATCACGAGCTGGCCTTCCGGCATCAGCACGCGCTCGGCCTCGCGCAGCAGGCGGTGCGGGTCGGACGTGAATTCGAGCGTGTGCGGCATCACGATCAGGTCGACGCTCTGCGACTCGAACGGCAGGTCGAGCAGATCGCACCAGGTCGTGCTGCGATCGGCGGGCGCATGGCCCGCCGTGTGCGCTTCGCGCGCCCACGGATACTGATACGGCGCGCTCGCGCCGCTCGCCGGGTCGAGCACGAGGCCGCGATACGGCATGCGGTTCTCCCGCAGCGCGTCGAGCTGCGGCAGGCCGAGCTGCAGCGCGTGGAAGCCGAAGACGTCGGACACGATCCGGTCGAGCTGCGCCTGTTCCCAGCCCAGCACGTAGCGGCCGGGCGGCGAGTCGGTCCAGGCGGGCCAGTCTATAATTTGTGGATCGGACATAACGATGATTGCGCGCCCATGAACGAGCTGGAATACGTGCCGGTTCCGGCATTCGAAGACAACTATATCTGGCTCGTCTCGGACGGCCGCGATGCGATCGCCGTCGATCCGGGTGAAGCCGCGCCCGTACGCCGGGTTCTTGCCGAACGCGGATGGCGGTTGACCGCTATTTTACTCACGCACCACCACGCCGACCACGTCGGCGGTGTCGACGCGCTGCGTAATAGCCAACCGGACGATGCTCCCCTCCCCGTTTACGGTCCCGCCGCCGAAGCGATCGGCGTGGTCACGCGGCCGCTGGCGGGCGGCGATCGCGTGACGCTCGACGCGCCGGCCGTCGCGTTCGACGTGCTCGACGTGCCGGGTCATACGCGCGGCCACATTGCGTATTTTCAGACGGCCGGTCAAGGCGCGGCCGGGCAGGGCAACGCGGAGCCGCACGTGCTCTGCGGCGACACGCTGTTCTCGTGCGGCTGCGGCCGCCTGTTCGAAGGCACGCCCGCGCAGATGCTCGCGTCGCTCGACGCGCTCGCGGCGCTGCCGGGCGACACGCGCGTGCATTGCGCACACGAATACACGCTGTCGAACATCCGCTTCGCGCTCGCGTGCGAGCCCGGCAATGCGGCGCTCGCCGCGTGGCGCGACGACGCGCAGGCACTGCGTGCGCGCGGCGTGCCGACGCTGCCCACGACGATCGCGCACGAGCGCGCGGTCAACCCGTTCATGCGGGCCGACAGCGCGGCGATCCACGCGACGCTCGAGGCCGAGCTGCACGAAACGGTGACGGATCGTCTGGCCGCGTTCACGCTGATGCGCGAATGGAAAAACCGGTTCCGGTAACGTTTTTCGGAGGACTCCAAAGCTCAAGCGGTGTCTGTAAAAATTGCTCCAAATGTAGGATTTCGCTGAGTTTTCGGTGTTTTTATTGACGTGAAGCACGCACTTCCGTAGTATCGCCTGCAATTTCCAGCCGTCGGAAGCAGAGATTTTCATGCGACTTATATTGAGTGCGATGGTGGTGCTGCTACTCGCCGCTTGTGCGAGCCAGCCCCCTGTCGCCAACACCGCCGCCGATCCGCAGGCGACGTCCAACTACCTCCGTAAATCAGCCACCGCCAAAGAAACTGTCGACGTCGACAAGCAATCCGTCGGCGACCTGACCACGGCAGACTCCGATCTCTGGGCGCGCATCCGCCGCGGCTTCCAGATGCCCGACCTGCAGAGCGATCTGGTCGACATGCAGACGACCTGGTATACGCAGCGTCCCGATTACGTGCAGCGCATGACCGAGCGCTCGCAGAAGTACCTGTACCACATCGTCGAGGAACTCGAGGCGCGTCACATGCCGACCGAGCTCGCGCTGCTGCCGTTCATCGAGTCCGCGTACAACCCGCAGGCGCTGTCGGTCGCGAAGGCGGCAGGCATGTGGCAGTTCATGCCCGGCACCGGCCGCACGTACAACCTGAAGCGCAACATGTGGCAGGACGAGCGCCGCGACGTGCTCGCGTCGACGAGCGCCGCGCTCGACTACCTGTCCCGCCTGCACGACATGTTCGGCGACTGGTATCTGGCGCTGGCCGCGTACAACTGGGGCGAAGGCAACGTGCAGCGCGCGATCGCGCGCAATCAGGCGGCCGGCCTGCCGACCGACTACCAGAGCCTGCGGATGCCGAACGAGACGCGCAACTACGTGCCGAAGCTGCAGGCGGTGAAGAACATCATCGCGAGCCCGCAGCAGTACGGCCTCGCGCTGCCCGATATCCCGAACCATCCGTATTTCGTGACGGTGACGACGTCGCGCGACATCGACGTGGCGGTGGCCGCGAAGCTCGCGAACCTGCCGCTCGACGAATTCCGCTCGCTGAACCCGTCGTTCTCGAAGCCCGTGATCCTCGGCGCGACCGAGCCGCAGATCCTGCTGCCGTTCGACAACGCGTCCGCGTTCGAGAAGAGCCTGAAAGCCTACAACGGCCAGCTGTCGTCGTGGACCACCTACACGGTCAGCGAGCGTGCACGCCCGGCCGCGATCGCCGAGAAGATCGGCGTCGACGCCGATACGCTGATGTCGGTCAACAAGATTCCGGCCGGCATGCGCCTGAAGCCGGGCTCGACGATCGTCGTGCCGCGCGGCGATGACGACGACGAGGACATCAGCGCCGACGTCGCCGAAAACGGCGCGCTCGCGATGGAGCCGGACGTTCCCGATACGCGCAAGATGCTGATCCGCGTGCGTCGCAAGCAGTCGATGGCGGCGCTCGCCGGCCGCTACGGCGTGTCGGTCGGCCAGTTGAAGGCGTGGAACCGTACGCACCGCGATCTCGTGATGCCGGGCCAGGCGCTCGTGCTGCACGTGCCGGTCGGCCGTTCGGTGCCGGCGGAACCCGGTCCGGAGCGGATCGCGACGTCAGCCGCCGGTGCGCACATCGAGCGCGCGAGCCTGGCGGTGGGCGGCAAGTCGCATGGTGGCAAGCGCAGCGTCGCCAAGTCGTCGGCGAAGTCGGCGAAGGCTGCCGCTCCTGTGAAAGCCGCGCCGGCCAAGACCGCCGCGCACAAGGGCAAGAAGAAGTAAGCGCGGCCGTCGCGCGCGGCGCAGCGGCCGGTGAGGCCCGGACGATTGCGCTATCATCCGACGAATTCGACGAAACGCCGTCACCGAGGTGACGGCGTTTTCGTTTGTGCGCGGCGCGTCGGCGCTGCGTCGCGCGTCTTCATCCAACAAGGAGAAGCGATGTCGTCGGTGCAGGTGAGGGTGCTCGCGCTGTTTTCGGTCGGGTATTTCGTGTCGTACGTGTTTCGCGGCGTCAATCTGGGCTTCGCGCCGTTCGTCACGCACGAGCTCGGGCTGTCGGCCGCCGATCTCGGCCTGCTCACCAGCCTGTATTTCCTCGGCTTCGCGGGCGCGCAGATTCCGGCCGGCGTGATGCTCGACCACTTCGGCCCGCGCCGTGTGACGGCCGGCATGCTGCTGTTCGCGGCGGCCGGCGCGGCCGTGTTCGGCGCGGCGCACGGCATCGGCATGATGATGGTCGGCCGGCTGCTGATTGGTGTCGGCGTGTCGGTGTGTCTCGGCGCGGCGTTCAAGGCGCTCGCGCAGCATTTCCCGGTCGGCCGGCTGCCGCTCGTCAATGGCCTCGTGATGGCCGTGGGCGGCCTCGGCGGCGTGATGGTCGGCTCGCCGCTGACCTGGCTGCTCGGCTGGGCGAGCTGGCGCGCGATCTGTTTCGGCCTCGCGGTGCTGACGGTGATCGTCGCGGCGTCGATCGGCTTCGGCGCGCCCGACGCGCAGCAGGCGCGCCACCAGGGCGGGCTCGTCAGCCAGTTCAAGGGCACGTGGCACATCCTGACGAGCCGCGCGTTCTGGAAGATTGCGTCGTTCTCCGTCGTCACGCAGGGCGTGTTCTACGCGATGCAATCGTTGTGGGTCGGGCCGTATCTGCGCGATGTCGGCGGGTTCGACGCGCCGCATGCCGCACGCCTCGTGTCGGTGCTCGGCTTCGCGATGATGGCCGGCTGCGTTGGCTTTGGCGCGGCGGCGCGCGTGCTCGAGCGGCGCGGCGTGTCGGTTTACGCCACCTGCGGCATCGGCATGGCGCTGTTCGTCGCGACGCAGCTCGCGATCGTCGCGCGCGTGCCGTTGTCGCCCGCGATGCTGTGGGCCGCGTACGGAATGTTTGGCGGCGTGGGCATCCTGACCTACGCGGTGATGGCCGGACATTTTTCCGCCCATCTGATCGGCCGCGCGAACACCACGCTCACGCTCGTGATCTTCCTGCTGATCTTTGCGTTCCAGATCGGCGTCGGCGCGGTGCTATCGCACTGGCCGGCGGTCGACGGCCGTTATCCGGCGGCCGCGCACTTCACCGCGTGGGGCGTGCTGCTCGCGCTGCAGCTCGCGAGCGCGGTGTGGTACGTGTGGCCCGCGCGCGGGACTGGTCAAGCGCACTGATCCGGCGGTACGCTGGCGGGTAGGGCGGCCGCGGAAACGGGGCCGTAGCACGGTGCGCTGCGCCGCCGGACGCGGCGCACACACGATCGGACGGCCATATCCATTGAAGATAGGCCCATTTTCAGGCTATAATTTGAAAGTTTGTGCTGATCAACCTCGCACCCTAGCGCCTACCTCATTCATCCCGTTCATCCGCCGCACGCCGCCTGCCGGGCGATGCCGCGAAGCCTCGTGCGCCACGCGCCGGGTTCGCGTCTCGACAACGCAGGCCGCGTCCAGCTAGCGACCGCGCGCGCCCACGCAGCGCGGCGCTTGCGCGGCAGGGTAAACAGGTCGGCAGCAGGGTGTTCCCCAAGGAGCCTCCCGTGTTGCCGTCTTTTTCTCCCGCCTTGCTTGCACTCGCCGACGGCACGGTCTTTCGTGGTTATTCGATCGGGGCCGAAGGCCATACGATCGGCGAAGTCGTGTTCAATACCGCGATCACCGGCTATCAGGAAATCCTGACTGATCCGAGCTACTCGCGCCAGATCGTCACGCTCACCTATCCGCATATCGGCAACGTCGGCGTCAACGCCGAAGACGTCGAAGCCACGAAAGTCCATGCCGCCGGCCTGATCATCCGCGATCTGCCGACGCTCGCATCGAACTTCCGCATGGACCGCACGCTCGGCGATTACCTGCGCGACGAAGGCGTCGTCGCGATCGCCGGCATCGACACCCGCAAGCTGACCCGCATCCTGCGCGACAAGGGCGCGCAGAGCGGCTGCATCCTGACGGGCTCCGACGACGAAGCGAAGGCGATCGAGCTCGCGCGCTCGTTCGAGGGCCTTGCCGGCATGGATCTCGCGAAGGTCGTGTCGACCACCAAGCCGTTCGAGTGGAAGCAGACGGAATGGCGTCTCGAAGGCGGCTACGGCATGCAGGAGTCGCCGAAGTACCGCGTCGTCGCGTACGACTTCGGCGTCAAGTACAACATCCTGCGCATGCTCGCGGAGCGCGGCTGCCACGTGACGGTGCTGCCGGCTCAAGCCAGTGCGGAAGATGCGCTCGCGCTGAATCCGGACGGCGTCTTTCTGTCGAACGGCCCCGGCGATCCGGAGCCGTGCGATTACGCGATCGCGGCCACCAAGGCATTCATCGAGCGCGGCGTGCCGACCTTCGGCATCTGCCTCGGCCACCAGATCATGGGCCTCGCGGTCGGCGCGAAGACGCTGAAGATGAAGACGGGCCACCACGGCGCGAACCATCCGGTGAAGGATCTCGGCGACGGCCGTGTCGTGATCACGTCGCAGAACCACGGCTTCGCGGTCGATGCCGATTCGCTGCCGGCCAACGCGCGCGTGACGCACGTGTCGCTGTTCGACGGCACGCTGCAGGGCTTCGAGCTGACCGACAAGCCGGCGTTCTGCTTCCAGGGCCACCCGGAAGCGTCGCCCGGCCCGCACGACATCGGCTACCTGTTCGACCGTTTCACCGCGCTGATGGACGCGGCGAAGCAGCGCACCGCTTAACGTCATCGACGCAACCGAAGAACGGGAGATTCGCATCATGTTCGGCCACGCACTCGGCATCACGGATATCTGGACCTACGTGTTCGGCGTGATCTTCATCATCCTGCTGCCGGGGCCGAACTCGATGTACGTGCTGTCGCTCGCCGCGCAGCGCGGCGTGAAGGCCGGCTATCGCGCGGCCTGCGGCGTGTTCGTCGGCGATACCGTGCTGATGATACTGTCGGCCGCGGGCGTCGCGTCACTGCTGAAGGCGAACCCGCTGCTGTTCTCCGTCGTCAAGTACGGCGGCGCCGCGTACCTGCTGTACATCGGCACCGGGATGCTGCGCAGCGCGTGGAGCAAGCTGCGCGCGCGCGGCGATGCGCCGGTCGAGGCGCCGGTCGAGGCGCCGCAGGCGGTCGACGGCGAACGGTCTTTCGACAAACCGTTCCGCAAGGCGTTGATCGTGAGCCTGCTGAATCCGAAGGCCATCCTGTTCTTCATCTCGTTCTTCATCCAGTTCGTCGACCCGGCATTCCCGCATCCCGCGCTGTCGTTCGTCGTGCTCGGGGCGATCGCGCAATGCGCGAGCTTCCTGTACCTGAGCACGCTGATCTTCGCGGGCGCGCGGCTCGCCGAGCACTTCCGCCGCCGCCGCAAGCTCGCGGCAGGCGCGGCGAGCAGCGTGGGCGGCCTGTTCATCGGTTTCTCGGTGAAGCTGGCGCTCGCGACCCTGAGCTGAGCGCCGCCGGCCGACCCACGACAACGATTACTTATTGAATTCACAAGCCATGCCAAAACGCACAGACATCAAGAGCATCCTCATCATCGGCGCCGGCCCGATCATCATCGGCCAGGCGTGCGAGTTCGACTATTCGGGCGCGCAGGCTTGCAAGGCGTTGCGTGAGGAGGGCTACAAGGTCGTTCTCGTCAACAGCAACCCGGCGACGATCATGACCGACCCGAACACGGCCGACGTGACCTACATCGAGCCGATCACGTGGGAAGTCGTCGCACGCATCATCGAGAAGGAGCGCCCGGACGCGATCCTGCCGACGATGGGCGGCCAGACCGCGCTGAACTGCGCGCTCGACCTGCACCACCACGGCGTGCTCGAGAAGTTCGGCGTCGAGCTGATCGGCGCGTCGCCGGAAGCGATCGACAAGGCCGAAGACCGCCAGAAGTTCAAGGATGCGATGACCAAGATCGGTCTCGGCTCCGCGAAGTCGGGCGTCGCGCATTCGATGGAAGAGGCGACCCAGGTGCACGCCGAGATCATGGCGCTCACCGGCGGCAGCGGCTACCCGGTCGTGATCCGTCCGTCGTTCACGCTCGGCGGCTCGGGCGGCGGCATCGCGTACAACCGCGAAGAGTTCGAGGAGATCTGCAAGCGCGGTCTCGACCTGTCGCCCACGCGCGAGTTGCTGATCGAAGAGTCGCTGCTCGGCTGGAAGGAATACGAGATGGAAGTCGTGCGCGACCGCGCCGACAACTGCATCATCGTGTGCTCGATCGAAAACCTCGACCCGATGGGCGTGCACACCGGCGACTCGATCACGGTCGCGCCGGCACAGACGCTCACCGACAAGGAATACCAGATCCTGCGTAACGCGTCGCTCGCGGTGCTGCGCGAGATCGGCGTCGACACGGGCGGCTCGAACGTGCAGTTCTCGATCAACCCGAAGGACGGCCGCATGGTCGTCATCGAGATGAACCCGCGCGTGTCGCGTTCGTCGGCGCTCGCGTCGAAGGCCACCGGCTTCCCGATCGCGAAGGTCGCCGCGAAGCTGGCGGTCGGCTACACGCTCGACGAGCTGAAGAACGAAATCACCGGCGGCCAGACGCCGGCGTCGTTCGAGCCGACGATCGACTACGTCGTCACGAAGATCCCGCGATTCGCGTTCGAGAAGTTCCGCGAAGCCGATTCGCGCCTGACCACGCAGATGAAGTCGGTCGGTGAAGTGATGGCGATCGGCCGCACGTTCCAGGAATCGTTCCAGAAGGCGCTGCGCGGCCTCGAAGTCGGTGTCGACGGCCTCGACGAGAAGTCGACCAACCGCGACGAGATCGCGATCGAGATCCACGAGCCGGGCCCGGACCGCATCTGGTACGTCGGCGATGCGTTCCGCATCGGCATGACGGCCGAGGAAATCTTCGCGGAAACCGCGATCGACCCGTGGTTCCTCGAGCAGATCGAGCAGATCATCCTGAAAGAGAAGGCGCTGTCGGGCCGCTCGCTCGCGTCGCTCACGTTCGACGAGCTGCGCTACCTGAAGCAGAGCGGCTTCTCCGACCGCCGCCTCGCGAAACTGCTCGGCGCGACACCGGAAGACGTGCGCCGCCGCCGCGTGGAACTGAACGTGCGCCCGGTCTACAAGCGCGTCGACACGTGCGCGGCCGAATTCGCGACGAAAACCGCCTACATGTACTCGACCTACGAGGATGAGTGCGAGGCGCAGCCGACCACGAACAAGAAGATCATGGTGCTGGGCGGCGGCCCGAACCGGATCGGCCAGGGTATCGAATTCGACTACTGCTGCGTGCACGCGGCGCTCGCGATGCGCGAGGACGGCTATGAAACGATCATGGTCAACTGCAACCCGGAAACGGTGTCGACCGACTACGACACGTCCGATCGCCTGTACTTCGAGCCGCTGACGCTCGAAGACGTCCTCGAGATCGTCGACAAGGAAAAACCGGTCGGCGTGATCGTCCAGTACGGCGGCCAGACGCCGCTGAAGCTCGCGCTCGACCTCGAGGCGCACGGCGTGCCGATCGTCGGCACGTCGCCGGACATGATCGACGCGGCCGAAGACCGCGAACGGTTCCAGAAGCTGCTGCAGGACCTCGGCCTGCGCCAGCCGCCGAACCGCACCGCCCGCGCCGAAGACGAAGCGCTCGCGCTGGCCGACGAAATCGGCTACCCGCTGGTCGTGCGCCCGTCGTATGTGCTCGGCGGTCGCGCGATGGAAATCGTCCACGAGCCGCGCGACCTCGAGCGCTACATGCGCGAGGCCGTGAAGGTGTCGAACGATTCGCCGGTGCTGCTCGACCGCTTCCTGAACGACGCGATCGAGTGCGACGTCGACTGCATCTGCGACGGCGAAGCGGTGTTCATCGGCGGCGTGATGGAGCACATCGAACAGGCGGGCGTCCACTCGGGCGACTCGGCATGTTCGCTGCCGCCGTACTCGCTGTCGAAGGAAACCGTGGCCGAGCTGAAGCGCCAGACGGGCGCGATGGCGAAGGCGCTGAACGTGGTCGGCCTGATGAACGTGCAGTTCGCGATCCAGCAGGTGCCGCAGGCCGACGGTTCGAAGCAGGACATCATCTACGTGCTCGAAGTGAACCCGCGCGCATCGCGCACGGTGCCGTACGTGTCGAAGGCGACCAGTCTGCCGCTCGCGAAGATCGCGGCGCGCGCGATGGTCGGCCAGAAGCTCGCGCAGCAGGGCGTGACGAAGGAAGTCGAGCCGCCGTACTTCAGCGTGAAGGAAGCGGTGTTCCCGTTCGTCAAGTTCCCGACCGTCGATCCGGTCCTCGGGCCTGAAATGCGTTCGACCGGCGAAGTGATGGGCGTCGGCCAGACGTTCGGCGAAGCGCTGTTCAAGTCGCAGCTCGCGGCCGGTTCGCGCCTGCCGGAGTCGGGCACGGTGCTCTTGACCGTGATGGACGCCGACAAGCCGAAGGCCGTCGAAGTCGCGCGTATGCTGCACGACCTCGGCTACCCGATCGTCGCGACCAAGGGCACGGCTGCCGCGATCGAAGCGGCCGGCGTGCCGGTGAAGGTCGTGAACAAGGTGAAGGACGGCCGTCCGCACATCGTCGACATGATCAAGAACGGCGAGATCGCGCTCGTGTTCACGACGGTCGACGAGACGCGCCAGGCGATCGCCGATTCGCGTTCGATCCGCATGAGCGCGCAGGCGCACAAGGTCACGTACTACACGACGATGTCGGGCGCGCGCGCGGCCGTCGAAGGCTTGCGCTACCTGAAGGATCTGGAAGTCTATGATTTACAAGGTCTTCACGCTCGCCTAAACTAAGCAGTCAGTTACCTGTCGAAGCAACACGTGCCGCGATTAGGCGGTGTTTCCAGTGCATCGGAAGCGCGCTTAATCGCGGTGATTTTTTTTATAGCCGTTTTTAGCGATTGAGCCGTTTATGAGCACCATTCCGTTGACAAAGCGTGGCGCAGAGCAACTGCGCGATGAATTGCAGCGCCTCAAGTCCGTCGAGCGGCCGGCCGTGATCAACGCGATCGCGGAGGCCCGCGCACAGGGCGATCTGTCCGAAAACGCCGAATACGACGCCGCGAAGGAAAAGCAGGGCTTTATCGAGGGCCGCATCGCGGAACTCGAATCCAAGCTGTCCGCCGCGCAAATCATCGATCCCACGGTGCTCGACGCCGATGGCCGCGTGGTGTTCGCCGCGACGGTCGAACTCGAGGATCTCGAATCGGGCGACACCGTCAAGTATCAGATCGTCGGCGACGACGAAGCCGATATCGATCACGGCCTGATCTCGGTCAGCTCGCCGATCGCGCGCGCGCTGATCGGCAAGTCCGAAGGCGACGTCGCGGCCGTGCAGGCGCCGAGCGGCGTGCGCGAGTACGAGATCATCTCGGTCAGCTACATCTGAAGCGGGGCGACGTGATGCCGCATCGCGTGTTCCGTCTGCTGTCGGCCGTGTGGGTCGGCAGCCTGCTGACGATCGGGTATGCGGTCGCGCCTGTCCTGTTCAAGACGCTGGAGCGGATGACGGCCGGTTCGGTCGCCGCCCAGCTGTTCCGCATCGAGGCGATCCTCGGCGTCGTGTGCGGCGTGCTGCTGCTCGCATTGTCGAATCAGCAGGTGCGGCGCGGCAGCACCGAATATCGCCGCGTCCGCTGGATCGTCGCCGCGATGGTCGTGTGCGTGCTGGTCGGGTATTTTGCGCTGCAGCCGTTCATGAACGCGCTGCGGGTGGCCGCGATGGATGCGGGCACCGATATCGCGAATTCGCCGTATGCGAGCCGCTTCGGGATGCTGCACGGCGTGTCGAGCGTGTTCTATCTCGTCGAAAGCGTGCTGGGGCTGATGCTGGTCTGGCGTCTGCCGGCGCGCGACGCCTGAGCGCCGCGCCGCCGCGCGTTGCGCGACGACGGGCAGGGCGGCACGGGAATCCGTGCCGCACGGGCGTTTTACTTGTCCTGGAACGGCCGCTTCGTGCTGGCCTGGCGCTTTTTCGCGCGCTTCACGGTGCCGCCTGCCGTCACGCGTTCGTTGCCGCGCACCGTGACCTTGACCGGCCTCGGGCGGCGCACGGGGCTCGCGTTCGGCGACACCTTGACGACCTTGACGGTGCGCGGTGCACGGCCTTTCTTGTCGTCGACGGCTTCGGCCGCGCTCGGCAGCGCGCCGGCACGTCGGCCGCGGGACGGGGCCGCCACCGCGGCCTCGGGCTTCCAGATCACCAGCAGCTTGCCGATGTGCTGGATCGGCGCCGCGTTCAGGCGGTCGCAGATCTCGTCGTAGATCGCGATGCGTTCGTCGCGTTCGTCGCCGAACACGCGGATCTTGATCAGCTGGTGCGCGTCGAGGTGCACCTTGATTTCCTTCAGCACGGCGTCGGTCAGCCCTTCGGCGCCGATCAGCACGACGGGCTTGAGCGCATGGGCCTGGGAGCGCAGCGCGGAGCGCTCGGCGGGAGAAAGCGAAAGGGCGGGCATGGAAATGTCGAAATCTAAATAAGGGCGCGCTGACTGAAAAGCGATCGCGGGACGTTACCGCGTCAGCCGTGCGCCGAAACCACGTAAAATCGCGGCTTGGGCCTGAAAAGGGGCCGCAGCCGCGCGAAGAAGACGCGTATTATCCGCTAAAAGCGCGGCTTCACGAAGCAATGGGCAGCAATCTCTCTCTCGAATGGCAAAAAACCGCTTCAACCAGCACTGGCTGCACGACCACATCAACGACCCGTACGTCAAAATGGCGCAGCGGGAGGGCTATCGCGCGCGCGCCGCGTACAAGCTGAAGGAAATCGACGAGCAGGACAAGCTGATCCGTCCGGGCCAGGTGATCGTCGATCTCGGCGCCACGCCGGGCAGCTGGAGCCAGTATGCCCGCAACAAGCTCGCGCAGGGCAGGAAGCGCGACGCGGAGCGCGAAGGCGGCATCGACGGCACGATCGTTGCGCTCGACATCCTGCCGATGGAGCCGATCGCCGACGTCCACTTCCTGCAGGGCGACTTCCGCGAGGACGACGTCCTCCACCAGCTCGAGGAAGTGCTCGAAGGCCGCGCGGTGGACCTTGTTATTTCGGACATGGCCCCCAACCTCTCCGGCGTGGCCTCGGCGGACGCGGCGCGCATCGAGCATCTCTGCGATCTGGCGCTCGAATTCGCGCAGAACCATCTGAAGCCGGACGGTGCGCTGCTCGTGAAGTGCTTTCACGGCAGCGGCTACAGCCAGATCGTCGAGAAGTTCAAACAGCAGTTTAAGGTTGTCGCGCCGCGCAAGCCCAAGGCATCCCGCGACAAATCGTCCGAAACGTTCATTTTGGGTCGGCAGCTGAAGCATCCGCGCTGATGCGGAACGCGATGCCGCAAACGGGCTCCGGCCCTTGCCGGACAAGCGAAGCGCTATCGCGGCGGTTGTCAATGCTTATGGCAGGGGTGGTCGGACTGGATTAGAATGACCGAGGGGCGCCGCAAGGAAAATGTAGGCGCTCGTCTACGAGTGAAGGAGTGGTGCTTTGAACAACAATATGTTTTCGAAGGCAGCGGTGTGGCTGGTGATCGCACTGGTGCTGTTTACGGTGTTCAAGCAGTTCGACAAGCCCCGCGTCCAGGAAGGCGTGTCCTATTCGCAGTTCATGGACGACGCCAAGAACGGCAAGGTCAAGAACGTCATCGTTCAGGGGCGCAACCTCACCGTCACTCCGGCTGATGGCCAGAAATACCAGATCGTGTCGCCCGGCGACATCTGGATGGTCGGCGATCTGATGAAGTACGGCGTGCAGGTCAGCGGCAAGGCCGACGACGAGCCGAACGCGCTGATGTCCGCGCTGTACTACCTCGGGCCGACGATCCTGATCATCGTGTTCTGGTTCTACATGATGAGGCAGATGCAGGGAGGCGGCAAAGGCGGCGCATTCTCGTTCGGGAAATCGCGTGCGCGGCTGATCGACGAGAACAACAACGCGGTGAACTTCTCCGACGTCGCGGGCTGCGACGAAGCGAAGGAAGAAGTGTCCGAGCTCGTCGACTTCCTGCGCGATCCGCAGAAATTCCAGAAACTGGGCGGCCGCATTCCGCGCGGCGTGCTGCTGGTCGGCCCGCCGGGTACCGGCAAGACGCTGCTGGCCCGCGCGATCGCGGGTGAAGCGAAGGTGCCGTTCTTCAGCATCTCGGGTTCGGACTTCGTCGAAATGTTCGTCGGCGTCGGCGCGGCCCGTGTGCGCGACATGTTCGAGCAGGCGAAGAAGCATGCGCCGTGCATCGTGTTCATCGACGAAATCGACGCGGTCGGCCGTCATCGCGGCGCCGGCATGGGCGGCGGCAACGACGAGCGCGAACAGACGCTGAACCAGATGCTGGTCGAGATGGACGGTTTCGAGGCGAACTCGGGCGTGATCGTGATCGCCGCCACCAACCGTTCCGACGTGCTCGACAAGGCGCTGCTGCGTCCGGGCCGTTTCGACCGCCAGGTCTATGTCGGCCTGCCGGACATCCGCGGCCGCGAGCAGATCATGCGCGTGCACCTGCGCAAGGTGCCGATCGCGAACGACGTCGACGCGGCGGTCATCGCACGCGGCACGCCGGGCTTTTCGGGCGCCGATCTCGCGAACCTCGTGAACGAAGCTGCGCTGTTCGCCGCCCGTCGCGGCAAGCGCATCGTCGAGATGCAGGATTTCGAGGACGCGAAGGACAAGATCTTCATGGGTCCGGAGCGCAAGTCGGCGGTGATCCGCGAGGAAGCGAAGCGTGCCACCGCGTACCACGAGTCGGGTCACGCGGTGATCGCGAAGCTGCTGCCGAAGGCCGACCCGGTGCACAAGGTCACGATCATCCCGCGCGGTCGCGCACTGGGCGTCACGTGGCAGTTGCCGGAGCATGACAACGAGACGTATTCGAAGGATTACCTGCTCGACCGCCTCGCGATCCTGTTCGGTGGCCGGGTGGCCGAAGAGTTGTTCATGAACCTGGTCAGCACCGGCGCATCGGACGACTTCAACAAGGCCACGCAGACCGCGCGTGCGATGGTTGCGCGGTTCGGCATGACCGACGCGCTCGGGCCGATGGTTTACGTCGACGACGAGAACGATGCGTCGCCGTTCGGCCGCGGCTTCACGCGCACGATCTCGGAAGCGACGCAGCAGAAGGTCGACTCGGAAATCCGCCGCGTGCTGGACGATCAGTACAACCTCGCGCGTCGCCTGCTCGAGGAGAACCGCGACAAGGTCGAGGCGATGACGGCCGCGCTGATGGAGTGGGAGACGATCGACGCCGATCAGATCAACGACATCATGGAAGGCCGTCCGCCGCGCTCACCGAAGAGCTCGCCGGCTGTCGGCGGCGATTCGTCGGGCGGCGGCAGTGCCGAGGTCAAGCCCGGCAGCGCGCCGGCGCCGGCGACGCCGGCGGCATAATCTCCGCTTTAGCACCGTTCACGGGCTGGTGTGGCTTCACACCGGCCCGTTTTGCATTCATCCACGCCCGTTGCTCGTGTCCGATTCCGCAGTGTCCCCGTTCATTCCCGCGCCGCTCCAGTGCGGCCGCTTCGAACTGACGTTCGAACGTCCGCTCGTGATGGGCATCCTCAACGCCACGCCCGATTCGTTCTCCGACGGCGGCCGCTTCCTCGCGCGCGACGATGCGTTGCGCCAGGCCGAGCGGATGATCGCCGACGGTGTGGACCTCATCGACATCGGCGGCGAATCGACGCGCCCCGGCGCGCCGCCGGTGCCGCTCGACGAGGAGCTCGCGCGCGTGATTCCGCTCGTCGAGGCGCTGCGGCCGTTGAACGTGCCGCTGTCGATCGATACGTACAAGCCGGCCGTGATGCGCGCGGCGCTGGCCGCCGGCGCGGACCTGATCAACGATATCTGGGGGTTCCGCCAGCCGGGCGCGATCGACGCGGTGCGCGACGGCAACAGCGGTCTGTGCGCGATGCACATGCTCGGCGAGCCGCAGACGATGCAGGTCGGCGAGCCCGACTACGGCGACGTCGTGACCGACGTGCGCGATTTCCTCGCCGCGCGCGCGCAGGCGTTGCGCGACGCGGGGGTGGCGGCGGAGCGGATCTGCGTCGATCCCGGTTTCGGGTTCGGCAAGGCGGTCGTCGACGACAACTATGCGCTGCTGGCCGCGTTGCCGGACACGGCGCCCGCGCGGCCCGACGGGCGCGCTTATCCGATTCTCGCGGGCATGTCGCGCAAGTCGATGCTCGGCGCGGTGATCGGAGGCAAGCCGCCGATGGAGCGCGTCGCGGCGAGCGTGGCGGCCGCGTTGTGCGCGGTCGAGCGGGGCGCCGCGATCGTGCGCGTGCACGACGTCGCGGCGACGGTCGATGCGCTGAAAGTATGGAATGCCGTGCGCGCAGCCGCGCGGCAACGATAAGCAAGTCAGAAAGACGAAAGACGAAGGAGGAAGGACCCCATGGGACGTCGATATTTCGGCACGGACGGCATTCGCGGCACGGTGGGCGAAGCGCCCATCACGCCGGACTTCGTGTTGCGCCTCGGCTATGCGGCCGGCAAGGTACTGGCCGGCTCGGCCGACGTCGCGGCGGGCTCGCGTCCGACCGTGTTGATCGGCAAGGACACGCGCGTATCGGGCTACATGCTCGAAGCCGCGCTCGAGGCCGGATTCTCGGCGGCCGGCGTCGACGTGATGCTGGCCGGCCCGATGCCGACGCCCGGCGTCGCGTATCTGACGCGGGCGCTGCGTCTGTCGGCCGGTGTCGTGATCAGCGCGTCGCACAACCCGTATCACGACAACGGGATCAAGTTTTTCTCGGCCGACGGCAACAAGCTGCCCGACGACACCGAGGCCGCGATCGAAGCGTGGCTCGACAAGCCGCTCGAATGCGCGCCGTCGGACGGCCTCGGCAAGGCCCGCCGCCTCGACGACGCAGCCGGCCGCTACATCGAGTTCTGCAAGAGCACGTTCCCGGCCGCGTTCGACCTGCGCGGGCTGAAGCTCGTGATCGATTGCGCGCACGGCGCCGCGTACCAGATCGCGCCGCACGTGTTCCACGAACTCGGCGCGGACGTCATTCCGATCGGCGTCGCGCCGAACGGCTTCAACATCAACGACGGCGTCGGCGCGACCGCGCCCGACGCGCTGGTGCGCGCGGTGCGGGCGAACCATGCCGATCTCGGCATCGCGCTCGACGGCGACGCCGATCGTCTGCAGGTCGTGGACGCGACCGGTCGCCTGTACAACGGCGACGAGCTGCTCTACGTGCTCGTGAAGGACCGGATCGCGACCGACGGCAAGGTCGAAGGCGCGGTCGGCACGCTGATGACGAACCTTGCCGTCGAAGTCGCGCTGCAGCGCGAGGGCGTGAAGTTCGTCCGCGCGGCGGTCGGCGACCGCTACGTGCTCGAGCAGTTGCGCGAGCACGGCTGGCAGCTCGGCGCGGAAGGGTCGGGCCACATCCTGTCGCTCGACCGGCATACGACCGGCGACGGCATCGTGTCGGCGCTGCTCGTGCTGGCCGCGCTGAAACGCAGCGGCCGCACGCTCGCGCAGATGCTCGACGGCGTCACGCTGTTCCCGCAGAAGCTGATCAACGTGCGGATGAAGCCGGGCGCCGACTGGAAGGGCAGCGCGTCGATTCGCGCGGCGATCGATGCGGCCGAGGCCGCGCTCGCCGGCAGCGGCCGCGTGCTGATCCGCGCGTCGGGCACCGAGCCCGTGCTGCGCGTGATGGTCGAAGCACAGCAGGCGGCCGATGCGGTGCGCCATGCGGAGACGATCGCCGACGCGGTGCGCGCGGCGACTGCCTGACCGGGGGGGCGCGCGCGGCGGTCCGGCCGCCCGCGCGCTGGCTCCCGACGAATGTGTGTGCGGCGCCCTCGAGCGCCGTCGTTTTTGTCAGACGCAAAGGTTTGCGTTACCTAATAGAAGCAGGCTTCGGTAAACGCATCCCTTCCATCGAAGCCGGCATCAGACCCCGAATCAGACTTCCGGCCGGACCGGGCTTCCCGTCCGTCCGACGCCGCGCTACGATGCGCTCGCACGCCGTTGAAACGGCGTTCATCCCCTCCCTTCGAGCCAGGCGATTCTTGCCGCCAGCGCCGCTCCCGCGCCCCGACGCGCGCCCCGATATTCCCTTTCAACCAGTCATGTTACTGTCACGCCAGTTTCATCGATTGTCACATTACCGTCATGAGCAGCCCCTAACCTTCGCGGTGCCGTAGTCATCCGCTCACACACTGGAGGTCTCATGAAATTGATGCAAACCGCGATTGCCGGCCTGGCTGGCGCGCTTTTCGCCGTCGCCGCTCAAGCTGCCGACATCACGGGCGCAGGCAGCACGTTCGCGATGCCGATCTATACGAAATGGGCTGCCGACTACCAGCAGTCCGGCGGCGCGAAGGTCAACTACCAAGGCATCGGCTCGTCGGGCGGCCTGAAGCAGATCAACGCGAAGACGGTCGATTTTGCCGGTTCGGACGCGCCGCTGAAGGACGAAGATCTCGCGAAGGAAGGCCTGTTCCAGTTCCCGACGGTGGTCGGCGGCGTGGTGCCGGTCGTCAACGTGCCGGGCGTGAAGGCCGGCGAACTGACGCTGTCGGGCCCGGTGCTCGGCGACATCTACCTCGGCAAGATCAAGAAGTGGAACGACCCGGCGATCGCCGCGCTGAACCCGAAGGTCAAGCTGCCGGATACGGACATCGCCGTGGTCCGCCGCGCCGACGGCTCGGGCACGAGCTTCATCTGGACGAACTACCTGTCGAAGGTCAACGACGAGTGGAAGTCGAAGATCGGCGAAGGCACGACGGTCAACTGGCCGACGGGCACGGGCGGCAAGGGCAACGACGGCGTCGCGGCCTTCGTGCAGCGCCTGCCGGGCGCGATCGGCTACGTCGAGTGGGCGTACGCGAAGAAGAACAACATGACCTACACTGCGCTGAAGAATTCGACGGGCACGGTGGTCGAGCCGAAGACGGAAACGTTCAAGGCCGCTGCAGCCGGCGCGAACTGGTCGAAGTCGTTCTACCAGATCCTGACGAACCAGCCGGGCAAGGACGCGTGGCCGGTCGTCGGCGCGACGTTCGTGCTGCTGCACGCGAAGCAGGACAAGCCGGAGCAGGGCGCGGAAACGCTGAAGTTCTTCAGCTGGGCGTTCAAGAACGGCGAGAAGGCTGCCGACAGCCTCGACTACATCTCGCTGCCGGCGACGGTCGAGACGGAAATCCGCAAGCAGTGGAAGACGAAGGTGACGGACGCTTCGGGCAAGCCGGTCGCCGCCGAGTAAGCCATCCAGCGGTTCGCTGCCCGGCCGTGCCGGTCGGGCAGTGTGTGCGGTAAAGCCGGGCGTTACGGCGCCCGGCGATCAAAAGCAGGCACCCATGTCTGATATTTCATACCCGTCCTCCCGATCGCCCGACAGTGCGCAGCAGCGCGCGCCGAGCCGTCTCGGGGATGTCCTGTTCGGCGGCCTTGCGCGGCTCGCCGCGATCGTGACCCTGCTGCTGCTCGGCGGGATCATCATTTCCCTGATCATTGCGTCGCTGCCGACCATCCAGAAGTTCGGCCTCGGCTTCCTGTGGCAATCCGAGTGGGATCCCAACTCGGACATCTACGGCGCACTCGTGCCGATCTACGGCACGATCGTGACGTCGATCATTGCACTCGTCATCGCGGTGCCGGTCAGTTTCGGCATCGCGCTGTTCCTCACCGAGCTCGCGCCCGTGTGGCTGCGCCGTCCGCTCGGCATCGCGATCGAGCTGCTCGCCGCGATTCCGTCGATCGTGTACGGCATGTGGGGGCTGCTCGTGTTCGCGCCGATCTTCGCCGAATACTTCCAGAAGCCCATCGGCCGGCTGCTCAAGGACGTGTGGGTGCTCGGCCCGCTGACGTCCGGCGCGCCGATCGGCATCGGCATCCTCGCGGCCGGCGTGATTCTCGCGATCATGATCATCCCGTACATCGCGTCGGTGATGCGCGACGTGTTCGAGGTCACGCCGGTGCTGCTGAAGGAATCGGCATACGGGATCGGCTGCACGACCTGGGAAGTGATGTGGAAGGTCGTGCTGCCCTATACGAAGACCGGCGTGATCGGCGGCGTGATGCTCGGCCTCGGCCGCGCGCTCGGCGAAACGATGGCCGTGACCTTCGTGATCGGCAACACGAACCTGCTCGACAGCGTGTCGCTGTTCGCGCCGGGCAACAGCATCACGTCGGCGCTCGCGAACGAATTCGCGGAAGCGCAGCCGGGCCTGCACACGTCCGCGCTGATGGAGCTCGGCCTGATCCTGTTCGTGATCACGTTCATCGTGCTGTCCATCTCCAAACTGCTGCTGCTTCGTCTCGAGAAGGGAGAGGGCAAGAAATGAGCGAGCCCATCATGAATTTCCCGGGGCCGAGCGGCGCCGCGCTCGACGCGATGCGCAACCGCCTGCAGCGCAAGCGCAAGGTCGTCAACGCGATCGCGCTCACCGCGTCGCTCGGCGCGATGGCCTTCGGCCTGCTGTGGCTCGTGTGGATTCTCTACACGACGGTGCACCTCGGCGTCGGCGGCCTGTCGCTGCAACTGTTCACCGAATCGACGCCGGCGCCGAACACGGAAGGCGGCGGTCTCGCGAACGCGATCGTCGGCAGCCTGCTGCTGTGCGGCTTCGGCACGCTGGTCGGCACGCCGATCGGCATCCTCGCGGGCGTCTATCTCGCCGAATACGGGCAGAAGAACCTGCTGGCGAGCACGATCCGCTTCATCAACGACATCCTGCTGTCCGCGCCGTCGATCGTGATCGGCCTGTTCGTGTACGCGATCGTCGTCGCGAAGTCGGGGCGCTTCTCCGGTTGGGCCGGCGTGATCGCGCTGGCGCTGCTGCAGATCCCGATCGTGATCCGCACGACCGAGAACATGCTGAAGCTCGTGCCGAACGCGCTGCGCGAAGCGGCCGTCGCGCTCGGCACGCCGAAGTGGCGCATGGTGCTGAAGATCACGCTGCGCGCGTCGGTCGGCGGGATCGTGACGGGCGTGCTGCTCGCGGTCGCGCGGATCGCCGGCGAAACGGCGCCGCTGCTGTTTACCGCGCTGTCGAACCAGTTCTTCTCGGTCGACATGAGCCAGCCGATGGCGAACCTGCCGGTCACGATCTACAAGTTCGCGATGAGCCCGTTCGCGGAATGGCAGTCGCTCGCATGGGCGGGCGTGTTCCTGATTACGCTCGGGGTGCTCGGACTGAACGTCCTGGCGCGCTCGATCTTCTCGAAAAAGTAACGGCGGAGCAATCCGATGAATATGGCAGAAAGCCACCTGAATCCCGTCGAGCGCACCGCTGCGCCCGCCGGCACGCAAGACGCGGCGCACGGCCGTCCGCTCGCGCCGCTGAACGCGAAGATCGAGGTCAACAACCTCAATTTCTTCTACAACAAGTTCCACGCGCTGAAGAACATCAACCTGCGCATTCCCGAAGGGAAGGTGACGGCGTTCATCGGCCCGTCGGGCTGCGGCAAGTCGACGCTGCTGCGCACGTTCAACAAGATGTTCGCGCTCTATCCGGAGCAGCGCGCCGAAGGCGAAATCCTGATGGACGGCGAGAACCTGCTGACGACGAAGCGCGACATCTCGCTGCTGCGCGCGCGGATCGGCATGGTGTTCCAGAAGCCGACCCCGTTCCCGATGTCGATCTACGACAACATCGCGTTCGGCGTGAAGATGTTCGAAAAGCTCACGCGCTCGGAAATGGACGACCGTGTCGAGTGGGCGCTCACGAAGGCCGCGCTGTGGAACGAAGTGAAGGACAAGCTGGGCCAGAGCGGCTACGGGCTGTCGGGCGGCCAGCAGCAGCGTCTGTGCATCGCGCGCGGCATCGCGATCCGTCCGGAAGTGCTGCTGCTCGACGAACCGTGCTCGGCGCTCGACCCGATCTCGACGGGCCGCATCGAAGAGCTGATCGCGGAGCTGAAGAGCGACTACACGGTCGTGATCGTCACGCACAACATGCAGCAGGCCGCACGCTGCTCGGATTACACGGCCTACATGTACCTGGGCGAGCTGATCGAGTTCGGCGACACCGAAAAGATCTTCATCAAGCCGGTGCGCAAGGAAACGGAAGACTACATCACCGGCCGCTTCGGCTGATGACGGAGAACAACAACCATGTCGGATAAACATCTGTCGAGCCAGTTCGACGCGGACCTGAATGCCGTGTCGTCGAAAGTGCTGGAAATGGGCGGACTCGTCGAATCGCAGATCGTCGGCGCGATGCGCGCGCTGAACGAGTTCGATCGCGATACGGCCGAGAAGGTGATCGCGGCCGAGGAAACGCTGAACGCGATGGAAGTGGACATCGACCAGGAATGCGGCAACATCATCGCGCGGAGGCAGCCTGCCGCGCGCGACCTGCGTCTTTTGATGTCGATTTCGAAAACGATTACGAACCTCGAGCGCGCCGGCGACGAAGCCGAGAAGATCGCCAAGCGTGTGCGCCGCCTGGTCGACGAGCCGGCCGCACGCGCGGTCAACATCGCCGAAATCAAGGTGTCGGGCGAGATGGCCGTGACGATCCTGCGCCGCGCGCTCGACGCATTCGCGCGCCTCGACACGGTGGCCGCCGCGCAGATCGTCAAGGACGACAAGGAAATCGACATGGAATTCCGCGCGTTCGTGCGCAAGCTCGTGTCGTACATGCAGGAAGATCCGCGCACGATCTCGGTGGGCCTCGATTATCTCTTCATCGCGAAGGCGATCGAACGGATCGGCGACCACGCGAAGAACATCGCCGAATTCATCATCTACATCGTGAAGGGCACCGACGTGCGGCACCAGCCGCGCGACACGCTCGATCGCGAAGCCAACAGTTAATCGACTCCATAGGAAGAACAGAGGTGCCGATGCCCAGCAACATTCTCGTCGTTGAAGATGAGCCCGCGATTTCCGAACTGATCTCGGTGAATCTCCAGCACGCCGGTCACTGCCCGATCCGCGCGTACAACGCCGAACAGGCGCAGAACCTGATCAGCGACGTGCTGCCCGATCTCGTGCTGCTCGACTGGATGCTGCCGGGCAAGTCCGGCATCGCGTTCGCGCGCGACCTGCGCAACAACGAACGGACCAAGCACATCCCGATCATCATGCTCACCGCGCGCGGCGACGAGCAGGACAAGGTGCTCGGCCTCGAAATCGGCGCGGACGACTACGTGACGAAGCCGTTCTCGCCGAAGGAACTGATGGCGCGCATCAAGGCGGTGCTGCGCCGCCGCGCGCCGCAGCTGACCGAGGACGTCGTGTCGATCAACGGGCTGCGCCTCGACCCGGCCACGCATCGCGTCGCCGCACATGGGGACGGCAGCGAGATCAAGCTCGATCTCGGCCCGACCGAGTTTCGCCTGCTGCATTTCTTCATGACGCATCCGGAGCGCGTGCACAGCCGCACGCAACTGCTCGACCAGGTGTGGGGCGACCACGTGTTCGTCGAGGAGCGCACCGTTGACGTGCACATCAAACGATTGCGCGCGGCCTTGAAACCGGCCGGCTGCGATGCGATGATCGAAACCGTGCGCGGCAGCGGCTACCGCCTCGCCAAGCACGCGTAACGTATTCGGGCATGCCGCGTGCCGCGGCTGCCGCTCCTTCTTTCGGACGCTGAATCATGAACATCATCTGGGCGCGCTTCCTGGTGTCGCTCGTGCTGCTCGTGCTGATCGGCGTGCTGGTCGGCGTGTTCGCCGGCCCGACCGCGGGCCTTGTGTTCGTGGTCGTGATGCTGGTCGCGCAGGGCTTTTTCAGCACCTTCCATACGCAGCGTCTGTGGCGCCTGCTCGATGCGCCCGTCTACGGCGAAGTGCCGAGCGCGCCGGGCATCTGGGGCGAGATCTACTATCGGCTGCACAAACTCGCGAAGCAGTGGCATGCGCAGGTGCGACAGGTCGAGCAGCAGCATTCGCGTTTCATCCAGGCGATCCAGGCCTCGCCGAACGGCGTCGCGATGCTCGACGACCACGACCAGATCGAGTGGTGCAACGCGATCGCCGAAGTCCATTTCGGCCTCGATGCGAAGCGCGACCTGCGCCAGCACATCACGAACCTGGTGCGTCATCCCGATTTCGTCCGCTACCTCAATGCGCAGCATTACGAGGACACGCTGCTGATGCGCGGCATGGGCGACTCGCGGCAGAACGTGCTGGCCGTGCAGGTGTTTCCGTACGGCGAGAACCGCAAGCTGCTGCTCACGCAGGACATCACCGAGCTCGAGCGCACCGACGCGATGCGGCGCGACTTCGTCGCGAACGTGTCGCACGAGCTGAAGACGCCGCTCACCGTGCTGTCGGGCTTCCTCGAGACGATGCGCGAGCTGCCGCTGAACGAGGAGGACCGCGCGCGCTATCTCGACATGATGGAGCAGCAGGCGTCGCGGATGCGGCACATCGTGACCGACCTGCTGGTGCTCGCGAAGCTGGAAGGCGAGAGCAAGCCGCCGGTCGATCACGCGATCGACATGCGTGCGGTGTTCGACCATCTGAAGGAAGATGCGCACACGCTGTCGAACGGGCATCACGACATCGCGTTCTCGATCGACGAGACGCTCGGCGTCACCGGTGCGCAGACGGAGTTGTTCAGCGCGTTCGCGAATCTCGTCACGAACGCGATCCGCTATACGCCGGACGGCGGCAAGATCGTCGTGTCGTGGCGGCGCGAGGGCGCACAGGGCGTGTTTTCCGTCACGGACAGCGGCTTCGGGATTCCGGCCGCCGATCTGCCACGGCTCACCGAGCGCTTCTACCGTGTCGATCGCAGCCGGTCGCGCGACACCGGCGGCACGGGCCTCGGGCTCGCGATCGTCAAGCACGTGCTGCAGCGGCACGATGCGCATTTGTACGTGCAGAGCGAGGAAGGGCGCGGCAGTACGTTCACCGCGCGGTTTCCGGGCTCGCGGGTCATCGCGATCCGGCCGGCCGCTTACGAAGCATGATCGCGTAGCGGTTCGGTGTTCAAAAACGGCCCGAGGGCTGCTTTTTTCATGGCGAAGCGTCGGCGCGACTCGTATCGCGCCGACGGCTCACGAGCAGAACTTCGCGAGCAGCCCGAGCTGTGCGTTGCGGATCGTCTTGCCGGTGCGGCGCCGGCGATAGTGACCGTCGCTGTGCATCTGCCATGCCGACTGGTTGTCGCCGAGGCACACCGACAGCCCTTCGGCGATCACGCGCCGCTTGAGCTTGCGCTCGCGGATCGGGAACGCGACTTCGACCCGGCGGAACAGGTTGCGGTCCATCCAGTCGGCGCTCGACAGATAGACGTCCTCGGCGCCGCCCGCATGGAAATAGTAGATGCGGTGGTGTTCGAGGAAGCGGCCGACGATCGAGCGCACCGTGATGTTGTCCGACAGCCCCGGCACGCCGGGCTTCAGCGCGCAGACGCCGCGCACGATCAGGTCGACCTTGACGCCGGCCTGCGACGCTTCGTACAGCGCGGCGATCACCGACGGCTCCAGCAGCGCGTTCATTTTCGCGACGATGCGCGCGCGCTTGCCGGCCTGCGCATTGTCGATCTCCGCGCGGATCGAATCGATGATGCGCGGATGCAGCGTGAACGGCGACTGCCACAGCTCGTGCAGCGTCAGTTCGCCGCCGATGCCGGTCAGTTGCTGGAACACGTGATGCACGTCCTCGCAGATCTTCTGGTCGGCCGTCATCAGCCCGAAGTCGGTGTAGAGGCGCGCGGTGCGCGGATGGTAGTTGCCGGTGCCGAGGTGCACGTAGCGGCGCAGCGACGCCTTGCCGGCCTGCACGACGCGCCGCACGATCAGCATCATCTTCGCGTGGCACTTGTGGCCGACCACGCCGTACACGACATGCGCGCCGACGGCTTCGAGCTGCGACGCCCAGTTGATGTTGGTTTCCTCGTCGAAGCGCGCGAGCAGCTCGACGACGACGGTCACTTCCTTGCCGTTGCGCGCGGCTTCCATCAGCGCGTCCATCAGCGGCGAGTCGGTGCCGGTGCGGTAGATCGTCTGCTTGATCGCGACGACGCTCGGGTCCTTCGCGGCCTGCTGCAGCAGTTCGAGCACGGGCTGGAAGCTCTCGTACGGGTGGTGCAGCAGGAGGTCGCCGGCGTCGATCGCGTCGAACATCGTCGGCGCGTTGGCGATGGCCGACGGCGTCGACGCGGTGAACGGCGCGAACTTCAGGTCGGGGCGATCGACGAGATCGGGAATCTGCATCAGCCGCACGAGGTTCACGGAGCCGGCCACGCGATAGCAGTCCTTGTCGCCGAGTTCGCTTTCCTCGAGCAGGCGCCGCACGATGTGCAGCGGCGTGTCGGCCGACACTTCGAGGCGTACCGCGTTGCCGAGGTGGCGCGCGGGCAACTCGCCCTGCAGCGCGACACGCAGGTTGGTGATTTCGTCTTCGTCGACGAACAGCTCGCTGTTGCGCGTGATGCGGAACTGGTTGCAGCTCTTCACGACGAGTTGCGGGAAGAGTTCGCCGACGAAGCGCTGCATGAACGAGCTCAACAGCACGAAGCCGTGCTCGAAACCCGACAGCGCATGCGGCATGCGCACCACGCGCGGCAGTGCACGCGGCGCCTGCACGATCCCCATCACGGCCTGGCGGCCGAACGCGTCGCGGCCTTCGAGCTCGACGACGAAGTTCAGGCTCTTGTTCAGCACGCGCGGGAATGGGTGGGCCGGATCGAGGCCGATCGGCGTCAGCACGGGCAGCAGTTCGTCGAGGAAGTAGCGTCGCGCCCATTCGAGCTGCTCGTCGTTCCACGTGTCGCTCGCATGGAAGTAGATGCCTTCCTGTTCGAGCGCCGGCAGCACGGTTTCGTGCAGCATCGTGTACTGTCGATGCACGAGCCGCTGCGCGCGTTCGACGACGAGATCGTAAGCGTGCTGCAACGACATGCCGTCGGGCGTCAGCGCGCCGGGGTTGTCGCGGATCTGCTCCTGCAGGCCGGCCATCCGGACTTCGAAGAATTCGTCGAGGTTGCTGCTGGTGATGCAGATGAAGCGCAGGCGCTCGAGCAACGGGACTTGCGGGTCGGCCGCCTGGGCCAGCACGCGCTCGTTGAAACCGAGGATGCCGAGTTCACGATTGAGAAGCGGGTAACGGACGGACATCGGCAGAGTAGGGGATGATTCAGGCGATGATTCGAAAGGACGCTCGGAAACTCTCACGGTACGATGACGTGCTGATGACAATCATGGTTTTATATCGGGAAATTCTACGCCCGAACCCTTTCGTCGCATAAATGTTTCGGCTATATGGAATGAAGCAGTGTGCATGCCCGTGAAGCGTGGCAACGGCAAGCGTTCCACGCTTAAAATGTCGCCTTTGATTGATCGCCCGCGGTTGCCGGCACGGCTGCCGCGAAAGAACGCGCACGGAGCCCCCTTCTGATGGTTACAACTCCCCACTTGCTGGCTGCCGTGGATCTCGGCTCGAACAGCTTCCGGCTGATCGTCGGGCGCGTCGAGGAAACGCCGGCGGGCAGCCAGATCTATCCCGTCGACGCGCTGCGCGAGCCGGTTCGGCTGGCGGCGGGGCTGTCGAGCGACAAGATGCTCGATCGCGCGTCGCAGGAGCGTGGCTGGGAGGCGCTCAAGCGGTTCGGCGAGCGCCTGCGCGACTTCCATCCCGATCATGTGCGCGCGGTGGCGACCAACACGCTGCGCGTCGCGAAGAACGCCCCCGAATTCCTCGGCGAGGCCGAGGCGGCGCTCGGGTTCCCGATCGAAGTAATCGCGGGCCGCGAAGAGGCGCGCCTCATCTATGCGGGCGCCGCGCACTCGGTGCCGGCGAGCGCCGGCAAGCGGCTCGTCGTCGACATCGGCGGCGGCTCGACCGAATTCATCATCGGCTCGCACTACACGCCGATCGTGATGGAGAGCCTCTATATCGGCTGCGTGAGCCATAGTCGCACCTTCTTCCCGGCCGGCAACGTCGACGAATACACGATGCGGCAGGCCGAGCTCGCGGCCAAGCGCGAGATCCAGATCATTTCGAGCGAATACAAGAAGGCCGGCTGGGACCAGGCGATCGGTTCGTCCGGCACCGCGCGCGCGCTCGCGGAGCTCGTCGAGGCGAACGGCTTCAACGATCCGGGCATCACGCACGGCATTTCGCGCGGCGGCCTCGAGCGGTTGAAGCGTGCGCTGATCAAGTCGGAGAACGTCAACCGGCTGAAGCTGATCGCGCTGAAGCCCGACCGCGTGCCGGTGCTCGCGGGCGGCCTCGCGATCATGCTGGCGGTGTTCGAGGAGCTGGGCGTCGACTACGTCGATACGACCGACGGCGCGCTGCGCCTCGGCGTGCTGTACGACTTGCTCGGCCGGACGCAGCACGAGGACATGCGCGCGGTGACCGTCGAGGGTTTCACGCGCCGCTACGGCGTCGATCGTGCGCAGGCCGGGCGGATCGGCGCGCTCGCGGTGCGTTTCTACGACGAGCTCGAGGAAGACGACGAGGAAGCGCGCGAGGAAGGGCGGATGTTTCTCGGCTGGGCGGCCGCGTTGCACGAAATCGGCCTGTCGATCTCGCACAGCGCGTATCACAAGCATTCGGCCTATATCGCGAGCAACGCGGACATGCCGGGTTTCTCGCGCACCGACCAGGCGCGGCTCGCCGCGCTCGTGCTCGGCCATGCGGGCAAGCTCGGCAAGCTGTCGCAGGCGCGCGAGGTCGAGTGGCCGCTGCTGTTCTGCCTGCGGCTCGCGGCGCTACTGTGCCGGCGCCGGACCGATGCGGGGCTGCCCGATATTTCCGTTTCGCAGATGAAGAAGGGCGGGTACGAGGTGCGTCTGCCGAGCGCCTGGGTCGAGCAGAACCCGCTGACCGACTACAGCCTCAGTCAGGAGGCGGCGGAGTGGGAGAAGGTCGGTATCCCGTATCGCGTGGTTTATACCGGCGCGTGACAGGGCGATTGCGGGGCCGGGAGGGTGACTCGGGCCCGGCGGATACTTCGATGGTGGCACTCGCAAGGTGTCGCCCCCCCGTACGATCGTCAGCGGCCGCGCAGCGCGGGTGCTGACGGTCCGCTCAATCCGACGAGCAGACAATCGCGGTCAGGAACGGGAACGCCTGTTTGACGGTTGCGTCGCTGCCGGCCTTGTGCACGGCTTCCTCGACCGCGCTCTTCGTGCCGCGCACGACGACACCGTACGCCCAGTCGCCGATCGGCTTGCCGTCGCCCGGACGGAAGATCGGGTCGCTCGCCTGGTAGCCGAGCACGACGTAGACGCCGAAGCCGTACGCCGTCAGCGCGCGGTTCGTGCGGAACGCATTGACCGAATTCGATTCGACGTGCATCGGCTCCGACTGGATGTCGCCGGCCGCGAGCAGCGGCGCGACGAACTTGTGGCCGGTCGAATGGCAATCGAGCGCGTCGTCGAGCGCTTTCGCCGACGCAGGGCCGGCGGTGGCGAGCACGAGCAGCGACGCGCAGAGAGCTGGCTTGAGAATGTTGTTTTTCATGCGCGGTTGCAGGTTGTTCACACGTATTATCGCGTGTTCCAGCAAGTTCCGTGCGCGAGGTGGGAGATGCGCAGGCGTGGCGGGTGGTTCGTGGTTGGCTGCATTGCAGCTAGCCGTGAAAACGAGTGGGCGATTCAAGGGCTCTAAAAATCACCCGTAAACGGAAAAAGGGGTTACACGCTTTTGGCATGTAACCCCTTGATTCCTTTGGTCGGAGCGATAGGATTCGAACCTACGACCCTCTGATCCCAAATCAGATGCGCTACCAGGCTGCGCTACGCTCCGACGAGCCAAAGATAATAACGTCGAATGGCCGATCCGGTCAATCACGATATGCGGGTAAATGTCGCGACCGCGAACCGCCCGCGATTGTCGCGACCGCGAACCGCCCGCGATTTGCGACAATTCCCATGATGATCGGCCGGCCCGAGCGCATGCGCGCGCGGCCGCTCGCCGAAGCAAGGAGAACATCATGATGAATCTGATCCTGTGGCGCCACGCCGAAGCCGAAGACTACGCGGCGAGCGATCTCGCGCGCCAGCTGACCGTGCGCGGCCGCAAGGACGCGCAGGCAATGGCCAAATGGCTGCGCGGCCGGCTGGAGACGAATACCGTGATCCTCGCGAGCCCGGCGGCGCGCACCGTGCAGACCGTCGAGGCGCTGACCGACCAGTACCGGACCGTCGACGCACTCGCGCCGGGCGGCAGCGTCGACGATGTGCTCGCGGCGGCCGGCTGGCCGGAAGGCATCGCGCCGACGGTCGTGATCGTCGGCCACCAGCCGACGCTCGGCAGCGTCGCCGCGCAATTGATCGTCGGCGGCGACGACAGCTGGAGCGTCAAGAAGGGCGGAATCGTGTGGCTCGCGAGCCGCACGCGCGACGGCAGCCGGCAGGCCGTGCTGCGCGCGGTGCTGACGCCCGAACTGGTGTGAAGCCCGCCTGAATGGGTTTGAAGGGATTGATCGTACGGTTTCGCAAGCTTTCTGCTAAAGTCAATTCGGCGACACGTCATTGAAAAGACACGGTCGTGCCACATAACGGTCACGGCCGGTTACTACATTGGCGGGCATGTCGTCCTATTCCTTACGATCAGGAAAGCCTAATGCGAGAACTGCCGACGCCTACGCTCCCTTTTGCCTCGCTGCCCCTCGACATGTCGCGGCGCCACCTGCCGCGCGCCAGTGAAACCGTCACATCGGAGTATCGCCTGCGCGCCGCATGGGCGCGTACGGAAGACGAATTGCGCGAAGCCCAGCGCCTGCGCTACAGCGTGTTCGCCGAAGAGATGGGCGCGCAGGTCAGCGGCCCGTCCGGTCTCGATGTCGATCCGTTCGACGCGTATTGCGACCACCTGCTGGTCCGCGATCTCGACACGCTGAAAGTCGTCGGCACGTACCGCGTGCTGCCGCCGCACCAGGCGGCACGTGTCGGCCGTCTCTACGCCGAAGGCGAATTCGACCTGTCGCGCCTCACGCATCTGCGCGGCAAGATGGTCGAGGTCGGCCGCTCGTGCGTGCACAGCGACTACCGCAGCGGCGCCGTCATCATGGCGCTGTGGGGCGGCCTGGGCGCGTACATGATGCAGAACGGCTACGAAACGATGCTGGGCTGCGCGAGCGTGTCGATGGCCGACGGCGGCCACTACGCGGCCAACCTGTACCAGTCGCTGTCGGCCGGCTCGCTGACGGCGCCCGAGTATCGCGCGTTCCCGCACACGGCCCTGCCGGTCGACGAACTGCAGACGGGCACCGCCGTCGCGCCGCCGCCGCTGATCAAGGGTTACCTGCGTCTCGGTGCGAAGATTTGCGGCGCACCGGCCTGGGATCCCGACTTCAACTGCGCGGATTTCCTGACGCTGTTCCGCCTGTCGGACATCAACGCGCGCTACGCACGCCACTTCCTGGGCTGAGCGGTCTGAACCGTATCGCGCCTCTGAGGCGCGGCGCACGCAAGCGAACGCCGTCGCGTGGCAAGTGCTGCGCGACGGCGTTCGTGTATCTGGCGCATGTATATGTATCGGCCCTGATAATTTCAGCGATACGCGACGCTCATCGTGCCGCGGTGCGGCACGTTCGCGACGGCCCGGGGAGGGCCGAGCAGCAGCGACGCGCTCAGTGCTTGCGCCGCCAGTCGAGCAGATGGTGTTCCGCCATCCAGTGGTGGATCATCCCTTCGCCTTCGTGGCTGCGCTTGTATTCGCGCGACTCGAAGTACGACAGCGCGACGAGCACCATCAGACCGATGAACAGGCCGATCAGGCCCGCAATTTCTTCAGACGACATGGCAGCCTCCTTTCAACGGCACAGCGCCATGCGTACATAGTAGGACATGTGCGGCGCAACCCCGAAACCGGATTTCCGCTAGACTCGGCGCGGTCCCGGCGTGCGATGGGCGCGCCGTTTTCCGGAGCTCTACCTGATGACCCGTTTCATGCTGGCCGTGCTGGCCGCATCCCTCCTTGCCGCCTGCAGCAGCGATCCTCGCCAGGCGCGCCGCGGCCACCCACCGGAAGATCCTGCCGACTATCACGGCGTGCCGACCGACATGACGCCGCCGTCGATGCTCGACGCGCCGTCGCCGAAGCCGGTGCAGTAACGCTCGGCCGCGCTCGCCGTCACGCGCGGGTCGCGGACGCGGCCTGCGGGTCCGCACCAATGCGCCGCAACAGCGCCGGCAGGTAGCGCGCGAGCGTCGCGCCGCGCGCGGCCATGAACAGGAGCAGCGCAAACCAGAGGCCGTGATTGCCGAATGTGCCGACGGCGGCGAGCGTGGCCGCGATGAAGATCGACAACGACACGACCATCGCGCGCATCAGCGATTGCGTCTGCGTCGCGCCGATGAACACGCCGTCGAGCAGGAAACCCCAGACCGACACGATCGGCGAGATCGCGGCCCACGGCAGGTAGCGCAGCGCGACGGCGCGGATCTCGACCTGATCGGTCAGGCGCGCGACGATCCAGCCGCCCGCCGCCCAGTAAACGAGCGCGAACAGCAGCGCGCCGAGTGCCGACCAGAACAGCGTGACGCGCACGGCTTGCCGGAATGCGCGGCGATCGCGCGCGCCGGCCGCCGCGCCGACGAGCGCCTCGGCCGCATGCGCGAAGCCGTCGAGACCGTACGCCATGAAGGTCTGGAAATTCAGCAATAGTGCATTCGCGGCGAGCGTCGCGTCGCCCTGTTTCGCGCCGAGATGCGCGAACCAGCCGAACGCGCCGAGCAGGCACAGCGTGCGCAGGAAGATGTCGCGATTGAGCGCGATCAGCCGCTTGAGCGCGACGCGGTCGGCAAGCGCGCGTACCGCGAGCGGTGCAAGGCCGCGCGGCCGCAGCCGCCACAGCATCCACGCGCCGAGCGCGAAGCCGCATGCGTCCGCGGTGGCGGTCGCCGCGCCGATACCCGCGATGCCCCAGCCGAAGCCGTACACGTAGAGCAGCACGGCGGCGATGTTCACCGCGTTGATGAACACCTGCGCGACGAGCGCGAGCCGCACGCGCTGCATGCCGAGCAGGTAGCCGAGCACCACGTAATTCGCGAGCGCGAACGGTGCGCTCCAGATCCGTGCATGGCTGTATGCGAAGGCTGTCGCCCGGACCGCATCGCTGCCGCCGAGCGCGGACAGCGCGAACGACAGCAGCGGCACCTGCAGCGCCAGCACCGCGGCGCCGAGCGCGAACGCGACGATCAGCGCGCGCAGCAGGTTCAGGCGGATCCCGGCGGCGTCGCCGGCGCCATGCGCCTGCGCGACGAGCCCGGTCGTCCCCATCCGCAGGAAGCCGAAGCCCCAGAACACGAAATTGAAGAACAGCCCGCCGAGCGCGACGCCGCCGAGATATTGCGCGCCGTCGAGGTGGCCGGCGACGGCCGTGTCGACGGCGCCGAGGATCGGTTGGGTCAGGTTCGCGACGACGATCGGAAACGCGAGCGCGAGGACGCGCCGATGCGTGACGGCGGCCGCGGCGCCGCCGTCCCCGTGCGGTAACGCGGAGTCGGACATGGCGGACGCGTCAGGCGCGTTCCTGCACGCAGACCCACGGCGAGACGACGACCGCCCACAGCTCCGGATTGCGCGCCGCGTAGTCGGCGGCGGTCTCGGCCGGCATGCGCGCGACGAGGCCGGACGACAGCCAGCGCGTGACCTGTTCGGCGTCGTCGCTGGCGACGGCTTCCGCGACGCTGACGAGATCGAGGTCGCGTGCGATCGACAGCAGCTTGCCCTGCGCGAAGAAGCGCTCGAGATCGCACCAGTCGATCTTGGCGGTCTCGCCGAGGAGTTTGGCGTAGAGCGGGCTGTGCGACGCGCCCGCGGCGGCGTGTTGATCAGAGGACATCGGTTTCTTGGAAAGACTGCGTGGCGCCACTATAAACCATCCGGCCGGGCGGGCCGCTCACGCGTCGCGCAGCGCGCTCCATGCCCAGTCGGCGGGCGTCGCGCGCGAAAGGTACCGATCCGGTCGCCGCGCCGCAGGCCGGCACGCGCAAAGCTGTTCGCGAGCCGGTTAGAGGCATTCCTCAGGTCGTCGAGCGTGACGCGGAAAACGCCGCCTTGCGTCGTTTCGTGGATCAGCGCGAGGCGCCCGCTGCCGTCTGCCCATTTGTCGCACACGTCCACGCCGATGTTGTAGCGCGCCGGAATGCCCCACTGGAAGCGGGAGAGGCGCGCGTCGTAGCAGTCGGCGGCGGGCAGCATCGGGCGGTCTCCTGGTGTCGAGCGTGGCGTCGGGTGAACGGCTTACATCAGGAATTCACGCAGACGAATCCACAATGGTGTTTCCTGATAGGGAATGTTCGGACTCGTCCAATAGGCGAGGCTCAGTGCACGATTCCACAATGACGCATAAGATCAAGACAAAACAGTGGTGTGACCATGGATTTGCTTCTGATAGCTGCGGGGTTCAGCCTGATTGGAATCGGGGTGCTGGTGGTGTTTGCTCGTCACGTCGATCCGTTGTCCGGCCGTTTCACCGGACGTCTGCGCAAGCGCTGACTCGATTTTTTCCGTTTTCGACGCGACGGCACGCGATGCGCGCCGGCGTCGCGTGTCGTCTGTCGTGCGCTCAGCGCGCCGGCAGGTAGCGTGACGGATCGATCGAGCGGCCGCCATAGCGCAGCTCGAAATGCAGCGCGACGCGATCGCTGTCGCTGTTGCCCATCTCCGCGATCGATTGCCCCTGCGTGACCGACTGGCCTTCCTTCACCAGCAGCGCGCGGTTGTGCGCATAGGCCGTCAGGTAATCGGCGTTGTGCTTCAAGATGATCAGGTTGCCGTAGCCGCGCAGCCCATTACCGGCGTAGACCACGACACCCGGCGCGGCCGCGACCACCGGCGTGCCCGGCGAATTCGCGATGTCGATGCCCTTCGATTTCGAGCCGTCGAACGTGCGCACCACGTTGCCGGCCGCCGGCCAGATCAGCGCGATGCTCGTGGCCGGCTTCACGGCCGATTCGACCGGCGCGGAAGGGGCCGGGCGCGCGCGGCCCGCGCTGCCGGTGCCGGCGGTCGACGGCGTCGACGCGGTGGTCGTGCCGGGCGGCGGTGCGACGCGCAGCACCTGGCCGACTTCGATCGCGTCGGGGTTCGTCATCTGGTTCCAGCGCACGATGCTCTGTACCGACGTGCGGTTGTCGCGCGCGATCTTGTACAGCGTGTCGCCACGCTCGACGCGATAGAACCCGGGGCCGACGGGCGCGGAGCCGCACGCGACGAGCAGGGCGGCGCAGGCGGCTGCGAAGAGTCGCTTCGTTGTTGTTCCGAACATTGAACCTCGCAAAACCCCGCCGCGCATGACGCGGCAGGCAACACAAAACGTCAGATTTTAACGGGTTCGACCCGCGCACTGCAGTTTCGGTCGCGGGTGCGGCTGCCGCGCCCGGTTCGGTGCGTGTCGAATCAGCCGGCGAGCGGCGCGACGCGGATCCGCAGCGTGGCCGTCTCGGTCGCGCCCGGCGCGAGCATGCGCAGCCCGCGCCCGTTGTGGATCGCATCGGGCAGGCCGAGCCACGGTTCGACGCAATAGAAATCCGAATCCGGCTTTTCGGTCCACGTCGTGACCGCGTACCACGGGATCGAGCCCGGCACGTCCAGCGCGATCTCGATCGTGCGGCGGCGGCCCGGCATCACGATGCGCACCGGCGCCAACGGCTGGCCGTCGAGGCAGTGAAACCGATCGAGGATATCCGGATCGTCGAGGCGATAACGGGCCTGGCCCGGTTCGGGCTGGCTGATCGAGCCGTCCGCGCGCTGTTGGCAACGGTGCGTCGGCGGCAGCTCGAGGACGGTGTCGGCCCGCTCGCCGTGCGGCAGCGCGAAATAGAAATGGTGGCCGGCGTAATAGGGCAGCGGCGTGTCGCCGCGATTGGTCGTCGTCAGCGCGACGTCCAGCGTATGCGCGTCGGCCAGCCGGTAGGTCGTTTCGAAGCGGAAATCGAACGGGTAGCTCGCGCGTAGCGTATCGTTCGCGTCGAGCGTCATCGACAGCGCGGCGCCGTCGGCCGACGGGTGCGCGTCGAACGGCAGATCGCGCGCGAAACCGTGCATCGGCAGGTCGCGGACGACGCCGGCTGCGTCGCGCCAGCGGCCGATCTCGCCGTCGACGCGGTGGCGGCCGAGGAACGGGAACAGCAGCGGATTGCCGCCGCGCACGCGTGCGAGGTTGCTCCAGTCGGCGGTTTCCGGCCAGAAGATCACCGGTTCGCCATCGACGTGCCAGGACAGCAGGCGGCCGCCGAATTGCGGGGCGACCCGGACGAGCGACGGGCCGGCGTGAAGTTCGTGAATGTCGTGTTGCTGGAAGATCGGCATGGCGAATCGGGTTGGGCGGGGTGACGGGAGCAACGGGCGTTCCATTATCGGGCCGCGGCCGGTCGGGGAAAACCCTTCTCGGGAAATTGCGAGTTTTTAACACGGTCGACCGTCGGGATAATGCCTCTAAACCGGTGATGTTGCCGGGTCATGACACTTCGTGGAGGGGGCCATGGATCTGGCAATGGCAATGGGAATCGCACTGTTCGGCATGTTTACCGGCAGCACGGTATTATTTTTCTATCAGCTCGGCCGCTGACGGCAATTCCTGCCGAAGTCGACAGGCCCGCCATGCAAATGGCGGGCTTTTTGCTTTCTGCGCGCTTACAAATTGCAAGTGTTTGTGTGCAGCGCCGCAATATCCAGCCAAATGCCTTGGCGCAGTAATCCTGGCTCGGCATAATCGGGGCGCGTTTTTCAGGACGCGCATCGCGTCGTCCGCCTTCCTTCCCGCTTAATCTTCACTAAAAGGACCGACGCGTGAGCCTCTGGTTTCTGGTATTCCTGAGCGTCCTGCAGGGCGTTACCGAACTCTTCCCCGTCAGCAGCCTTGGCCATACGCTGCTCGTGCCGGCGCTGTTCGGCATGCACATCGACAAGCACGCGCTGCAACTGCTGCCATTCCTCGTCGCGCTCCATCTCGGCACCGCGCTGGCGCTGCTGTGGTACTTCCGCGCGCGCTGGATCGCGCTGATCGGCGGCTTCTTCGCGCAGCTCGGCGGCCGCAAGAACGACGACGGGCACCTGATGTGGGCGCTGATCATCGGCACGATCCCGACCGGCATCGTCGGGCTGCTGCTCGAGAAGCGAATCGAGCGCGTGTTTCACGATCTGCGGATCGTCGCGATCGCGTTGATCGTCAACGGCGTGTTGCTGTGGGTCGGCGATCGCATCCAGCGCAGCCGCGCGCATCAGCCGCCCGAGAAGATGACGTTCAAGCAGGCGTTCTTCGTGGGCCTCGCGCAGATCGGCGCGTTGATTCCGGGCTTCTCGCGCAGCGGGCTGACGATGATCGCCGGCAACGTGGCCGGGCTGACGGCGGAAAAGGCCGCGGAATTCTCGTTCCTGCTCGGCACGCCGATCATCTTTGCCGCGGGCGTGCTCGAATTGCCGAAGCTGTTCCATGCGCGCGACCAGCTCGCCGATGCGCTGCTCGGCGGCGTGCTGACGGCGATCGCCGCGTACCTGAGCGTGCGGTTCCTGATGCGCTATTTCGAAGGGCGCGGCCGGCTCGCGTCATTCGGCGTGTATTGCGTGATCGCCGGCGTGTTCTGCCTCGGCTGGTTCATGCTGCATCCGCAGCCGGTTTGATGCCGCAGGGGCCGGTCTCGCGTGATCTGGTGCGATGATCGGGTATAATTTCGGGCTCGGCTTCGTGTCGGGCCCGTTTTGTTTCGGGGTTTGAGTCGTTATGAGGGGGCGGTGTTGCTGCTGCTCGTGACTCAAAAGCCCGATGCCGAATGCGGTCCACGTCACGCCGTGTCTTTTCTCCCCGACCGCCCTTAGCTCAGTTGGATAGAGCAACGGCCTTCTAAGCCGTAGGTCACACGTTCGAATCGTGTAGGGCGGGCCAGAATTCTTCGCTTATTCAAGCACTTACAAATTCGCTTTAACCGCTTGGTTGGAATCGGATACGGGTCTGCTGCACTCCCGCTGTGGCGAGAGCGTGGCGGGATTCTAGCGTACGTGCAATCAGCGGGGGCTTTGACTATGGCCGTGGTGCCGTATTCCTTTAGTCCTTGCAATGTAGCTGACGCTCCCGGCGAACGCAGCGCAGCACGTCCAAGTGAATGTGCTGAGAATGGCTTTGGGTGTGTGCGGTGGGTCCGCGTCTGGAGTAACGGATTTTATGTAATGGACGAACGGAAGCATGTCCTCCGCCACCAATGTGTAGTCGATGCGGTGACTGAATCGGTTACGTAGCGAGTTTAGATGTTTAATAGCAGGCGTTGAATCGAACTTGCCCCCAACATTCTGAGTGCTCAGTAGTGAGATTCGCTGGCCAAATGTCAGTTTCGCAACGTTCCAATCCAAGCTGGGGAACTCGGCCTTCAAATACTCGTCCATGTAATGCTCAATAATTAGATGGCACGAGAGCAAATACCCCATTAAGTCGTAGTCAATCGTTTCAAGGCGCTTCCATTCAACCTTCCCATCTGCGACTGGCCCAAACATAGGCGGCAAGTCTAGGCGCACGGACTGCTTGGCATGTTCCCCATCCTGAGTGGTCGCTTGGTTGTTGGTCTTACTCATGAGAATTCCTAGGTACGCGGCGGCTCAGTTACGTTATTTCCCGAAACGGGCTCAGGCTAACGTCTTCAAGTAATTGACGAATGCGGTGCAGGCCAAGAGGAAGTACTTGGCATCTTCCGCGTTGAGGTTTGGTTCATCCATTAGAGCGTGGCGAATACCGTTAGCGTCGCTGGTGTAGCCGTACAGTGCAGAATAGCCCTTCCGAAGCGCCGCGTGGAGTTTGCCGGCTTTCTCCAGCGTTGCCAAAGCATCACCAAGCTCGGCCTTGTCTTTCCCGCTGACGACTTTGGCAACTGCCTCAACGGCAGAAATAGATTCTTTGATCGAGTTTCGATAATCGGGATTTTGCCGGTTGCTTAGATGTCCGAGTGCCGTGGATAAGTGGGCGCTGGCTGCTACGAATGGTCCCTTGTCTGACAAGGCTTGTTCTAGCGCCTGTACTTCTTGCGTTGAAGTGACCGGGACAATTTGACTGTTCACGATGCGATACGCGGCCAATTCGCGGGCGAGCACCTTGTCTACAGCTTGTCCGAGTTGTTCGCCGGGATAGCCTATCCGAATAAGGAACTCTAGGAAATCGTACACGCCGTGCCAGTTCGAGTGGAAGAAATAATCTCGCACGACCTTCCAAGCGTCGTGGAAGCTAGCACCTCCATAACCGCGACGGATTGGAATTGTGTCAGCGGGGCGTTTCCAGAAGTGTCGCCAGATGATGTTCAGGAGCGCCTCGTCATCTTGGCGACTCTGCCAATCCAAGAACGCATTCCATAGTGAGCTTCGTAGCTCATCGGGCATCGTGTCGGGTTTTAATGCCTCGGGCAGCGGCGTTATTCCCAAGCGTTGGCTGAACTTTAGTGTCATTTAGTAGTCTTGGATGCGGAGATGGTTCCGAGGATAAGAGCGGCAAGTGGCAGTTGGATTGTACTCGGGCCCAAATTTGATGTGCTTATCTGCGCGGACTTACGCCGCCCGCTCGCACCCGCGCTCCCCCGTGCGCCAGCGTGCGCGTTTACCCAGCGGCTTTTGATCGCCGGGCAACCAATCCGCTTCAATACGGGCTGCTGCGCACATGGTTAGCCGCGCCGCGTGTCGAGGGTGCCGCCGTTGCCCACTGGCGGGCCTACAACACGCCGAAAGCAGGGCCTTATCTGCTGCGGCATGTACGCCATGGCAGCGACATTCGCTGAAACGTGGATAGATAACGTTCGTTAAGTGTCCAGGGGAGTCGGTGCGCCGATGGTGGATAGAAAGTCCTTGACAACGGTTTCTATCCGAATGATGATTCTATCCACGTTATCTATCCATGACGATTCACACGCACGAACCATGTCACGAACATTTTTGTACAGCCGCGTATCGACGCAGGATCAGGACACGACGAACCAGCAGCTTGTCGCGAAGCGGGCGGGGTATGAGGTAGAGCCGCATCGTGTGTGTGCTGAGACTATCAGCGGCACAGTTCCAGCGATGGAGCGCCCGAAGTTCCGCAAGCTAGTGGAGAAGCTAGAGGCGGGCGACGTGCTTGTCGTCGCGAAGCTGGACCGGCTAGGCAGGAATGCTGCCGACGTTGACGGCACGGTGCAGGCGCTACGCGCCGCAGGCGTCCGGGTAGTTGTGCTGGACTTGCCCGTGCAGGAGGTGACAAGCGCGGCGGGCGATCTCATCCTGCGCATGTTCGCTGCGTTCGCGCAGTTTGAGCGCGACTTGATCGTCGAGCGGACGCACGCGGGGCTTGAGCGAGCGCGCGCGGAGGGCCGCGTCGGCGGCAGGCCCGAGCGTTTCACGCCGGACGAGAAGCGCACGATTCGGGCGAGGCTAGATGGAGGTGCGTCAGCGCGCTCACTGGCGAAGGAATACGGCACAACGCACGTGACCATCATGAAGGCGGCGCAATCCACGATTGCTGCCGGTCCGGCTGGGGCCGAAGGAGGCACCGCCGAGTAGGGCGCTGGCACCGCACGCACCCCAGTAACGCTCGGTTCAGTCTTGGCGGATAGACCGGGCATCACCTAACCGACGCGGGCCAGCGCGCCCGCAGAGTACCGCAAAACGACCATGAATCAAACGAACATCATCGCTCTCCGTAACTCGAACATCGACGCCGCAGAAGCCTACAAGGAGGGCGCATTCTTCGCTGAGGTGGACTGGCAGGCGGCGCGCAAGGATACGCCCGTCCCTGCCCGCGCGTTGCCCGTTGCGCCCGGCTATTCCAGCATGGCGGACCATTGCCAAACCGCTTGGGAATTCATCCGTCAGCATGTCTGCCCGGAGTGGGATCACGCTGACGCGAAGGGCGCGTTCTTCGTCGGCTATGAGGACCGGGCGACCGAACTGGCGAATGCTGGCGAGGCTGGCTATGAGACGCTGGCCGAGGCTGGAACGGTGGCGGACACCGAGGGATGGGTGTTGCAGTCCGAGCCGTGGGAAGACAAGGCGGATGCCGACGATAAGATGCTGCGCGCCTTGCGTGCGCTGCGGCTGGGCGCTGCTGCATGGCGAGGGCGAGCGGCAGCGAGCGGGGCGGCTGGCGACCGTTACCGGGCAGAGGAAGCGGAATCGCTCGCGGAATCCGTTACCGGCGATGTGCTCGCGGCGTGCTGATGCGAGGCTGGCGGTGGTGCTTGTAGCGCGGGAGTGCGCCGAGGTGCAGGCCGCTGCGGAAGCCGCCGGTAAGGCTGCTGCTGAGATTGACGCGGCCCTCGGCGACATCCTCGGAGAGTGAGCGGAGGCCGCGCCGCTACGCCCGGGTACGCGTGAAACTGCCCGGCTGAAAAATGAACCTGCGCGGCGCGCTCCAGTTCGGCCCTCACATCGCTTCCGTCGGCTTGTGACGGGCTGATTGCGCACCCGTCAGCACATTCCTACGTCATCGCCTCGGTCGCGTAGCGCCCGTTACGACGCCTCCCGCGATGCCTGTCGAATCCTTGGCAGTAGCCCGGCCACGATGGATTCAATTTCATTGCACAAAGCAGACAGGTACACGGTCGCGCGGCCGGGTAGCGATTCCATTTCATGACCCTCAGCAGACACAAGACTGCATCTGTTGCGCGCTCCCGTCAGGTGAGCCACCGAAGGTAGGCGAGGAGCGCCAGCAATGGCAGCCAGCCACAAGCCTGCTGTCTGTCACGTCGTGGCCGCAGCCGGTCCGCGAGGGATTCAATTTCATGACCCTCAGCAGACAACACACGCGGTATCTCATCGCGTCACTTTTCGAGCGGGCGTCGCCTGCCGCAACCAGAGGCCCGCCGTCGTGCGGGCTTCGTCACATTTGGAGGATGAGTATGAGCAAGACCCCTCAACATCCGCTTGAGCACAGCGGCACGGCGCAGTCCTACTTCGAGCGCCTTGAGGCCCGAGCATCGAAAGGGGCGGTAGCTGTATGGCGGGAAGCAGTAGAAGCATGTACGGGCTCGCTTCCGAGCTGGGCCGCGCGGAAGTATCGTGCGCGGGTGAAAGCGTGAGCGGCGAGCAGGGCTTCATGGAACAGGAACGTCTCGGCCGGCTGGCAGCGCTGGGCGTTCCGACGGCGCAGCCGGAAGAACTCGAGCCGGACGTAATCGAACAGGCGGAGCGGCTGGACGGTATGAATCGCGCTTCACTCGCGGTAAGTGCGGCTATGCGCGGCGTCAGCGTAGAAGACTTCGCACGCGCGGTCATTCGAAAGGCGGCGAAGCCTGCGCCTCCAATGATTGATCGCCGCTACATCGAGCGCGCGCGGCGAGGCTATCGGTTCCGACCTTGATCCTCGGCGGCATGCGCACGGGCGGCTATCTGTTCTCCATCCTGTAGAACTCTGCGCCGAACGCAGCATGGCCGGCCCGTTACCAACAGAACACCAATAGGAGGGTTTGAACATGGAAACAGCATTGAGCACTATCCCGGATACGTGCATGACGAATGAGCAGGCATACGACCGTGCGCTGGAGGTCTTGCTTAGCGCGGCCGGACTGGCTCGCACACGGGCGATTCTGGCGGAGGTGATTGTGGAGTTCCGCAAGCGCGAGCCGGGCAATACGTGCGACCGCGAGCGTGCCTTTGCATTCGGCCCCGATCTACTCATACGGGCGCGGCAGATGGGGCAGAGTCGAATGTACGAGCGCGCTGAGCAGCGCTGAAACTGCCCGACTGAAAACTGCTGTCGCGTGGTGCGCGTAGGTCGCAAAACCGAGCGGAGCCTGTCCCGCAATCAGCCGGACGTAGAAGCCTGACCACGCAGCCCCGCCGCGCTTAGCAGCGGAGCATTAAATAAGGAGTACAGATGTATTTATCTTTCTCTCTCGCTTCTGAAGGCGGGATGGCCTGATGTGCCAATTGTTCGGCATGATCGCCGGGGCGGGTGTCGGCATGATGCAGGCCCGCCTACAGAACGCACAAAACGACGCGCAGTACACGTTGGACTCCGCGAAGACCGAAGCAGCGAACATGCTGTCGAAGGATTCTGCGGACAACAACAATATGATCCGCGAGGCGGGGAATGCCTTCCTCGCAGCGCAAGCGGCGCTGTCGAACACCCAGCGCTCGATTGGCAACCAGAACCGCGCCATCGCCATCGGCTCTCAGACGAACGCACAAGTAGTGAACATGGCGCGAGCAACAGAAGCCATGACGCGGGGCAGCTTGGAGCAGCAGATTGCGGCGGCAGCCCAGCTAGGTGCGATGCGTGCCGATTCGGCAGCTCGTGGTGTTGGCGGCACGTCCGCCGACATCATGCGCGCGACCATGCAGACAACAACCTCGCGCCTCACCGCGATGCAAGCCACGAAGGGCGCGCAGATGTCATTCGATCAGGTGATGGCGGCTGCGGGCCTGCGTTCGAACCTCATCACCTCGCAGGACTACGGGCAGACCGTCGCGAGCATGAACTACCAGAAGGACATCCCGCAAACCTTCATAGCACCCGAGAAGATGCCCGACATCACGGCAGCCCAGGGCGCAGCGATGGGGGCTGTTGGCGGGATGGGGTTCCAGCAGTTCCGGAACTCGGGCGGCGGTAGCGTCGGCGGCTACAGCGGGGGCGTGGGCAATACGGCGAACTATGCGTCGCAGGCGATTTTGAACGGTGTGAACAGTTTCAGCGGCTCGTGGGGTGCAGGTAGTACCGGCGGCACGTCCGGCAACAACGCGTACGGCTTCACGATAGACGGTGGCTCGGGTGGTAATTCGAGCAGCACCAATTCATTCAATTTTATGCTGGATTAAGGGGAGACTATGGCAAACGTGAGCTTTTCGCTGTCGGGTGACGGTGGCGTTGTAACTCAACAAAGCACGCTCGGCGGTGGAGGCTCTAACAGCTTCTCTGGCGGACAGGGTAGTGTCGGGCAGTCCAGCGGGCCGCTCGCCGCAGGAGGCACGGACATCGCCGCATACTCGGGCGCGGTTGCCCGGCAAGGCGTGCTCGGCTCCGGTGTGACGCTGGATGCGCTGAACAAGCTGGCGGGTGGGATGCTACAGCCGTACATCGACCGCACGAAGAAGCGGCAGTACGCCGAGGGCATGGCCCAAGCGGCACAGGGTAAGAGCCTCATCGAGATCGAGAACGAGCAGCCTTGGTACACGAAGCTGTACGGCCCGGATGCTACGGTGCAGGGTGCGCAGGCGTTCAATGTGGCGGCTGCGATGCAGGATGCGCAGTCGCAGTTCATGCTTGCGATGCCGCAGCTTCGCGAGAAGTCGCCGGATCAGGTGCGGGCATACATCGTCGACAAGATGAATCAAGTCGAGAGTACGGGCGATCCTGCATTCGATTCTCTGGTACAGCAGGGGTTCGCCGAGCAACTTCCGCGAATGCTCGATACGCACATGGGTCAGTACATGCAGTTCACGCAGGAGCAGGCGTACAACGGCTTTACGAACCTTGGAACGGTCGGCGGCAAAGCGTTACAGGACACACTCACGGCGAACAACAATCCCCAGCAAGCAGACGTTGAACGCGCCTACGCTGACTTTACGAACCAGCTCATTCGACCCGCTAACATGACCGCTGAGGCGTACCAGCGCGGGCTCCGCGACATCACGCTCAGCAATGCGCGTAGCGGGCACTGGCAGGCGGTGCGCGCCGTTAGGGCGATACCTGAATACCAGTCCATGCCGACTGACATGAAGGACAACCTCGAAGTCCAAATTCCGCGACTGGAGCAGGAGTCCGCCTTGAAGAACCCGGCAGCGCGGAACCTGTTCACATCGCGGGCTGACCTCCGGTGGAGCCATGCAACATGGCACGACAGGAATGGACTCGTCGCCGGAAGGGCATGCGAAACTCGATGCCGCAATGGACACGATGGAGGACTCGAACCGGAAGCTAAACGGCGATGCTACCGCGATGTACGACAACGAACAGCGGGCCCAGATGCACAAGATGCTCGACGCGGGGAACGCTAACATTCTGGCGCAGTATCAGAAGGCGCAGTTGAAACAGTTGAACTACGACCAGTCGATCGGTCTTGTGATGAAGGCCGTTAACGGCTCGTCGCCAGCGGCCCTGACGGGCTTGCCGCTCCCGGATGGTGCGAAGGCGCAAGCTGTAGACACCATGTTCCAACAGGCTACCGGCACGCAGTTCGCGAATCATCCTGACGCACAGGCTAACCTGTTCGATAAGCTGAGCACGGTTGCCTATGATTCGTCGCTCCAATCCCCGATGCTCAAGCAAGTGTTGACCCAGCAAATGAACCTCATGCTGAATGGAGACGCGCCGCTTACCCCGGACATGGCGCAGGCGTTGCAGTATGCGGACGCGTTGCGGCGAGGGACCGGGGGCGAAGGGGCAGTGATGGCGTACATGGGCGACTCGATGGGGCCGAAGGTGATTGCGTTGTTGAACAGTGGGTACAAGCTGGATGATCCTTTGCAGCTCAAGACAGCCCGGCACCTAATCAGCCGGGGCGCAGGGGCAGTCGCTACGGCGCAGGAAGTACAGGATGCGCAGCGCGCTGTAGCGAGCGCTTCGCCGGGGTGGTTCAAACGCGTGATTCCGCTGTGGGGCGGGGATGGCGAGCTAACACCATACAACCTGACGGACGGCAACAAGCGGCAGCTCGCCGCACATATCGCGCCACTCATCGCGCAGTACAAGAAAGCGTATGCATACGACGACGACACAGCGGCACGTACCGCGCTGTCGCAAGTGGTGGCGAATGCTGACCTTGTGCCCGGCGCAGTTGTCTTGAACAACCGAGCCTTCGGCGCGCGCCCGTTCTACGAGATGGTGAATCGGGAGTTCCCCGGCGCAGTGGGGCGGCAGGGGCAGGAGAACTATCAGGCGGCGTTGAAGTGGGCGATTGAGAAGCAGGCGGGACCGCTGGAGCCGGAGATTACCGGGGATGCTATTGATGTAGGAATGGCGCTGACGCCGTTCAGTTCACGCAGTAAAGCGGCCGCGATGGGGTACCCGTATTGGCAAGTAACGTCCGGTGAGAACCTTGGTAACGGCTTCATGTCCTTGTTCCTGACGAATCGACAAGGGCATCAGCAAATGATTAACATCGACGCGAAGGTGGTCGCCCAACGTATGCGGGATACCTTTGGCAACAAGCCGGAACACGTCAACCCGGACATTGGGCTTTCGAGCAAGAACGCTTGGGGCTGGGCTTACTAAGCGTGCAGCAGCGCGGGAGCTGGCAGGCGACACCCGTGAGGGTGTCGCTTGTCGTACCGTTCACTCGTTCTGTATCTGTTGGCGCGGGCGTCAGCCGAGCGAGGCGAAGCCGACGCGAGCCGCGCTTGCTATCGGTCGGTACGCTGGATACTCTATCGAACCCGACTGCATGGAAGGGAACCTGATTCGAATTGGAGAGTGAGTAATGCTCGTAAGGAGTACGTGGCAACGGAAGCGCCCGAGATTCGGGCTGACAACCGCCTCCGCGATTAGGTGGGCGGCGCTATGTTGCAATCGGGTGGACGATGGCTCCGCTTCTCGCAACGGCAAACTGACCTCTAGCGCTATTCAACACAAGGCAGCTGGACTTCCTCGGCTGAGCTGCTCAAGGTTGGTGCGGGCGATCCGGTAGCAGTCTATCCGCGCTGGCCACAAGTCGCCGTAGCTCGTGCGTTAATTGCTCGATGGTCATGGAGGTTACAGCCGGGTCGGCTGGGCCGTCTAGCCGCCTTGCTACGTCGTCAAGTTGCAGGTGGGTGTACCGTTCGAGCATCGTCCACGTTTTATGCCCGGTGATGCGGGCGACTTCTGGCACGGTCAGCCGCCGCTCGAAGAATCGTGAAGTTGCTTCGTGTCGCAAGTCGTGGAATCGGAGGTCGTGTAGCTCGGCTCGTCGCCGAGCGCGAATGAATGAGCGTTTGACCGCTTCGGCTGTAACGCCTGCGAATACTTGACCTGTCCGGTTGCCGCTCTTGTCGAGGACGGCTGGCACGCTTTCGAGAATCATTGCAGCGTGGGCCGATAGTGGAATGCCACGAGCCGTGCCGTTCTTTGTCATGGGTAGCCGGGCATAGCGTCCCGATAGACTGATGTGCGCCCAATCGAGGGCGACGATTTCGGACTGCCGCATCGCTGTCTCCAGTGCGAGTTCTACCACGGGCCGCAGATACGGCGCTCGCGCATCCTCGCACGCAGCGAGTAGAACTGATTCCTCGCCAGCTCGGAGTCGCCGATCTCGTGGCGGAGATTCCTTCGGGCGGCGCACTTGGCGGAACGGATTCTCGGTGAGCGGTGCGGCCCATTCTTCAATGCCGATCTTGACGACGTGCGCGAGCAACGTCATGTCTCGGCGAACGGTCGATCCGCTGACAACATGTAGGCGGGAATCGCGCCATGCGGCGACGCGCTGGCGGTCGAGGTTGGTGATGGGGCAGTCGGCTATGTCGTGTTTGAGCAAGCCGTTCATTCGGAGGGATTCTTGAGCGGCTGACCGCTTAAGCGGGGTGACGGTCGCAAGGTATCGATGCATCAGGTCACCGAGCGTGCGGTACTGGACTTCACACTCGGCGGCGATTCGCTGTCGCTCGGTTTCCATCTTTGCGGCGTGGATGCGGCAGTGGATGTAAGCCTCGTGCTCGGCAAGCCAAGCCTCGGCCTCGATTCTGCCCCGGAAGGTGCGAGACAGCGAGGGGAATCCTTTGAGTCGAACTTTCGCTTGGTACCTGACTGCCCCGTCCTGCCTGATACGCATTTGGATCGTGCCCATACCGTCTCCATCGCTGGGTAGCAGGTATCGGCAGTCAAGCTGCGTCTACTCGGGCATTCAGTATGTCATGGCGACGGTCATGCTAGTCACCAGAGAACGGTGGCCTCACTCGTGGTCGGATTTAAGACAGGAGCGATTGCACTCCGGTCACAATGGCGGACGCGACAAGGCTGCCTCCGGCTCCTTCACAGATAGTGCGGACCGATGCAAGTGCTGCTTTCAGTTTGCCGTGGTTCGGCTGAGGCTTACTTGCCTCGGCGTCAATTTCGGCGAGCAGCGGGGAGACTTGACCTGCGGTTTCGGGCGGTAGTGCGGACAGGGCAGTGCGGGCTTGCTCAACCAGATCACGAACACCGCTCACAGACAGTTCGCCCGTAGCCTGTTGGTGGTTGGTCACTATTGCGTTGTCGGAAACATTACCAACAACACCGGCATTTTGAATGAAGAACTGTTGGGTCACAGATTGTGCCTCTTGCTTTTCGGTAAGGGTGAATAGCATGTTCTCGCCGAGCACTCCTGCTTGCTCAAGTTGGAGGCTCCAGTCGAGAGTAAGATTTCGCACTGCATCGAAAATACCGGCAATTTGCCCGGCTGCAAGTCGGACTGCGAATTTCATGTCGGTTTGAAACAATTCCTGCAACTGCCGCTCCATCTCGTACGAGTATTGCAGCATTACATGACTGTCTTTCGTGCCGAGGTAAGGTTCCATGGAGCCGAGCGACAGCCCAATCTTTGCTTCAGAGCAAGCCCGTTGCAGTTCGGCGTCCGGGAACTGGACAGGTATCCAGCCGTGAAAAGGATTGCGTGCCTTACATTCGCCGGGAATTATTCGGTAATGCGGGGGCAGTTCGCCGCTACCGTAGCCGTTCAATTCACGATCAATCCACCCTGTGGCATCCGTGAGCCCTAGCTTAACGGTGACCAATTTTGCCGTTCGGACCAACTGAATCACAGAGGAATCACGGCTTACGGCCATACGTTGAAGTTCGACAACCAGCGGGAGGCTCATTGCAGGACACCAAAAGTGAATTGCTTATTGTAAGACAGTTATCTTTGCTTGCGCTAAGCATACCCGCCGGGTTGGGCTATCCGAGTTTCGCGGCCAAATCCTCCGCTTTCAAATGAGTGTACCGTTTCAGCATCGCGAGCGTCTTGTGACCGGTAATGCTAGCGACCTCGACCGTCTGCAATCCCAGCTCGAAGAAGCGACTCGTCGCCTCGTGGCGCAGATCATGAAGGCGGATACCGACAAGCCATTGAGGATCGGTGGGGCGTTCCAGTACGCGGCAGGTTGACTCGTACAATCCTCGCGCTCGCTGCACAGCACGGCAGAATGCCCGCGTGAGGGCGTTTGCAGTGACGGCGAAGGGTACGGGGTATCCGGCGCCCTTGCGGGCCTGTAGAACGGCTGTAGCGACGCTGGACAGCGGTACAGTACGGGGCGTGTCCGTCTTCGTCAGCGGTAGATGGGCGGTGCGCCGTTCGAGGTTGATGTGTTCCCATCGCAGAGACGCGAGTTCGCCGCGCCGCATGCCGGTTGCTACGGCGAGCCGGATGAAGTCCCGCAGGTCGGGCGATTCCGTCGCGTCGATGATGGCCTGTATCTCGTCCGGGTGGAGCCGCCGATCCCGGCCTTGCGGCTTCCGGGGCTTGATGACCTTCGGGATGCCAGCGGGCAGGACGATGCCCCATTCGCGGGTCGCCAGCGTGAGCGCCCGGTTCAGTAGGTTCAGCTCGTGGATGACTGTCTGCGGCGACACCTCCTTGAGCCGGGCATCGCGGTAGCAGACGAGGTGGGACGAGGTGAGGGCGGTCAGCTTGTACGCGCCGAGCTGCTTCTTGAGCTTCTCCGCACGGCCCTTGTCGCTGTCACCGCTGCGTTTTGTCGGGGACACATCGCGAGTGTATCGGTCGAGTAGGTCGGCTACGGTGGTGCGGTCAGCTTCGTCCGTGCAGACGAACAGCCCTCGGTCCATCTCCGTTTCGACCATGCGGCCCCATTCAGCGGCATCGGCGCGGGACGGGAATGTGCGGGTGCGGGACGGGAAGCCAGTCTTGCGGACTTGGCATTGCCACTTGCCGCCACGCTTGTTGATAGTTGCCATTGCGAATACCTTTCGGTTTCGCGGTGTGGCGAAATTGTGGCGAAGCGTTGCTCAGTTGGATACAAGCCGCGCCCAGCAAGGCGCGGCGACCCACGAGCAACGGCCTTCTAAGCCGTAGGTCACACGTTCGAATCGTGTACGGCGGGCCAGTGAAATCAATGCATTGGCCGATATTTTCAATTTTCCTTTATCGCGTTGCGTGTTCACGCAGCGTGTGGCTTTTATAGTCAACCCGGATCGTACCCAGTCCATGTGAGAACGGCGATGCGCGCATAGCGTGTCCAATTTGCACGGCAAGCAGAAAGGCGTTGCTTGTCCGAGCAGTATGTCGGCCGTAGCCGCGCTATCAATTTGTTTGGCAGTCCGTTGCTTATTCCTCGTCGAACCGGCTTGCGGCATTCAACCGACACACCAACAACGGGCGCGGCCAAGTTGCCGATCGACAAGATCGGCAACGCGCGGCCTGGCTACGCGACGCGTCGGCGTATCGCCGCATCGGCGCCGCCGCAAGTCCGCGCGCTGCGCATTCCCTCTTCCGAACGCCGGAATCGGCCGCGCGACATCGCACGGGCGTCCGGTCCTTGCGCACCAATTCCCGCAACAAACCGGCGCACTGACGACCGTATCGAAATGCCGCACACGCGATCCCACACAGTCGCGCCCTCCCGCATTCGATCGCCGCAGCGCAACAATCCGCCACAACCCGCGACAACGGCGTGGCCCCGCGCCTCCGCCTTGCAGTCCCAACGGATGCCACCTATATATATGACTAATCGACTCGTACCACGGCAGCGGTGCGGCACGCGGCGGGGCGCATCGTCAGATCAGAACAACCGGGTGCCGAACGGGAGCCCTACATGGACGAGAGTGTGTCAGTCGCACCAATGTGTTCCCGCACCTGGTCTTCGAACCTACTGCGCGCACTCGCGCGTCCCGGCGGCAGGCAGGCGCTGGCGCTGATCGCATGCTGCGCCGCACTGAGCGGCCAGGGCGCCGGAGTCGCGGCGGAGCCCGGCGTGACCGGCGACACGATCCGCCTGGGCATGGTCAACGCGCAATCGGGCAATTCCGCAGGCCTCGGACATGGGCTGCTGATCGGCGCGCAAGCCGTATTCGACGACGCGAACGCTCGCGGCGGCGTGCACGGGCGAAAAATCGACCTCATCGTCGCCGACGATCGCTACGAACCCGACCGGACGGTGGACAACACGCTGGACATGATCGAGCGGGGCAATGTGCTGGCGCTGTTCGGCTACGTCGGCACGCCGACGACCACCGCGGTGCTGCCGATGATCCGGGACGCCGGCATTCCGCTCGTCGGTACGTTCAGCGGCGCGATGGCGCTGCGCAAGCCGGTCACGCCGGAGGTCTTCAACATCCGGGCGAGCTATGACGACGAAACGCGCGCGCTGGTCGATCATTTGATCGCGCACGACCACGCGACGCGTTTCGCGGTGTTCTACCAGGACGACGGCTTCGGGCTCGCGGTGCTGGCGGGCACGCGGCTCGCGCTGCGCCGCCATGGCCTCGACGTCGTCGCCACCGGCACGTTCCGCCGCGGCACGACGGCGGTCGACACGGGTCTGGCGGCCGTACTCGAAGGGCGGCCCGACGTCGTCATCATGGTCGGCCCGTATACGCCGGTCGCCGCATTCGTTCGCGCCGCGCACCGCGAAGGCCTCACGGCCCATCTCGCGGCGGTGTCGTTCGTCGGCACCGACGACCTGTTGCGCCTCATCGGCGACGAAGGGAATGGCATGCTGATTTCGCAGGTCGTGCCGCTGCCGCAGAGCGATCGCCCGGTGATCCGGGACTGCGCGCGGCTCATCGCCCAGCGCTTTCCGGACGAGCACATCGGCGTGGTGCACATCGAGGGCTGCCTCGACGCGAAGGTCGCGCTGATCGGGCTGGAGCGCGCGGGGCCATCGCCCACGCGGGCAACGCTGAAGCAGGCGCTCGAATCGATCCGCCATCTCGACCTCGGCGGCCTGGTGGTCAACCTGAGCAGCGACGATCATCAGGCGCTGAACGACGTGTTCCTCACCGAAATCGCGCACGGGCACGTCACGCCGCTGGTCGTGCCGGCGCAATGAGCGGCGGATGGCCGTCAGGCCATTCCGATCCTGGAGGGCTGCATGGACATCAAGGCGAAGCTCGTCACCAGTACCAGCCTGATGCTGCTGGGCGCGGTGGCGATTTCGGTGACCAGCCTGATCGCGGTGCACGGCATTGCGTCCGGCGTGCGCACGCTGACGACGGAATCGCTGCCGCTGCAGGTGCGCAGCAACGAACTCCAGCGCGCGTATGCGGAACTCGCGGTGGAGTTCGGCCGGCTCGAGCACGCACAGGACGCATCGGAGCGGCAGCAGTCGTCGTCGCAGATCGAAACGCAATTGCAGCGGATCGCCGGCATCACGGCCGCCGTGCGCGCGATCGACCGGCACGGTATCGACGAACCGTCCACCGATCTGCGGACGATGCTCCGGTCGATGAACGAAGGCGTCGACAAGCGCCTGCGCGGCGAGGCGCAACTCGTCGCCGAGCGCCGGCTGATCGAACGCGTGCAGGCGCGGGGCGCCGCGCTGCTGACCGAGATCGGCAAGGAAACCGAGCGGCTGGACAACGACGCCGATGCGGCGGTGAGCGGCGCGCTCGCGGCCAACACCGCATACAACCGGACGATTCATGCGCTCGACCAGGTTCGCACCAACGTCAAGGACATCATCACCGTCGCCGGCCGCGTCGACGTCGCGCCGAACCGATACCGGCTCGCGCCGCTGCGCGAGCGCATGCAGGCGTCGATCGACGGCGCGCGCAATGCGCTCGCGCTCGCGGTGCCGAACCTCGATGCCGCCACCGCGCAGGGCGTGACGACCGCACTCGGGCGCGTGGCGGCCGACATCCTCGACGGCCACGAGGGCCTCGTCGCGCTGCGCGGCGCCATGTTCGCCGAGCCGTCCGTCGCGGCCCGCTACCGCGCGAAAGAGGACAGTGTGCTGCAGTCGCTCGAGGCGCTGGACGCGAAGCTCGCGGAGATCGCGGATCCGTTCGCATTGCAGATCGTCAAGGCGCGACAGCGTCTCGACGAGGCGATCGAATTCCGGCGGCGAGCCGCGCGCGTCGCGTCGCTGTCGGCGATCGTGAACGGCGGCATCAGCGCTTTGGCGTTCGACCTGCGGATGATCGCGCAAAGCGACGGCAACGACCGTCTGGCGCGCGGCGACGACGAGCTGCACAAGAACATCGGTGCGCTCGCCGCATCCGCCGGCGCACTGCGCGATGCGCTCGCCGCGGACGGCCCGGGCAACGTGAAGCGCGCCCAGGAGGTCGTCGGACTGACCACGGAGCTGGCCGGATCCGCGCGCCGCATCCTCGCGGTGAAGTCCGACATGCTGGCCAACGACGTGGCCATGCAGGGCATCGTCGCGGACGTCGATACGACGGCCAATCGCCTCGCGGCCTACACGGAGCAGGAGGCCGTGCGCGTCGACCTTCAGCAGCGCGGCATCGTATCGGACGTCTACCGGGCCGTGGCGACCGCGATCCTGATGATCGTGGGCGTATCGTTCCTGCTCGCGATCGGCGGGCTGCTGATCAGTCATCGGCTCGGCGCGTCGATCTCCGGGCCGCTGTCGCGCCTGACGCGCACGATGGCGCGCATTCGCAGCGGCAGCGACCTGTCGTTGCGCATGACGCACAAAGGCCGCGACGAAGTCGCGGCCCTGGTCGCCGGCTTCAACATGATGCTCGACGAAATCGAACGCCGCGACGTCGATTTGCAGGCGGCGATCGCCACGGCCGAAGCCGCGAATTCGGCGAAATCGGAGTTTCTCGCGCGGATGAGCCATGAGATCCGCACGCCGATGAACGGCGTGCTCGGCATGACCGAGTTGCTGCAGCGCACGCGGCTGACGTCGAAGCAGCGCAAGTTCGTCGACACCGTGTATCGATCCGGGCAGACGCTGCTCGTGCTGATCGACGACATTCTGGATTTCTCGAAGATCGAGGCGGGCAAGCTGACGCTGGAGCGCGTCGATTTCAATCTGCATCAATTGCTCGACGATGTCGTCGCGCTGCTGGAGCCGAACGCGCAACGCAAGGCGCTTGCGCTCGTGTACCGGCGCGGCGACACCGTTGCCGAATGGATGCGCGGCGACCCGGTGCGGTTGCGCCAGGTGCTCACGAACCTGCTGGGCAATGCGATCAAGTTCACCGAGCACGGGCACGTCGCGCTCAGCGTGTCGTATGCGGACGACGGCCGCATCGTGTTCACGATCGCCGACACCGGCATCGGCATCGCGCCCGAGGTGGCCGCGCAGTTGTTCCGGCCGTTCCAGCAGGCCGACAACTCGACCGCGCGCAAATACGGCGGAACCGGGCTCGGCCTCGTGATTTCCCGGCAACTGGCCGAGATGATGGGCGGCGCGCTCACGCTCGAATCGACGCCCGGCCAGGGCTCGGTGTTCACCGTGACGACCCCGTTCGAGCCGGCGTCCGGGGAGGTCGGCGTCGCATCGGAGGCACGGCCGTCGCTCGCCGGCCTGAAGGTGCTGATCGTGGACGACAGCGAAACCGATCGCAGCGTGCTGCTCGAACATGCGATCGAATGGCAGCTGTGCGTCGCCACGGCGATCGGCGGCGACGACGCGCTGGCGCAGTTGCGCGCGGCGGTCGCCGACGGCGCGCCGTTCGATCTCGCGATCGTCGACGTGCGGATGCCGGGCATGGACGGCATCTCGCTCGTGCAGTACATCCGCCGCGATCCGTCGCTGCGTGCGCTCAGGATCATCACGCTGACCGCGTTCGAGATGATGGACAGCGTGCTGGTGGCGCACGAACTCGACATCGCCGCCCGGCTGACGAAGCCGCTCCATGGCGCCGATCTCCATGCGGCCATCGCCTCGGCGATGCACGTGATGCCGCCGCGGCTGACGTCTGCTGAGCCGGTGTCCGACGACGCCGCCGCGGGTCCGCGCCGGCCGCTCGACGAGATCGCGGCGCGCGTGCTGCTGGTGGAGGACAACGTCGTGAATCAGCAGATCGCGCTCGCGATGCTGGAGGACACCGCTTATCAGGTCGACGTGGCCGACGACGGCGAGCAGGCGCTGCAGCGGCTGGCGGACGACGGTTTCGACGTCGTCCTGATGGACTGCCAGATGCCGAAGCTCGACGGCTTCGAGGCGACGCGGCAACTGCGCCGTCGCGAAGCCGAAGCCGGCGCGCCGCGCATGCCGGTGATCGCACTGACGGCCAATGCGCTCAGCGGCGACCGCGAGCGCTGCCTGGCCGCCGGGATGGACGACTATCTCGGCAAGCCGTTTCGCCGCGATGCGCTGCTGCAGATGCTCGCGCGCCATGTCGGCGGCGCGGCGTGCGCGCCGGTAACCGGAAGCGATGCGGCGACGACGGGCGCCGACATCGATACGCGTCCGGAAGCGGGCGGTGGCGCGGCCCCCGATCCGGACGACGACGCCAGCGTGATCGACCAGAAGGCGCTCGATGCATTGCGCGCGCTTCAGCGGCCGGGCCGCCCGGATGTCCTGACGCGGATCATCGATCAATTCGCGGCGGACGCGCCGCGGCTGATCCGCGACATGCATGCGGCGGTCGAAGCGGGCGACGCCGATGCGCTGAAGCTGGCCGCCCATACGCTGAAATCGAGCAGCGCGAACGTCGGCGCGCACCTGCTGTCGGCGCGTTGTCGCGCGATCGAGCAACTGGCGCGCGCCGCCGACGTCGGCGCGGCGGTGGAGCTGGTCGCCGGCACGGACGCGGAATTCGGGCACGCGCACGCGGCGCTGATCGCGGAGCGCGTCGAAGGTTGAACGGACGCCGGGCCGGCCGATCGCCATGGCGATTGCACGGCGGCAAAACAGGAGGATGCTCGTGAACCAGGAACATGCCGATGTGCCGGCGATTCTGATCATCGACGACGACGCCATGACGCGCCTGCTGGTCGTGGAGACGCTCGAACCGGAAGGCTTTCGCGTCGAGGAAGCGACGGGGCCGCAGGAAGGCATCGACGCGTTCCTGCGTCATCGTCCGGTCGTCGTCCTGCTCGACGTCGAAATGCCCGGCGGCGACGGATTCGACTGTTGCCGCGCATTGCGCGCGTTGCCCGAGGGCCGCCGCGTGCCGATCGTCATGCTCACGGGCAACGACGACGACGCATCGATCGCCAGCGCGTTCGACGCCGGCGCGACCGACTTCGTGTCCAAGCCGATGCGGTGGAAACTGCTCGGGTATCGGGTCCGCTATCTGTTGCGCGCGGCCGCGGCGGTCGAAAAGCTGGCGACGACCGAGGTCAGCCTCACGCATGCGCAGGCGCTCGCGCACCTCGGCAACTGGGAATACCAGGCCGGGCGGACGGACGGCTACTGGTCGCCGGAGCTGTACCGGATTCTCGGGCTCGACGCCGCCCACACGCCGCCGACGTTCGAGCGCCTCGTGCAGGCCGTGCCGCCAGACGAGCAGCCGCTCCTTGTGCAGTCCTACACGAGCCTGCGCACCGAAGGCGTCGCGTTCTCGATCGAGCATCGGCTGATCCATGCGGACGGCACCGAGCGCTGCGTGCTGCACCAGGCGGAGTCCGGCCGCGATCCGAACCACGCGATCATCCTGCGCGGCATCGTGCAGGACATCACCGAACGCAAGATGCAGCAGGGGCGTATCGAATACCTCGCCAATCACGACGCGCTGACAGGCCTGCCGAACCGCAACCTGCTCGGCGACCGGATGGAGCAGGCGATGTCGCAGGCGCGGCGCACCGGGCAGCTGATCGCGGTGATGGTGCTCGACCTGGACCGCTTCAAGCACATCAACGACAGCTTCGGTCACTCGGCCGGCGACGGGCTGCTGCGGGTCGTCGCCGCGCGCCTGAAGAGTTCGGTGCGCGACGGCGACACGGTCGCGCGGCTCGGCGGAGACGAGTTCGTCGTGATGCTGGTCAATCTCGCGACGGCGTCGGACGCGGACACGATCGCCCGCAAGATCCTGGACACCTTCATTGCGCCGTTCGTGCTCGACGGCCACGACCTGCACGTGACGACCAGCGTCGGCGTCAGCCTTTACCCGACCGACGGGACCGACGCGGAGACGCTGCTGAAGACGGCCGATGCCGCGCTGTATTGCGCGAAGGAACACGGGCGCAATTGCTACAGCTTCTATACGCGTGAACTGGGCGCGCGCGTCGAAGAGCAGACCATCCTCGAAAACGCGCTGCATCAGGCCGTCGCGAACGGTGAACTCGAGCTGTACTACCAGCCGAAGGTCGATCTCAAGACCGGCCAGATCAGCGGCGTCGAGGCGCTGATTCGCTGGCGACGTCCGGGCATCGGCGTGATTCCGCCCGACCGCTTCATCCCGATCGCCGAAGAAACCGGGCTGATTCTGCCGATCGGAGAGTGGGTGTTGCGCACCGCGTGCGCACAGGCCGTCGCGTGGCGCCGGGAAGGGCATCCGCCGATCCGGATCGCCGTCAACCTGTCCGCGCGCCAGTTCCGGCAGCAGGACGTGGCCCACCTGGTGCGCACGGCGCTCGCGGAAACCGGTCTCGAGCCGGACTCGCTCGAACTGGAGCTGACCGAAAGCGTGCTGATGGAGGACTCCAATGCGATCGCGCATACGCTGCGCGAACTGAAGGCGCTCGGCGTCGTGCTGTCGCTGGACGATTTCGGCACCGGCTATTCGAGCTTGTCGTACCTGAAGGACTTGCCGATCGACGTCGTCAAGATCGATCGTTCGTTCCTCAGCGACGTCACCACCAGCGCGGAAGGTGCGTCGTTGACGCGCTCGATCATCGCGATGGCCGAGTCGCTGCACATGGAGACGGTGGCCGAGGGCGTGGAGACGGAGGCCCAGTTGTCGTTCCTGAACCGGCATCGCTGCCATGCGATGCAGGGCTACTACTTCAGCCATCCGGTCACCGGTGACGAGATCGCCGACATGTTGTCCGCTGGCTCGGAGTTGCCCGAGCACTGCCGGCAGCGCGAACTGCTGCACCGTACGCTGCTGCTGGTGGACGACGACCGCGCGGTCCTGCAGATGCTCAGGCAGGCGCTCGGCCGCGACGGCTACGAGATCCTCGCCACCACCGATCCCGACGAGGCGCTCGACCTGCTCGCGCAGCATCGCGTCGGCGTGATCGTGTCGGACTTCCGGATGCCGAGCGTGTCCGGGCTCGACCTGCTGCAGCGTGTCAAGGCGCTGTACCCGGACATCGTGCGCATCCTGCTGTCCAGCTACGGCGACGGCGCGTCGATCGCGGACGCGTCCGGCAACGGGTCCGTTCAGAAGGTGCTGATCAAGCCATGGGACGTCGCGCTGCTGCGCAAGCACATCACCGAGTCGTTCCAGCGGTTCGAGCACACGTCGATGAGCGGGGCCGATCTCGGCGTGGCCCGCCTCGGCATCCGCCCGTCTCCGCTGCGCTCGCTCGGCGGGGCGGAGCCGCGCGATCGCCGTTGACCGGAAGCCGCCGACGCGCTCGAAGCATGGACGGTGCGGAGGTGCGCATGGCGTCGACCGGCACGCTCGCGGAACGCGTTTCGCGCGACGCCGGGCGGCTGTCGGAATTCGATACCCGGGCAATAAAGAGGACTGCCCGGCAATCGAAAATTGAACAAATGCGCAAATTGTGCGCGATTCGGAAAATCATTCCGCCCGACGCCGTAAGACTATTAAAGTGGATAGCGACCACATCATGCGGAGGCACGATAATACGCCGACTGCCGGGATCTCGATTCACTTGTGAACGGGCTTTTCCATAAATACATTTCGACGCTAAATTATTTGAAAACGCCAAAAAAATTGTCTATATCCTAGACGAACCGGCTTGATCCGTATCGTGTCGATGCGGTCAGGCAACAAGCGAGCGCGGGTAATGGCGGATTCCATTGCCGCCGAACTCGCGTTGCAGCGATCGAAGGGATTCCGGGGGATGCGAACGGCCCGTTGCCAGGCCTGCCGCATGAGTCATGAATGGGCGAAACGCAGTGAACGCCACCGAAGCAACGCCGCGTCTTTACATTCAACGGTCGATCAACGACCCCGTCACACGGAGGTTGTCATGCTGCACTACGTCAAATCCCTGCTGCGCGATGAACGCGGCGTCAGCTCGCTCGAATACGCGGTCCTCGCCGGCATCGTCGTCGTCGCGCTGGCTGCGGTCGGGGTGATCCTGAGCAGCAACACCGGCGGCCTGCCGGCCGTGTTCACGTCGCTGATCAACAAGGTCACGGCGCTGATCTGATCCCCCTGAACCCGCGCGCCGCCGACGAATACACGGATCCGCAGCGGTACGACGTATCCAGCCGGGGCGCGCCGACGGACGGCTCTCCGATGCTCTATCTCGTACAGTCGGCGGCGACGCTCGTGCTGATGTCGCTCGTGCTGCAGGACGTGCGCACGCGGCGCCTGTCGAACCGCCCGGTACTCGCGTTCGCGATGCTGTATTTCGTCGCGGCCGCGCTCGCACGCGAAGGGCTCGCGCAGCTCGCCGCTCACGTCGCGACCGCCGCGGCGATGCTGCTGCTGTTCGCCGGACTGCGTCACGCCGGCTGGATCGGCGGCGGCGACGTGAAGCTGGCGGCGGCCGTCTTCCTGTGGGCCGGCCCGGCGCTCGCGTTCCCGGTGTTGACGATCGTCGGGGCGAGCGGCGTCGCATGCGGCCTCGCGATGCTCGCGGCCGTTGCGTGGCAGCGTCGCCGCATCGCGCCGGCGCGCGCGATCGACACGCGTGGCGTGCCGTACGGCATCGCGCTCTCGCTCGGCGGCGCACTGGCCGTCTGGGCGCCATTTCCTCACGCGGTTTCGCTCACCTAGCGGGGACGCACGCCGCCATGCCCAAACCTCTGAGAATGGCCGTGCTGATCATCGCTGCCGCCATCGGTGCGTTCCTCTTGCGCCAGCTCTATGTCGCCGCGTCGACGCCGTCGGCGCCCGGCGCGGCGAGCGACGTCGACGTGCGCGTCGCGGCGGCCGACCTGCCCGAAGGGCTGCTGCTGCGCGACAACGATCTCGCGTGGAAGCGCATGCCGCGCGCGCAGGTGCCGGCCGGCGCATTCGTCGAGTCGCAGCCGGGCACGGACCTCAAGGGCGCGCTGCTGCGCAACCGCGTGGACGCCGGTGCGCCGATTCGCGCGGACAACGTGATCCCGGCCGGCGCGCCGGATTTTCTCGCGGCCGCGCTGCAACCCGGCATGCGCGCGATCTCGGTGCCGGTCGACGACGTGTCGGGCAACGCGGGGCTGATCCAGCCGGGCGACTTCGTCGACGTCGTGCTCACGCAGCAGATCGGCGGTTCCGCGACGACGCCCGGCACGTTCGAAGCCGAGACGGTCGTGCGCCGCGCGCGCGTGCTCGCGGTCGGCTCGGAATTCCAGCGTGCGAAGACGGCCGCGAGCGCGCCCGACGCGCCGGTGCGCGCGCGCACGGTCACGCTCGAGGTCGCGCCGCGCACCGCGCAGGTCGTGCTGGTCGCGACGCGCCTCGGTTCGCTGTCGCTCGCGCTGCGCAGCTTCGCGACGAGCGATCGCCGCCACGCCGCGGGCGGCGACGAACAGGAGCCCGATACGCCGCCGGTGTGGGCCGGCGACGTATCGCGCGCGTTCCGGGACGCGACGCGTTCGTCGTCCGCGAAGCCCGACACGGGCATGCGGGCGGCACCGCAGGGCAACACGGTCGTGATCTATCGCGGCTCGTCGGTGGACGACGGCTCGCGTGGCACCGGCGGCGGCGGTGGCGTCGGCATGCCGGGCATCCCGCCGCTGCCGTCCGGCTGGCCGGGCACGCCGGTTGCGCCGGTTGCGCCGGCGGCGCCCGCGATGGGCAATGCGGCCGCCGACACGACGGCGCAAGTGCCGAGGGCGGCGGTCGCGCAGTGACGCGAGGACGAGGTGTCGAGGTGTCGATTCGGAACCGGCCGCCCGGCGGCCGGCATTTGACGGGAACACGCATGGTGCGCATGGTTCGTTGGATCGCTTTCTGGTGCCTGGCCGCGCTCGTCGCGCCGGACGTCGCGTTCGCGCAGCGCGCGCACGCGGCGGACGCCGGCGCGGCGTTGTCGATCGCGACCGGCAAGGGCGAGATGCTGTCGCTGCCGGAACCGGCGACCGCGATGTTCGTCGCGGACCCGGGCATCGCCGACATCCAGGTGCCGTCGCCGCGCACCGTGTTCGTGTTCGGCAAGAAGGCCGGCACGACCACGCTGATCGCGCTCGGCGCGAATCATCGGCCGATCCTGCGCCGGACCGTGATCGTGCAGGTCGACACCGCGTCGCTGCAGACGGTGCTCGACAGCCGCTTTCCGCAATTGAAGCTGGCGGTGTCCGGCGCGCCGGGCTCGCTGATGGTGTCGGGCAAGGTGCCGAGCGCGGCCGACGCGGACGCCGTGATGCAGTCGCTCGCGCCGTATGTGAGCGACAAGGAAAAGATCGTCAACCGGCTCACGCTGTCGCGCCCGATCCAGGTGAACCTGCGCGTGCGCGTGACGGAAGTGAGCCGCAACATCACGCAGCAGCTCGGCATCAACTGGAGTTCGCTCGGCGCGGCCGGCAATTTCATCGGCGGGCTGTTCAACGGTCGCACGTTGTTCGATTCGACGAACCGGTTGTTCAACCTGTCGCCGACGGGCGCGTATTCGGTGGTGGGCGGCTTCCATACGGGGCGCTGGTCGATCGACGTCGTGCTCGACGCGCTCGATCAGGAAGGGCTGATCACGATGCTCGCGGAGCCGAACCTCACCGCGATGTCCGGTCAGACCGCGAGCTTCCTCGCGGGCGGCGAGATCCCGATTCCGGTCGCGCAGGCCGGCAACACGACCGGCGCGATCACGGTCGAATTCAAGCCGTTCGGCGTATCGCTCGACTTCACGCCGACCGTGCTCGCCGACAACCGGATCAGCCTGAAGGTGCGCCCGGAGGTGAGCGAGGTCGATCCGAACAACAGCGTGACGACCGGCGGCGTCACGGTGCCGGGGCTCTCCGTGCGGCGCGTGGAGACGACGGTCGAGCTGTCGAGCGGGCAGAGCTTCGCGATCGGCGGGCTGCTGCAGAGCCAGACGGCCAATACCGTGTCGCAGATCCCGGGGCTCGGCCGGCTGCCGATCATCGGCCGGCTGTTTTCGTCGAAGAACTTCCAGGACAACAAGACCGAGGTCGTCGTGATCGTGACGCCGTACATCGTGCAGCCGACCGGGCCCGGCCAGCTCGAGCAGGCGCTCGACACCGTCGCGCGGCCGAGCAGCGACCTCGAGTTCGCGATCCAGCGCAACCTCGGGCTCGACCTGCTGACCGGCGACACGCCGCGTCTCGTCGGCGCCGCGGGCTTCGTGTACTGACCGGAGGAGCACGCATGCGACTTCGAACCCTGTTCACCGCGCCGTTGCCGTTGGCGCTCGCGGCCTGCCTGTCGACGCCGCCGCCGATCAACCTGCCCGATGCGCGCGCGATCGGCTTCGACGGCGTCCGTGCGGTGCCGCCCGACTGCGCGAAGCTGATGCAGCCGTCGCAGCTCGTCGACGCCGGCTTCGGGCGGCCCGGCGTGCCGTTCGGCTGCGCGACCTACACGAATCTCGCGACGATGCTCGCGCGGCCGGAAGACCTCGTTGCGCCCGTGCCGTACGGCGGCGCCGATGCGCAGGTCGCGGCCGACGCGGTGCGCCGCTACGTCGAGGATCGCGTGAAGCAGCCCGCGCCGGGCAAGACGCTGACGACGACCGGCTCGCCCGGCCATTGACCCCCTTCCGATGCGATCGCGATGCCGCCCATGAACGTCCTCGACCGCCAGAACGCCAAGCACGCCGCCGCAGCCGGTGCGGCGGACCTCATCGCGGTCGTGTCCGACGCCGGCAGCGAGGATGTGATCCGCCGCGTCGCGCAGGACCTGTCGATCGCGCGCGCCCACGTGCAGCCGGGCAACTGCGACGACGCGATCCGGCTGCTGCAGCAGCACGAGCGCTCGCCGCGCCAGCTGATCGTCGACGTGTCGGATTCGGTGCTGCCGGTGTCGGACCTGATGCGGCTCGCGGACGTGTGCGATCCGTCGGTGCGGGTCGTCGCGATCGGTACGCAGAACGACGTCGGGCTGTTCCGCAACCTGCTCGGCATCGGCGTGCAGGACTACATCGTGAAGCCGCTGACCGTCGAGCTGATGCGGCGCGCGCTGACGACGACCGAGGCGGTCGTGCAGGTGCGCACCGGCAAGATCGTCAGCTTCGTCGGCGCGCGCGGCGGCGTCGGCACGACGACGATCGCGGTCAGCCTCGCGCGCTGCCTGGCGGGCGAGAAGCGGCGGCGCGTCGCCTACGTCGACCTGAACCTGCACGGCGGCGGCGCGAACTCGATGCTCGGGCTGTCGAGCAACAACGGGCTGATCGAATTGCTGAACATGGAACTGCGCCCCGACGACGCGCTGTTCGACCGCATGTTCGTCACGAAGGGCGACCGCCTGCACGTGTTGTCCGCCGAACTCGCCTATGGCGAGGACGCGTTGCTGCGCGACGATGCGATCGCGCAGCTCGTCGACATGCTGAAGGACCGCTTCCATTACGTGCTGTTCGACGTGGGCGTGCGTGCCGGCAAGTTGTTCGAGGATGCGCTGACGGCGTCCGATCTCGTCTATATCGTCGCCGATCGGTCGGTGCACGCCGCGTACGAAGCCGCGCGGCTCGCGCGCTTCGTGAAGGAAATGCCGGGCGAGCGGATGCTGTCGATGGTGCTGAACAATCCGCTCGAGCCGGTCAAGGGGCGCGTCGCGCAGTCCGATTTCGAGGACGCGTTCGGCGGTGTGCGGCTGCGCGAGCTGCCGCACGACGCGCAGTCGCTCGCGATCGCCGAGAACCTCGGCGAGCCGATCGAAGGCACGAAACGGAGCGGCTTCCTCGACGAGATCCGGCTGCTCGCGAACGGCATCACCGGCGAATCGATGGCCGTCGCCGAGCCGTGGTATGCGCGCTTCGTCAAATGGAGGAAGGGATCGTGACGTTCGGTACCCGCAAGCGGCGGACGCCGGACCCCGCGCCGGCGGGCTCCCGTACCGCGCCGCGCGACGACGCGCCCGCGCCGGCCGCGAGCCCGGTGCCGGCGTCGCTGTCCACGTCCGCATCCGCCGCATCCGCCGCATCCGCGGCCGCGCGCGCGGCGGCGACGGCCGATACGCAGGAGGCCCTCATCCGTTCCGGCAAGTTCGACGCGATCCGCACCGCGGTGTTCGCGTCGATGAACATGTCGGCCGCGCTGATGAAGACGCGCGACGAAGTGCGCGCGGGCATCGAGCAGGTGGCCGCGCACACGGTCGAGCGCGAGCGCCTGAAGATCACCGCGGGCGAGCAGGTGCTGATCGTCGACGCGATCCTGAACGACATGTTCGGCGTCGGGCCGATCGAGCCGCTGCTCGCCGACGACACCGTGTCCGACATTCTCGTCAACGGTCCCGATCAGGTGTACGTCGAGCGCGCGGGCCGGCTCGAGCTCACGTCGCTGAAGTTTCGCGACAACGCGCACGTGACGAGCGTCGCGCAGCGGATCGCGGCGGCGGTCGGACGCCGCGTCGACGAGAGCAGCCCGATGGTCGATGCGCGCCTTGCAGACGGCAGCCGCGTAAACGTGGTGCTGCCGCCGATCGCGATGCGCGGCGCGTCGATCTCGATCCGCAAGTTCGCGAAGCGCGACATCACGCTCGCGCGGATGGCGCATCAGGGCAACATCTCGCACGGGATGCTTCAGGTCCTGAAGATCGCGTGCGCATGCCGGCTGAACATCGTGATCTCGGGCGGCACCGGGTCGGGCAAGACGACGCTGCTCAACGCGCTGTCGCAGCACATCGAGGAGCACGAACGGATCGTGACGATCGAGGACGCGGCCGAGCTGCAACTGCTGCAGCCGCACGTGGTGAGCCTCGAGACCCGCCCGGAGAATACGGAAGGGCTCGGCGGCATCTCGCAGCGCGATCTCGTGCGCAACGCGCTGCGGATGCGGCCGGATCGCATCATCCTCGGCGAAATCCGCGGCGCGGAGGCGTTCGACGTGCTGCAGGCGATGAACACGGGCCACGACGGCTCGATGACGACGATCCACGCGAACTCGCCGCGCGACGCGATCAGCCGGCTCGAAAGCATGGTCATGATGGCGAACGCGAACCTGCAGCTGTTGTCGATCCGGCGTCAGATCGCGAGCGCCGTGCACCTGTTCGTGCAGGTCGAGCGGATGCGCGACGGCGTGCGCCGCGTGACGCGGATCACCGAGATCGTCGGGATGGAAGGCGAGGTGGTGATCACGCAGGACCTGTTCGCGTTCCGCCAGGAAGGCGACACGACGCGCGACGCGGTGAAGGGCGTGTTCGAGGCGTCGTCGCTGCGGCCCGCGTTCGCGCCGCGCGCCGCGTACTACGGCGTCGAGGATGTGCTCTCCGAGGTATTCCGGCAATGAGGGCTGCCGATCTCTTCACGCTCGGCGCGTTCGTCGCGATCCTCGCGGCGGGCCTCGGGCTGTCCGCGTTGCTCGAGCGTGCGCGCCATACGCCGGAGCAGCGCATTCGCGCGCGGCTGCAGCGCCTTGCACCGTCGCTCGCGGGCCGGGACGCCGGCGAGGCCGCCGGGTCCGGTGTCGCGCTGTTCAACCTGCCGCGCCGGCAAACCCGCGTACGTGCGTGGATGCAGCGCTACGTGACGCGCGTGCGCGCGGTCGGCGGCGAGCGCGGGCTGCGGATCGTCGTCGCGAGCACGATCGCCGGCGCGATCGCTGGGATCGTCGCGGTGAAGCTCGTCGCGCTGCCGAGCGTCGTGCATCCGGCGATTTACGTCGGACTGCCGCTGATTGCGATGCGCGCGAGCTACCGCATGCTGGTCGAGCGTTTCCGGCTGCGCTTTCTGGAGGCGTTCCCCGACGCGATCGACCTGATCGTGCGGGCGGTGCGCGCGGGCATTCCGATCACGCAGGCGATCAGCACGGTCGGCGACAGCGCGGCCGAGCCGGTGCGCTCAACCTTCCGCACGATGGGCGACAGCCTGCGCGTCGGCGCGGATCTGAAGGACGTGCTGACGCACGCGGCGGACCGGCTGATGATCGCGGACTTCTCGTTCTTCACCGTCTACCTGCTGCTGCAGCGCGAGACCGGCGGCAGCCTCGGCGAGACGCTCGACGAGCTGTCGAGCATCATCCGCACGCGTCGCGACATCCGCCTGAAGACACGCGCGCTGACGGCCGAAGGGCGGATCACGACGAAGATCATCTCGGCGGTGCCGTTCGTGATGATCGGCGCGCTGTTCCTCGTGAACCGCGCGTACGTGATGCTGTTGTTCGACACGCATGCCGGCCGCGTGATGCTGACGATCGCGGCGGGGCTGCTGACGATCGGCCTGCTGGCGATTCACAAGATTTCGAAACTGGATACCGCGCGATGACGATGTCGATGCTGGCCGCCCGCGGCCTCGAACTGTTGCTGCTGATCGCGTGCGTCGCGGCGGCGCTCGCGACGCCGGGCGGCGGCACGCGCAAGCGGATCGCCGTGCGCGTGCAGCAGGCCGCCGGGCAGCGGCCGCCGTCGCTGGGAGGCGGGCGTCTGCAGCCGGGCGACGTGCGTCTGGATCTGACGCGACGGCTCGCGCAGCTCGGCGAGCGGCTGCCCGTGCTCGATCCGATGCAGCGCGTGAAGCTGGGGCTGCAACTGACGCGCGCGGGCTTTCGCGAACGGCGGGCGGTGTCGTCGATGATCGGCATCAAGCTCAGCTGCGGCGTGCTGTTCGCCGGCGTCGCGATCGTGTTCAGCCCATATATTCCGCGCTTCGGCGAATACTTCGTGATCCGGGCGGTCGCGATGGTCGCCGCGTTCGTGATCGGCGTGATCGTGCCGGAATACGTGCTCGGCGCGATGATCCGGCGGCGCCGGCGCATCATCGCCGCATGCTTTCCGGATGCGCTCGACCTGCTCGTGATCTGCACGATGGCCGGCAACAGCCTCGTGTCGGGCGTGCGGCGCGTCGCACGCGAACTCGAGCGCATCTGCCCGCCGCTCGCCGACGAGCTGACGGTCTGCGCGGACGAGCTGACGCTGAGCGGCAACGTGTCCGAAGCGCTCGCGCATTTCGCGCTCCGCGTCGATTTCCCGTCGGCGCGCTCGCTCGCCACGACGCTCACGCAATCGCAGCGGTTCGGCACGCCGATCACGCAGGCGCTGCGAACGCTGTCGCGCAGCGAGCGCACCGAGCAGATCGTCGCGCTCGAGGAACAGGCCGCGAAGCTCGCGCCGAAGATCACGCTGCCGATGATGCTGTTCATCCTGCCGACGGTCGGGCTGATCGCGGCAGGCCCGGCGGCCATTCGTCTGCTCGAGGTGTTCAAATGAAAGGCTCCGCGCGACGCGCGTTCGCATTCGCGGCCGTGCTGCCGCTGCTGGCCGGCGGTTGCGCGCCGGGCATCCAGACGCGGCCGGCGCTGTCGCACAAGAGCGACGACCCGCAGGCCGAATTGCGCATTGCCGACAGCGCGCTGGTCGGCGGCAACATCGATCTCGCGTCGACGCTGTACGGCAAGGTGCTCGCCCGGCATCCCGACTCGCTCGCGGCGCAACTGGGGCTCGCCGACGTCAACTACCGCGCCGGCGATCTGGAGCGCGCACGCGTGCTCTACGAGCAGGCGCGGCAGCAGGCGCCCGCGGAACTCGGGCCGCAGGTCGGGCTCGCGCGCGTCGCGTTGCGGCAGCGGCGGCTCGACGAGGCCGCCAGCCGCTATCGCGACTTGCTCGCCGCCCAGCCGAACCTTCCGCTTGCGGCGGAAGGGCTCGGCACGGTGCTCGACCTGCAGGGCCGCCACGAGGACGCGCAGGCCGTGTACCGGGACGCGCTCCGCGCCCATCCCGACGCGCAGGGGCTGCGCGTCGACCTCGGGCTGTCGCTCGTGCTGAGCAATCGTCCGCGCGAGGGCGTGAACGTGCTGCTCGACGTGGCCGGGCTGCCCGATGCGCCGTGGCAGGCGCGCCAGAATCTCGCGTTCGCGTATGGCGTGCTCGGCAACACCGATTCGGCGAAGAAGCTGCTGTCCGCGGATCTGCCGGCGTCGGCGGTGGCCGACAATCTGCGCGTGTACCAGGCGGTGCGTGCGCAGCTCGCGGCGCGCCCGGTCGCCGATGCGGCGCGGCCGTTGAAGGGCGCCGCGCTCGAGCCGCATGCGGTGCCGCCCGCCGCGGGGGCCGCAAAATGACACGCGCGGCGATGCGCGGCCGCCACGCGCGCGGCGTCGTATCCCTCGAGTTCGTCTTGATGCTGCCGTTCCTGCTGATGGTGCTGATCGGCATCATCGACGTGAGCCTGCTGCTGTGCGACAAGGCCGTGATCACGAACGCGAGCCGCGAAGCCGCGCGCGCCGGTGTCGTGCTGCGCGTGCCGATGCTGACCCCGACGCAGATCGCCAACGTCGCGCTCAGCTATACGCAGAACAGCCTGATCACCGGCGGCACGCCGACGACGCCGACCGTGACCGTGACGCAGGCGAATGGCACGACGGCGGGCACCGCGTTGACGGTCACGGTGACCTACACGTATTCCGGGATGGTGCTCGGTTCGGCATTCAGCGCGCTGACCGGCCCGGTGACGCTCACGGCCAGCTCGGTGATGCTCTATGAATGACGTGGCCGGCAAGCCATCCGGCGGCACGGCGCGCGAACGCGGCTCCGTCGCGCTGTTCTTCCTGATGTTCCTGATTCCGCTGCTGTCGTTCGGCGCGCTGGCGATCGACATCGCATGGATCGCCACGGTGCGCAACCAGCTGCAGAATGCTGCGGATGCGGCCGCGCTCGCGGCGGCCGATGCGATGATGTCGCCGACCGGCGGGCCGCTGAACTGGTCGCAGGCCGCGCCGGCGGCGAACGGCGTGATCGCGCTGAACTCGGCGGCGGGCGCACCGCTGGCGACCGGCACGGTGACGACCGGCTACTGGAACGTGACGCGCACGCCGGCGTCGATGCAGCCGACCACGATCACGCCGGGCCCCTACGACGTGCCGGCCGTGCAGGTGACCGTGTCGCGCGCGCCGGGCATCAATGGCGGATCGATCCCGCTGCTGCTCGGCGGGCTGCTGGGCATCCCCGGCGCATCCGGCCGCGCGACCGCGATCGCGGTGCTCGCCGCGCCGGGTGGCGTCGCGGCGGGCGGGCTCTTTCCGATCGCGATCGACCAGTGCGTGTACAACCAGTACTGGAACGCGCAGACCAACCAGCCGCTGATCAATCCGCTGACGGGCTTGCCGTACGAGTTTTCGATCACGAACGGCCAGACGTATGGCGCGCTGTGCATGGGCGGCCAGTGGACGTCGTTCCAGTCGACCGCGACCGACACGACGACGATGGGCGGCCTGATGGTGACCGGCAACCCGACCACGCTCAATATCGGCGACAGCATCAATCTCGCGACCGGCGTGAAAGCGACGCTCTACACGTCGGTGCCGGTCGGCACGACGGTCGTGCTGCCGGTCGTCACGCAGACGTCGAGCAGCACCACCGTGCCGATCGTCGCGTTCGCCGCGTTCCGCATCGACGTGGCGCTGGGCGGCAGCTACAAGTACATCCAGGGGCACTTCGTCGCCGGCGTCAAGATGACCGGCGTCGCGACCGGCGTCGGGCCGTATTACGGCGTGTACGTGCCGCCGCGGCTTGCGCTGTGAGTGTTGCGCGCGTCGTGCCGCGCGCGGCGCAGCAGCATCAATAGCGCGAAGAGCGTCACGGCCGGGCCGATCTGCGGCAACTGCAGCCACGGGTTCAGGTATTCGGCGATCGGCAGTGCCCACATCAGCGCGATCGCCGCCTGTTCGCCGCGCAGCCAGCCGTCGCGCCAGCCGATCGACAGCATGCAGGCGATCGCGATCGCGAGCCACGAGAGCTCGTAGTGCCACACGTACGGGTTCGCCACGAGCGTCGCGACCGCCAGCACGGCCGCGCGCACGCGGGTGTCGCGCGATTGCGTCCAGACGACGCAGGCCGCGGCGATCGCGATCGCCGCGATGCCGGCATGGGCGACATACGCGGCGCCGAGCGGCACGCCCGCGAGGCGGAGCGCCGCGAACGGCGTCGGCGACGCGAGCCAGAACCCGACGCCATGCTCGAGGATGATCGAGCGGACGAGGCCGGCGCTCGCGACGAACAGGCGCAGCGACGCGACGCCGCAGACGAGCACGCTCGATGCGACGAATGCGCCGGTCGCGAGCGCGGCCCACATGATCGTGCGCCATGCGCGCACGGCGACCAGCACGAACGGGAACAGCAGCGCCATCTGCGGCTTGACCGACAGCAGCGCGATGCAGAGGCCGGCCCACAGCGGTCGCCGGTCGGCCCAATGAACGGCGAGCGCCGCACACGATGCGGTCAGGCACGCGTTCTGCCCGAGCGTCGCGGTGACGAACACGCACGGCGCGGCGATCAGCGCGAAGGCGCCGGCGCGCGATGCGCCGGGAATCGCGCGGAGGCCGGATACGCGCCACGCGGCGAGGCCGAGCATCGACACGCCGAACGCGACGAACAGCGGATACCCGAGCGCGAACGGCAGCAGCGCCAGCGGCGTCACGAGCAGCAGATAGGTGGGCGGGTACAGCCACGGCGCGAAGACGTCGCGCGGAAGGTGCGGGAACAGCGCGGTCGTCAGCCGCGAGAAGGCGGAAAAATCGTACGCGTGCGACGGCGCGCCGTGCAGCATGACGTACGACGCGGACCAGAACACCGAGAAGTCGGCGCCGGGCCGCGGCATCACGCCGCCGGTGACGGACGCGTGACGCGCGACCGCCGTCCAGATCGCCATGAACACCGCGTACGACACCAGCATCAGCGCACTGTACAGGACGACGCGTCGCGACGTGAGCCATGCGACGACCGGCCGCTCGGCCGGGCGGGTCGATTGCCGGAGGATGTCCAATTGACGCGGCCCGGTGCTACTTGAACGACGTCTTGCGGGCGGTGATGCTCGCGGCGGCCGGCGTCGCGGCCCGGCGGCGCGCCCAGTGCGCACGCTTGAGCGGAAACTGCAGCAGCTTCGATGCCGGTCGCGCGGCCGCATCGCGCTCGGCACGGTAGTGCCGCCTCACGAGATAGACGGGGCGTTGCTTCGATTCGTGATAGATCCGGCCGAGGTATTCGCCGATCACGCCGATGCCGATCAGCTGGATGCCGCCGACGAACAGCACGACGGAAATCAGCGACGGGTAGCCGTGCACCGGATTGCCGTACAGCAGCGTGCGCGCGACGATGAACGCGCCATACGCGAGCGACAGCATCGCGAACGTGAGGCCGACATAGGTCCACACGCGCAGCGGCACCGTGCTGAAGCTCGTGATGCCCTCGAGCGCGAAATTCCAGCGCCGCCATCCGGAGAATTTCGAGCGGCCGCCGCTACGCGCCGCACGCGTGTATTCGACGATCTCGGTCCGGTAGCCGACCCACGCGAACAGCCCTTTCATGAAGCGCCGCCGTTCCGGCAACGCACGCAGCGCGTCGACGACCTCGCGGTCCATCAGCCGGAAATCGCCGACGTTCTCCGGCATCTCGACTTCGGAGAGCCGGTTGTGCACGCGGTAGTAGAGCGCGGCGGCCACCCGCTGCATCAGCGGGTCGCACCGGCGGTCGGTGCGCTTCGCGGCGACGACCTCGGCGCCCGCGCGCCAGCGTTCGAGCATCGCGGGAATCAGCGCGGGCGGGTCCTGCAGGTCGGCGTCGATCAGGATCACGGCCGCGCCGGCCGCTTCGTCGAGGCCCGCGGTGAGCGCCGCTTCCTTGCCGAAGCGGCGTGTGAGGTCCAGGACGTGCACGCGCGGGTCGCCGGCGGCGACCGAGCGCAGCCGGTCCAGCGTGCGATCGCGGCTGCCGTCGTTGACGCAGACGATCTCGAAGCGTACCGACGCGACCGACTCGAGAACGGGCAGCGTTTCGGCAAAGAACGCGTCGATCGTTTCTTCTTCGTCGTGAAACGGCACGACGAGCGATATCAACGGCTTCCTGGCTTGCGTGGACATCCTGCGGTCTCCCGAGAGATCTGGCCTGCGCTGCACCGTATGGTTCCCGTTGTCGTTTGCCGCACGGGTCGGGCCTGGTCGGCGCGAATTCGGTTCCGGGCTGCTCGTTTGCCCACGAGCACGCCGTGCGGTTCAAATATCGTACGAAGAACTCGAAGATTCAAGCACGATTTTTGACGGTGCATGCGACATCGTGCTTTTGCGATCAACCTGGTATCGAATTTCTTCAGAATGACTCATGACGCTCAGCGCGGAAGAAGGTCCGCGACCGCTCGCGAAGTCGCCGCGGCGACAGAGGCGAGACTTCGCGCCGTGCGCGATGTTACGGCGAATAAAGTAGGGAACAAGAGCGTACGAGCTGCCCGGATCGCGACATGCAGCCCTTCATATCGTCTGACGACCATCTATACTTTCCGTGGTCATGCCGGATCGCGGGCGCCAGCAATTTTTTGCTATTGCTCGATTCGTATCAGGCTTCACTCGTCACAACGGCGCTCGCCGATGCACGGCGCTGGCTCGAGCGCCCATTTTGCCGCCGGAAGAAGAACGACAAGCACGCGCGGCCGCCTGGCAGGCGATCAAGTGTCCGGGGCTCAGGAGGTGCGTGATGAACTGGATTGGCACGTGGCGTAATCAATATGGTTCTACACTGACCATCGCGGACGACAAGAATGGCGTCATCCGTGGCGTATTCAGCACGGCGTTGCGGGACAGCGCGTTCTTTGGTCATGATCTGCCCGTCTCCGGCGTCGGGTATGGCGATTGCATCAACTTCGCTTTCGGCATGTCGAACGACCTGGTGTCGGCGATCTGTTCTTTCACCGGCATGCTGCGTGACGGCAAGCTGCAAACCGTATGGCATGTCGTGACCAGCAAGGCGCCACGGCAAGGCTCACGATCATCGGCGTTCGGCTGGGCACATGCCGTTCAGACCAATGCGGATACATTCGACAGAGTCGCCGATTAACGTACCCGGAAGCGGATGGTTCGGGGCAGAAGGGCGGGCCGGTCAGCGGGATGTCCGGGCAACCGAGGGCCGTTCCCGTTGAAAGCGTCAATCGTCCCTGCTCGAATCGTGTACGGCAGGCCCGTTTGATCGCCAGGCGACCTCCGCGGGCCAGCCCCTCGTCACGCAAACCCCTCACTCGACCGTCACCGATTTCGCCAGGTTCCTCGGCTTGTCGATATCCGCACCCCGCAAGCACGCCGCGTGATACGCGAGCAACTGCAACGGCACGACGTGCAGGATCGGCGACAACAACCCGTAGTAATCCGGCATGCGCAGCACCGACACGCCTTCGCCGTTGTCGATCCGCGTATCGGCGTCCGCGAACACGTAAAGCTGGCCGCCGCGCGCGCACACTTCCTGCATGTTCGACTTGAGCTTTTCGAGCAGCGCATCGTTCGGCGCGATCGTCGCGACGGGCATCGTGTGCGTGACGAGCGCCAGCGGCCCGTGTTTCAGCTCGCCGGCCGGATACGCTTCCGCGTGGATATACGAAATCTCCTTCAGCTTCAACGCGCCCTCGAGCGCGATCGGGTAGTGCAGCCCGCGCCCGAGAAACAGCGCGTTTTCATGCTGCGAGAATTCCGCCGCCCAGCGCTCGATCTGCGGCTCCAGCCCCAGCACGTCTTCGAGCGCGCCAGGCAGCCGCCGCAACTGTGTCGTATAGCGCGCGAGTTGCGCATCGTCGACGTAGCCGCGCAGCCGCCCGAGCGTGACGGCGAGAATGAACAGCGCGGCGAGCTGCGTCGTGAACGCCTTGGTCGACGCGACGCCGATTTCCGGGCCGGCCCGCGTCAGGAAGCGCAGGCCGGTCTGGCGCATCATCGCGCTGGTCGGCACGTTGCAGATCGCCAGCGTGTCGATGTGGCCGAGCGCCTGCGCGTACTTGAGCGCGGCGAGCGTGTCGGCGGTCTCGCCGGATTGCGACACGCTGACCACCAGCGTATTCGGCATCGCGAGCGCGTCGCTGTAGCGGTATTCGCTCGCGATCTCGACCTGCGCGGGGAGGCGCGCGATCGTCTCGAGCCAGCGGCGGGCAGTCAGGCCCGCGTAGTGGCTCGTGCCGCATGCGAGGATCAGCACGTTGTCGATCTGCTCGAACGCGCGCGGCGCGTCGGGGCCGAATATGGCCGGATCGAACAGTCCGGCATCGGGGATCGTCGCGGCCACGGCCTGCGGTTGCTCGAAAATTTCCTTCTGCATGAAATGCCGGTACGGCCCGAGCTCGACCACGCCCTGCACGGACGGAATGGTCTGTATCGCGCGTTCGATCGGCGTGCCGGTGCGATCGAGCACCCGCACGCCGCCCGGCGTCAGTTCGACGATGTCGCCTTCCTCGAGAAAGATGAAGCGGTCGGTGATGCCGGCGAGCGCGAGCGCGTCGGACGCGAGAAAGCATTCGCCGTCCTTCACGCCGACGACGAGCGGCGAGCCGGCCCGCGCGCCGATCAGCCGCTGCGGCTCGCGCTTGCTGAACACCGCGATCGCATAGGCGCCGTGCAACTGCGAGGTCGCGTCGCGGACGGCGGCGAGCAGGTCGCCGCGATACTTGCTGTGGATCAGGTGCGCGACCACCTCGGTGTCGGTCTGGCCGTCGAACTCGTAGTGTTCGTCGGATAGTTGCTTGCGCAACGTTTCGTGGTTCTCGATGATGCCGTTGTGCACGAGCGCGATTTCGTCGCGCGAGAAGATCGGATGCGCGTTGCAGGTCGCCGGCGCGCCGTGGGTAGCCCAGCGCGTGTGCGCGATGCCGGTGCTGCCGGCCAGGCCGGCGCTGCGCACATGCGCGTCGAGATCGGCGACGCGCGACATGCTGCGCTCGCGGCGTGCCTGGCCGTTGACGACCGTCGCCACGCCGCATGAATCGTAGCCGCGATATTCAAGGCGGCGCAAACCTTCGATCAGAATCGGGACGATGTCCCGTTGCGCGACCGCGCCGACGATGCCACACATGACACGTCTCCTTCCCTGTAGATTCCCCCGGACCGTGCGCACGCGTGGATCAGCGTGACGCGGTCTCCGTTGTCGCCGCCGTCGTGAAGCCGCATTGCGCGGGCGCGACCGGGTCGGCCATCCGGCTTTCGAATGCCAGATAAAGCGCTTCCTCCAGGACGTTCCAGTGTGCGCCGTGCCGGTACGGGCCCGATAGCGCATGCCAGCACGCGACCGTGTTCCGGTCGTTCATCTTGAATGCGACCAGGGCGATCAAGCCCCACGGATAATCGGAGCTGGCCAGTTGCAGCCAGGTCTTGCCGTACTTCTGCATCCACTGCGCGTAGAACACATCGTTCGATTGCTGCGGAACCTGAATGCCCGACAGGAGCGGAAAGATCTGCGCCACTTTCGCCGGATAGAAGGTCGTGTCGCTGATGCGCTGCGTGCTTGGGCGAAAGCCCGACTGCGTGCCGCGCCAGAACACCTTCAGGATCGCGGACGCGAGCCGGTCGGCGCGCTGGCTCCACGGGCCGGCGCGCGTGGAGTCGCCACGCCGCACGTAATACGCGGCGAGCGCCTGGAACGCGCTGTGTACCTCGACGTTGTCCATCAGCAGCGCGACGTGCAGCGTCGACGAGATCTGATAGACGCCCGTGGGCTTGCTGAGCAGCGTATCCAGATGCGCACCGGCGCGATTCAGGCTGAGTTCCCATGCGGCGGGCATGCCGTCGGGCGGCGCGAAGCGGGCGAGCAGTTCGATCCAGGTCGCGATCATCGCGTCGTCGGCGTCGGCTTCGGCGCATGAACTGTACTGGCCGCTCTTCACGCAATAGCGATCGAAGCCGCCGTCCGGACGCTGGCGCGGCAACAGCCACGCGATCCAGGCGAGCGCGGCCTGACGGGCGTCGAGCCCCGCATCGGTGGCGCCGAGCAGGGCCTTCGCCGCGAAATACGGATCGATGCCGGCGCCGTTCAGACGCACGGTGATCGCGCCGTCGGGGCGTTGGTAGAGCCCATTGAGCTGGAGTTCGGCGGCGCCCGCATGCGGTGCGACGCCGCATGCGGCGACACAGCAGGCGACGCACCACAGGCGGCATAGCCGGGCGGTGGCCGCCACGCGTGCGCGTGCGGCCGGGAAAAGCGCGGGCCGGTTCATGATGGGGGGCTCCTGCGCGGTGGTCCTGCGCAAATTCCGCCGGGCGCGGCGTTGGCCGCGTCGCGCGCCGGCGGGTGGGTCGATGTCGCGGCTCAGTGCACCTTGGCGCTGGTGAACTTGAGACTGGTCCCGCTGTTCGCGGTCACGAGCCAGTACGTCGAGTCGGTGATGACGACGCTGCCGAAGCCTTGCGTGATCAACGGCAGCGCGAAGGCCTTCTTCGGCAGCAGCCACGTCATGTTCGCGAGGCTGGTCGGGTGGCTGGCGGCGAACGACCAGCCGGTGCCCGTATCGGTGGCCGACCACGTGACGTTCAGGCGTGCGCGGTCGAACACCGTGATGTCGGTCATCGTGTACCACTTGAACTGACCGAGCAGCTTCAGCGTGTTGGCTTGATTGAAGATCGCGGACAGCGTCGACGTGTAGGACGACGCGCCGAGCGGGTGCGCATAGATCAGCCGGCTCGTGCGGTTCGCGACGACGAAGTTCATCAGGGATGCGTACCAGTTGTTCACGTCGGCCGTCGGCACCGCGTATTGCTGGAACTCCTCGAACGTCGCGTACTTGCCGAACGGCATCACGGGGTACGCCCACAGGCCGGGGTTCAGCAACGCGCCGTTGCGGTAGGCGCGGGTCGGTGCCGAGCCGGTGTGGCCGGTGAAGTAGTAGCCGTTGAAGCCGTTGCTTTCGAGCCAGTTGACCGACCACGTCGGCGTGTTGCCTTCCGGCGCCGCGTACTCGACGTCGGGCAAGGCCGTCGTCGCCTGGACGGCCTGATGGTTCATCACCAGGTACTGCGTAAACGTGCTCGCGTTGGTTTCGCTCGCATTCGCCCCCCAGTAGTCGTGGATCCAGCCGCCGTGGCTGCCGACGCGATGGCCCTTGCTCACGAAATACTTGAGGAGATTCTGCGCGGACGGGTTGTTGGCGAGATTGATGCCGCCACCGTCGCCGAACGCCGCTTCATCGGGGCCGGCCGTGACCACGAGCGAGAACGGCCCGTTGTTCCACACGCCGAGGCTCTTCAGGTAGAGCGCCGGCTGGATCTGGTCGCCCGCGCAGAAGTGCCAGTTGAACACGAGCCCGGCCATCGCCTTCGGCAGCGGCGACAGCGACGGCAGGTTCAGCATCTGCGTGCCGAAATAATGCAGGTAGCCGTGAATCAGCATGCCGTCGGTCTGGCCGTCGAGGTAGGCGAGCGGCAGGTTGACGAACAGCACGCCGCCGTTGCCGTACGTGTTGTAGCCGGACACCAGCCCGAAGGTCGGCGAGGTCAGGATCGTCGTGCCGGTGTACGTCCCCTGCGTGACGAAGCTCGGATAGGTGAGGAAGCCGTACACGTAGCCGGAGATGCCTTCGAGCGTGTCGGTGGTGGTGGCCAGCGTCGACGCGAGCGCGGTGGCCGTCTTGCCGGTCGACGTGCTCAGCAGCGAATTGGCGGTATACGTCGTGGTTTTCTTCAGCTTGCCGGTCACGGTGCCGGTCAGCTTCGGGGCCGTCTGGTTCAGCACGCCGCTGCCGGTGGACGGCGTCGTGTACTGGAACCATGCGCCGTGGTTGTAGTTGGCGAGGCCGCCGGGATTCGACGGGCTCGCGGCCAGGAACTGTGCGCTGCCCGACGTCGAATTGGTCGACGTGCCCGAGGTGCCCGACGTGCTCGTCGAGGCGAGGGCGCTGGCGGTCGTGGTGGTCGACGAAGTCGTGGTCCATGCCATCGACTTGCCGGGGGGCACCTGGAGCGTGCGCAGCCAGCTGCTCATGCCGGTTACATTGCCGAGACCGATCATGTTGCCGCCGTATTGGTCATACAGCACATAGTCCACGCCGGCCATGCTGCTGAAGCGCGATTTCGGGCTGACGTAGAAGCCGGCCGAATTCAGCACGCCGAAATCGTAGACGAGCATCACCTTGCCGCCGTTCAGCGCGTAGTTCTGGATCGCGGTCACGAGCGCGTCGGCGGCCGTCGTATGCACCTGGTCGGGCAGGATCAGGCCCGGATACTGCGACAGCGTCGCGCCGGCCGCCATGAACTGGCTGTCGGTCATCACCTTGATCTGCAGCCCTTCTTCCTGGGCACTGTCGAGCCATGCGGATACGCGCGAATCGGGCAGCGTCAGCGTATCGGGCACCAACAGCAGAAGCTGGTTGGTGGCCGCCTGAACGCCGCCCGGACTGAATGCGAACGCGAGCGCGAACAGCGCGAACAGGATCCGCAAGAACTTGCCTGACTTTGCCAACATGGTGTGCTCCTCGCTCAAGGAATGGGGGCGTGCGGCAGCCGGGATACGCGTGCCGCCAGGTCGAGCATTCCAGCCCCGTAGGTGTGTTGCGGCTGTCCGGTTCGTCGGGTATCGAGCGGTGCGTGTCACGGCGGTCCGACCGCGCCAATGCGCCGGTGCGCCGCGCTGCCTTCGCCGGTGAGAGGACTCGATGCGACGCATGGAAAGAAGCGAACAACGTGCCATTGGCGCAGGAGGCCCGGTCCTGCTGGCTTCCTGCGCTGCCGGTCGCGCGGCACGGTCGCAAACCCGACGGATTCGTTTCATCGCTGATACGGCGCGTTGGGACGCGCTATCAGCAGACGGAATCGCGATCGCGCGTCAGCGCGCCGGGCCAGCTCGCGCAGTAGGTATAGAGCGTGACCAGCAGGGCGATCAGCAGCGGCCCGCCGAGCAGGAAATAGCAGAACGGCAAAAACAGCAGCGAGCCGTGATGGACGATCGTCGCGTGCAGCAGCATCACGAACGGCAGCGCGAACACGAAGTAGCCCAGCACCAGCAGCGACGCGAAGGCTTTTTGCAGCAGCGAGAAATCGAGCGGGTAGTACAGCGCGGCCATGACCAGCGGAATCAGCGCGATCGCCGCGCCGTGCAGCACGAACATGTCGCGCAGATGCAGTTGCGGGACGTACGGGAACGTGCCGGGCGCGAGCCAGAAGTACGCGCAAATCAGCAGCTGGGTGAAGCTCGCGATACGTAACAGATATGCAACGGGCAGCCAGCGCGCGCGCCGGATGAACGATGCGGCGAAGCCGATCATGCAGAGCGCGGCGGTGGCGACCAGCAGCGTGCCGCCCGGCATGCGGGCCGCGACGTCGATCGACAGCAGCGGCACGCGCGGTGCGTCGGGCGGATAGCCGATCACGATCACGTGAAGCGCCGGATCGATCTGGCGCGCGCCCCACGCCATGACCGCGCGCCAGTAGCGCCACGCCATCGGCAATCCGAACCACAGCGACGCGTACAGCGCGGGCGTCAGCAGCGCGATCGACGACAGCCAGCGCTGCGGGTGCGCGTGGGTGCGCAGCGAACGGTCGACGGGAGGACGGACGGGATGCGTCTGCATGGCGCCCGCCCGCTTACCAGCGATAGAAGACGCTGAGCTCGCCGCCGATTCGTGAGTAATACGGGTTGTGGTAGTACGCGAATTCGAGTTGCGTCCCCCACTTGCGCGTGACCCAGTAGCGCCATTTCGCGGTGATCTCGTGGCTGCGGAAATCCGCGATCTGCGAGCCCGAGCCGGTGACCTGATACGCCTCACGGCCGACGCCGCCGCGCAGCACGATCACGCTCTTGCCGACTTCGCCGTAGGTGACGGCGCCGTAGTAGGCGGGCGCCTTCACCGATCCGGGCGAATCGACCGTATAGTTCGCGCCCGCCTCGAAAATCCATTTCGGCAATGCGTACCAGATCACGCCGGCGTGATAGAGCTGGTCGCGGTGGCCGCTGCGGTTCCACGCGTAGCCGGCGCCGAGCGACACGACCAGCGAACGATCGGACAACAGCTTGCGGTTGATCGATACGTCGACGCGCGCACTCGGCAGGATCGTGCCTGACGTGGTGCCGGAAAAGCCGATCCCGCCGAACCAGTCGGGGCCGAGGTTCTGCACGTAGGTCAGCGCGCCGAGCTGCGTGTTCTCGCCGAAGCGGTGCAGTTGCGCCAGTTCGCCGAGCACGGTGCGACTGCCGTCCTGATAGACGCCGCGCAGGTGCACGCCGTACCAGTCGCCGTAGCCGTGCGTCAGATGTGCGCTCGAATAGCCGAGCGACAGCTCGGTGTGCGATTCCTGCGGCGCCTGCACATGGGTGACGACTGCATCGGGCAGCGGCGGCCGGTTCGTATCCTCGGGCGTGAACTCGGCGAGCGGCACGCCGTCCGGCAGGCCTTCGGCGTCGACGCGCACGAACATCGATTCGTCGCGCATCCGTGGCGTGATGACGGTCGCGGGCGGCGGCTGCACGGCGGGCGCGGCGGCGGCATCGTCCGGCTGCTCCGCCAGCGCCGCGGGCGCGCCGAAGGCGACGCCGCACAGCATCGCGAGGGTGGCAACCGGCACGCGCGGGCCGCGATGGCTGGGGCGATCGGACATGAGGCGCTCCTTAACGGGATGTGTGGAACCAGCCGCTGCGCCACGCGACGAGATCGCCATGCACGCAGGCATGATTGACGATCGATACGTCGCGCGCACACGCGCTGACCGGATGACCGGCCACGCCGATGCGCGCGCCCGTCAGTCGCAACAGGCCGCCGGCCGACACGACGCCGTCGATGCAGCTCGCGTGGGCGAGCAACACGTCGTCGCGCGCGAATACCGCGCCGTGCAGCAACGCGTGACGTTCGAGTTCGACGCGATGCGCCTTGACGCTGCCGCGCAGCACGCAGCCTTCGCCGAGGACGAGCGTTCCTTCGACGATCAGGTTGCCTTGCACGACCGTGTGCGCGGGCAGGCGAACGTCGCACGGCAGCAGGTAACGACCGTGCAGGAAGCGATGCGGCAGCGACGCGAAGTGGCGGGTGAGCGTGATCGCGCGGCGCGGAGCGGCCGGTATGTCCGCGGGCCGCGGGCCGGGCGCCGCGCCGAAGACGAGCGGCTCGCCATACAGGCACGCGAAGCCGCCGGCGCCGCGCAGGCGCACCGTGTCGCCGACCACGACGCCGCGCAGCACCGCATCGTCGACGTCGATCAGCGGCGCATGCGCGAGCGTGCCGATCGTCGCGCCGGCACGGATGTCGATGCGCTGGCCGGCGAACGCGTACGCGGCCCGCGCGCCGTCGTCGAGCGTGATCGAACGGTCGGCGTAGAGCACGTCGTCGCGATGCGCGTCGCGTGCGACATGGATCGTGTCCGCATGCTCGACGGCCAGTCCGAGCGTCTGCCACGGCGGCGCGCCGGATGCATCCGGCGGCGGCGTGCCGGCCACGTGCGCGCGCAGCGCGTCGTGCCAGCGCGCGGCGAGCAGCGCCTGGTCGACGAACGGCCCGTCGCCGATCGGCAGCGCCGCGACGTCGCTGCGCCGGATCAGTTCATGCAGCATCGGCAGGAACGGCAGCGTGAGCACGCCGGCCACCGGCACCATCACGTTGAAGGTCGTCATCGCTCATCGCTCCGGTTTCAACTGCCGGCGAAAACGCTCGGTCTTGTCCCACTTCAGTTCGCGGCGGAACGCCGCGTCGAGCGCGAGTCCCCACAGCGCGGAGACGACCGCCGCGATCGTCACGCAAAAGCCGACGACGTTGACCGGCACGAGCCGCAGCCGCGTCGCGCGGCCGTCGAGCCGCGCGGCGACGACGATCTCGAAGAACACGCCGAAGTTGCCGAAGGTGCTGAACGAGAACAGCGCGAACAGCGACAGCAGCAGGCCGAGCGCGGTCGAGTTGACGCCGTTGAACAGGTAGAGCGCGAGCGCGGCGCTCCACGCGATCGCGAGCAGCGCGGGCATCGTGAATACGCCGAGCAGCAGCGCGCCGTCGAGCCGGCAGCGGCGCGAGATCAGCGGGTTGCGCAGCACCGGAACCAGATAGCGCAGCATCGTCTGGTTGTGGCCCTTCGCCCAGCGCGTCAGTTGCCGCGCGCGGACGGCCCAGCGCTCCGGTACTTCCTCGTAACATTCGGCGTGGTTCAGATAGACCGTGCGCCAGTCGCTCAGCAGCAGGCGGTAGGTCATGTCGGTATCTTCGGCGAGCGTGTCGTCGCACCAGCCGCCCACGGCGTCGAGCGCGCCCTTGCGGATGCCGCCGACCGTGCCGCCGTACTGCGGCACCAGGTTCAGATTGTTGCGGGCTTGCTGGTTGACCTGATAGCCGCCCGCGCGCTCGAGATCGAGTAGCCGTGCGAGCAGGTTGCTGTCGGCGTTCTGCGGCACGACACGGCCCATCACCGCGCCGACTTCCGGGTCGAAGAACGGCGCGACCAGTTCCTTCAGCAGCCCCGGGCGCGGCAGGTAGTCGGCATCGAATACCACCATGATGTCGCCGCGGATGAAGCGCAGCGCATCCTTCAGCGCGGCTGCCTTGCCCGGCTTGCCGGTCTCGCGGTGAAACGGCTGAATCAGCTCGGGCGCGAGTGCGCGGACTTCGTCGATCAATGCGCGCGTGTTGTCGGTCGAGCGGTCGTTGACCGGAATGATCGTCAGCCGGTCGCGCGGGTAGGTCGTCGCCAGCAGCGCCATCAGGCAATCGACGATCACGGTTTCCTCGTTGTGGGCGGCGACGAAGACGGTGAGCCGCGGCCAGTCGCCGTGGGTCATCGTCCGGTAGGGCGCGTGTTGCGGCTTGAACAGGCGGTCGAGGCTGAATACGTAATGCCGGGCGGCATACGCGCACGTCAACAGCGTGAACAGCCACAGGTACGCGACGCACGGTATCAGCAGCAGCTCGGGATCGAATGCGACGCCCGGCGTGGCGGCGGGCGGCGGCTCGAGCGACGCGTCCGGATCGGGCGAGGCCGGCGCGACCAGCGCGATGCGCTCCATCGCGATCCCGGTGGTTGCGGCCGTTGCGGCGGGCACGCCGAACCGGGCCGGTTCGGCGATCGCCTGCGAGGCGGTGTCGCGCACGATCAGCGAGCACGCAAGCACGATCAGCAGCAGGATGCCTTGCTCGCAGAATGACGCCGCCCGCGTTTTCTTCATGTCCCCATCCCCGTGCCCGCAACGACGACCGATGAGAGCTGAAGGCGCTCCGTGGATCGCGCGGACGTCAATGGGAAACGATGGCGCGTTCGTCGCGGGGCGGTTGTCGGCTGCCCCGGACGGATGCGTCGCATCGTCTCCCGGCTTCGTTGCTTTGGCGCCCCCATCTGTCTGCTGCGATGCGAGTGCTTCGGGACGCACCTGTCCGACATCAAGCAAGGGGTGAGCCATCTGCCGCGATGCCCCGCGCAGCAAGGAGGCCCGCGCGGGAAGCGGATGCGGCATGCGTGCAGCCGGCGTGTTTTGATTCACTGACGAATCAGCGTGCGCGCGTCGCATCCGACCCCGCACGGTCGGCCGCGCGGCTCGAGCGCGTCGCGCGGTGCCCGGACCGTCCCAGCTGCCGATGCCGCGTGGCCGGGTGCGGCTTGGCATGGCTGGCCGTCGCGTGTCGTTCGGCATGCACGCGTCGGCCCGCGATCGCTACGCGCGCTGCTTTCACATGAGACGAATGGACCGGACTCCGATGTATTCGCCAGTTTCGAATCCGCGTTACACATTCGCAACATTTCCCGCGCCCCGATTCGTGTGATTCAACGCGGCGTCGGATGTGGGCGAAATCCTGCGCGCGCCACGGCGGTCGACGCTCGCGTGCGCGCCGCGCACTGCACAGACGAAAGGGGCGAATCGAGGCGACGCAACGCGCGTCGAAAGGTCCGTGCGATTCGCTTCGTCACGAGGGCTCGACATGCATGCGCGATTCGTCGGACGACGTCGTCAGACGGATCGCGCGAGCGTCCGGCTGTTTATCGTTGCCGCGTCGATCCGGCGATGCGGGTGTCCGTAGCAGTTGTGAAACATTCCATGACGCACCGTTCGCGGGCAATGGCCGCGGAGCGAAGCGGGCCGCGACGCGAGCCGGCTGGTTTGAATATTGCTGGTGTGGGAGGACGTGACGCTCGACACAGCGAGGAACGACTCATGACGTGATTGATCCAGTGCAACGGGACGCCGGTAGTACGACGATTCGCGCGGCCTGGACCGCGCGGACGCGGCAGCGCGCTCGCCCCGCCACACCGCCGCAGGTCGATCGCGTGCGCGTACGGGATGCGCCGCCCGAATACATGCTTCGCGCCGCGTGCAGGATCGCCGGGCGCGAAGCGGCTAAACGAGGATAACGATGAAGAAGATCTTGCTTGTGTTCGGGACTCGGCCGGAGGCCATCAAGATGGCGCCGCTGGTGCGTGCGCTGAAGGCGCAGACGGATGTCGACGCCCGCGTGTGCGTGACCGCGCAGCATCGGCAAATGCTCGATCAGGTGCTGACGCTGTTCGACATCAAGCCCGACTACGATCTCAACCTGATGCGGCAAGGCCAGACGCTGACCGACGTGACGACCGGCATTCTTCATGCGATCGGGGTCGTCTTCGACGATTTTCGGCCGGACGTCGTGCTGGTCCACGGCGATACGACGACCACGCTCGCGGTGAGCCTGGCGGCGTTCTATCGCTATCTGCCGGTCGGTCACGTGGAGGCCGGCCTGCGCAGCGGCGACATCTGGTCGCCGTGGCCGGAGGAGCTGAATCGCCGCGTGACCGATGCGGTGTCGTCATGGCATTTCGCGCCGACCGGGCAGGCCCGCGACAACCTGCTGAGCGAGGGCGTGCCGGGCAGGGGCGTCTCGCTGACCGGCAATACCGTGATCGATGCGTTGCACGAGGTCAAGCGCATGCTGGATCGCACCGCCGCGCTGTCGGACAAGATCGCCGCGTACTTCCCGTTTCTCGAACCGTCGCGGCGCGTCGTGCTGATCACCGGCCATCGCCGCGAAAGTTTCGGGGAACCGTTCCGGCATTTCTGCGACGCGCTGTGCACGCTGGCGAACCGCTATCGCGATGCGCAGTTCGTCTATCCGCTGCACCTGAACCCGAACGTGCAGGAGCCGGCGCGCGCGCGGCTCGGCGGCGTGCCCAACATCTACCTGATCGAGCCGCAGGAATACCTGTCGTTCGTATTCCTGATGTCGCGCGCGCATTTCATCATCACGGATTCGGGCGGCATTCAGGAAGAAGGGCCGGCGCTCGGCAAGCCGGTGCTCGTCACGCGCGAGACGACCGAGCGGCCCGAGGCGATTCAGGCCGGCACCGCGCGGCTCGTCGGCACCGATCAGGACCGGATCGTGTGGGAAGCGTCGCGGCTGTTCGACAGCGAGAGCGCGTACGAGGAAATGTCGCGCGCGAGCAATCCATACGGCGACGGCCATGCGAGCGAGCGGATCGTCCACGCGCTGATGCGTACGCCCGGCGTGCCCACGAAGACGACCAGTTTCTCGATGGGCGCCGCGGAGATGCCGTTCAACGCGCTCACGCTCGGGTTGCAGGCGTTGCGCTCGCCGTGAGGAAGACCGTGCGGTAGTGCGTGGCGTCGCGTTCGGCGCAACCATCAAGCATCCGGTCCGGCCGTGAGGTCGGCCGGATGTTTGCCTATGTGCGACCCGGAACGCGCGCTCGCGATGCACGCTAAAGCCCCGTCGATGACACGCGCCATCCCCGGCCGTGCGTTCTCCCCGCTTGCCTGAAACGCCCGAATCGCCGCGAGCCGACGTCAAATCCGAAATGGTTCGATAATGCGGGCGGCGATCCATGCGGACGAGCGCCGGCCGGGCAAAGGCGAAAGGTTGCGCAGGCAACCGGCCGACGGCATCGTTCGCAGCATCGGCCCGACCGTGCGTGCACGCGACACGGTCGACGAAACGGCGCCACGCCTGCCTGATCGTTCGGAATGTGCGCCGCGCCGTTCGAATCCCCACTCGATGCCTGCCCGGCGGGCATCGCAACCAGGAGGTGAACGATGATCACGCTGACCGTCAACGGTAGCGAGCAGCACTTCGACGGCAATCCCGACATGCCGTTGCTCTGGTATCTGCGCGATGTGCTCGGCCACACCGGCACCAAGTTCGGCTGCGGGATGGCGCTGTGCGGTGCATGCACCGTGCATCTCGACGGCGTCGCGATCCGCGCGTGCATCACGCCGGTCGCGGCGGCGGCGTCCAGGCGCGTGACGACGATCGAGGGGCTGTCGACGGATCTCACGCACCCGCTGCAGCAGGCGTGGCAGGAACTGAACGTCGCGCAATGCGGCTACTGCCAGTCCGGGCAGATCATGCAGGCCGCGTCGCTGCTGAAGACGAATCCCCATCCGACCGATGCCGACATCGACGATGCGATGTCCGGCAACATCTGCCGCTGCGGCACCTATACGCGCATTCGCGCGGCCATCCGGCTGGCCGTGCGCCGCGGAGGTGACGCATGAGCGCGCCCGAACTCTCCGTCGACAACGAAAGCCGTCGCGCGCTGCTGCTCGGCTTCGCATCGGGCGGGCTGCTGCTCGCGTTCGGCGTGCCGTCGCTCGCGCAGGCGGCCACGCCGGCGCAGCCGCCCGTCAGCGCGAATCCGCAGTATGGCGGCGCGGGGATGCCGCATGGCTTGCGCGACGATCCGAACCTGTTCGTTGCGATCGCACCGGACGGCACCGTCACGGTGACCTGCATCCGCTCCGAGATGGGCCAGGGCGTACGCACGAGCGTCGCGCTCGTGGTCGCCGACGAACTGGGCGCGGACTGGGCGCGCGTGAAGGTCGCGCAAGCGGTCGGCGACGAGCCGCGCTACGGCAACCAGAACACCGACGGTTCGCGCAGCCTGCGCCAGAGCTTCGCCGCGCTGCGCCGCGCGGGGGCGGCCGCGCGCACGATGCTCGCGCAGGCGGCCGCTGCCGTGTGGGGCGTCGACGTGCGCCAGGTGAAGGTGACGGTGCACGAGGTCGTCGACACGAAAACCGGACGCAAGCTCGGCTTCGGCGAACTGGCCGGGAAGGCGGCCGCGCTGCCGGTGCCCGATACGAAAAGCGTGGCGTTGAAGGCGCCGGCCGAATTCCGCTATATCGGCAAGGGCAAGACGGCGCTGATCGACGGACGCGACATCGTCGGCGGCCGCGCGCGGTACGGGATCGATACGCGCCTCGACGGCATGCTGTATGGGGTCGTTGCGCGGCCGCCGGCCTACGGCGACACGGTCGCGTCGTTCGATGCGTCGGCCGCCGAGAAGCTGCCGGGTGTCGTCAAGGTCGTACAACTGGCGTCGACGCCGCTGCCGTCCGGCTTCCAGCCGCTCGGCGGCGTGGCCGTCATTGCGCGCGATACGTGGACGGCGATCCAGGCACGCGCGCAGTTGAAGATCGACTGGAAGCGCGGGCCGCATGCGGGCTACGACTCGGCCGCGTATCGCAAGACGCTCGAAGCGGCCGCCGCGCAGCCGGGCGACGTGATCCGCAACGACGGCGATGCGGCGGCCGCACTCGCCGGCGCCGCGAAACGCGTGCGCGCGACGTACTACGTTCCGCATCTCGCGCACGCGACGATGGAGCCGCCCGCGGCCGTCGCGCGGGTGGCCGACGGCCGCTGCGACGTGTGGACCTGCACGCAGGCGCCGCAGACCACGCGCGACGAGATCGCGAAGGCGCTCGGCGTGCCGGCCGAGCGTGTGACGGTCAACGTGACGTTGCTCGGCGGCGGCTTCGGCCGCAAGTCGAAGCCCGATTACGTGGTGGAAGCCGCGCTGCTGTCGAAGGCGGTCGGCGCGCCCGTGAAGCTGACGTTCACGCGCGAGGACGACATCGCGCACGACTACTTCCACGCGGTGTCGCTCGAAGCGTTCGACGGCGGGATCGATGCGGCGGGGAAGGTGGTCGCGTGGCAGCATCGCACGGTCGCGCCGTCGATCCAGTCGACGTTCCGCGCCGGCGTCGTGCACGAGCAGCCGGGCGAGCTCGCGCAAGGCATCGCGGACCTGCCGTTCGCGATCCCGAACGTGCGGATCGAGAATCCGGCCGCGCAAGCGCATACGCGGATCGGCTGGTTTCGCTCGGTGTACAACATTCCGCATGCGTTCGGCATCCAGAGCTTCGTGTCGGAACTCGCGCATGCGGCCGGCCGCGATCCGAAGGATTTCCTGCTCGACCTGATCGGGCCCGCGCGGCGTTTCGAGCCGCACATCACGGTGAAAAACGTGAACTACGGCGAGGATCCCGCGCTGTATCCGGTCGATACGGGCCGGCTGCGGCGCGTGGTCGAGACGGTCGCGCGCGAGGCCGGCTGGGGGCGCAAGCTGCCGAAGGGGCATGGGCTCGGGATCGCCGCGCATCGCAGCTTCGTGTCGTACACGGCGGCGGTGTGCGAGGTGCAGGTCGATGCGGACGGCAGGATCTCGGTGCCGCGCGTCGACATCGCGATCGACTGCGGGCCGCAGATCAATCCGGAGCGAGTGCGCTCGCAACTGGAGGGGGCGGTGGTGATGGGGCTCGGCATCGCGCTGCACGGCGAGATCACGTTCAAGGACGGCCACCCCGAGCAGAGCAACTTCAACGGCTTCCAGGTGCTGCGGATGAACGAGGCGCCGCGCGACATCCGCGTGCATCTCGTCGCGCCGGACGACTACGCGACGCCGCTCGGCGGCGTCGGCGAACCGGGCCTGCCGCCCGTCGCGCCGGCGCTGACCAACGCGATCTTCGCGGCGACCGGCACGCGCATTCGCAGCCTGCCGATTGCGGATCAGCTTTCGAAGCCGCAGGCGGGTTGACGCGATAGCTGTCCCGCGCCGGGCCGCCTCGTGCGGCCCGGCCCACTTCCCGGATACGCATACTGGCTGGCGTGTATATCGTTGTCGTTTGTGAACGACCGTGCTAAATTCCTGCCAGCACTTGGCGCCACCCAACCCTTCATTCGGCTGACACGGCCGGCACCTCGGGAGGCAGCACGATCAGCCTGTCGATGTCGCGACGCGATCTCGCGTTCTGACGATGTTGCCGATGCCGTAGGGCATCGCATATGCGTCGTGAACCGGCCACGGGGAGATGTCCCGCACACCGTACCGATGCCCGGCCACGCCGCGCAAGGAGACAGAAGCGCATGAAAGCCCTGTTGTGTACCGCATTCGGCCCGATCGACCGTTTGCGCATCGAGGACGTCGCGATTCCAGAACCGGCTGCCGGGCAAGTCCGGATCCAGGTGAAGGCGGCGTCGCTCAACTTCCCCGACGCGCTGATCGTCCAGGGGCTGTATCAGGTGAAACCGGCGCTGCCGTTTTCGCCGGGCGCCGAGTTTGCCGGCGTGATCGACGCGGTCGGCGACGGCGTCACCGCGTGGCGGCCCGGCGATTCGGTGATGGCGTTTACCGGCCACGGCGGGTTCGCGCAGCAGTGCGTGGCCGACGCGCACCAACTCGCCGCGCTGCCGCCGGGCATGACGTTCGAGCAGGGCGCCGCGCTCGTGCTTGCGTACGGTACGTCGCTGCATGCGTTGCAGCAGCGGGCGCGCCTGCAGGCGGGCGAGACGCTGCTCGTGCTCGGGGCGGCCGGCGGCGTCGGCATCGCCGCGATCGAGATCGCGAAAGCGCTCGGTGCGCGCGTGATCGCGGCGGCGTCGAGCGCGGACAAGCTCGCGCTGTGCCGCGAAGCGGGCGCCGACGAGACGATCGACTATGCGACCGAAGACCTGCGCCGCCGCGTCGACGAACTGACCGGCGGGCGCGGCGCCGACGTCGTCTACGATCCGGTGGGCGGCGCATACAGCGAGGCGGCGTTGCGTGCGACCGCATGGCGCGGCCGGTTCCTCGTGGTCGGCTTCGCGGCCGGCGAGATCCCGAAGCTCGCGCTGAACCTCGCGCTGCTGAAGGAGCGCGACATTCTCGGCGTGTTCTGGGGCGATGCGGTGCGTCGCGATCCGGCGCAGCATGCGGCGAACATGCGGCTGCTCGCCGAATGGTTCGCGGCCGGCAAGGTGCGGCCCACGATCACCGAACGCGTGTCGCTGGACGGCGCGGCCGATGCGATCGCGCGGATGGCGAACCGGCAGGTGAAGGGCAAGGTGGTGATTTTGCCGGATGCGTGATCCGGGTTCGCCGCGCGGCGATTCAACGCAGGCTGCGCGGCCTGTGCTTCACGAAAGCGGGCGCGGTGCGACCTGCTGTAAAGGCGTCGCGATTACGTAGTCGGGCGCACGAGGCCGAGCGGCGGTGAAACGACCGCCGGCCGGCCTTCGCCAGCGGCTTCAATCCTTCGGCAAACGCAGCGTGTCGAGCGCGTGCTGCGAAAACTCAACCCAGAACCGTTCGTTTGCGATCCCGGCCTGCAGCACCAGATGCTGCAGGCGCTTCGTGCGTGAATCGCCGTCCGCCGAATCGCCGTCCGCCAAAAAATCACGCGCCTCGATCTGCAAATACAAGTCCAGCTTTTCCTGATGCAGCGCGATGCGCCGCCGGATCTCGTGCTCGAGGCCGGCCGGCCCGAGCACGGCTTCCGCGCGCAGGCGCACCATCAACGCCTCGCGCAGCGGCGTCGGATCTTCCGGTTCGGCGATCCAGCGGCGCAATTCCTTCTTGCCGGCCGGCAGGATCCGGTACGCGCGCTTGCGGCCGCGGCCGGACTCGGCGGGCAGCGATTCGACCCAACCCATTTCCTCGAGACGCCCGAGTTCGCGATAGATCTGCTGATGCGTCGCCTGCCAGAAATAGCCGATCGAGCGATCGAAACGGTCGGCGAGCTCGGACCCCGAACCAGGGCGTTCGGCGAGGGCGGTGAGAAGCGCGTGAGGCAGGGACATGTCGGATCGAGGAAGGCTGCGCAATGAACCGAATCTTGCCATATCGGGGCCGCAGCACAAACGGCGTGGGTATGTTTATGCAACATGTTGCACAAACGAAGTCGACGCGCTACCATCCGTGCAATTTGTTGCATAAAAGATGGAGACGCCCCGATGACCTCCCGTTATCCGCATTTGACGACCCCGCTCGAACTCGGCTTCACGTCGCTCAGGAACCGCGTGTTGATGGGCTCGATGCACGTCGGCCTCGAGGAAGCGCCGAACGGCTTCGAGCGGATGGCCGCGTTCTATGCGGAGCGCGCACGGGGCGAGGCCGGCCTGATCGTCACGGGCGGATTCGCGCCGAACGAGCGCGGCCGTCCGGCGCCGGGCGGCGCGATGCTGACGACCGAAGCGGAAGCCGAACGTCACCGCGTCGTGACGCGTGCGGTGCACGCGGAAGGCGGCAGGATCGCGTTGCAGATCCTGCATTTCGGGCGCTACGCGTATCACCCGGCGCTCGCGGCGCCCAGCGCGCTGCGGGCGCCGATCAACCGGTTCACGCCACATGCGTTGACGAGCGACGAGGTCGACGAGACGATCGCCGATTTCGTGCGATGCGCGGCGCTCGCGCAGCATGCGGGCTACGACGGCGTCGAGATCATGGGGTCCGAGGGCTACCTGATCAACGAATTCATCGCCGCGCGCACGAACCATCGCGACGATGCGTGGGGCGGCGCGTACGACAACCGCATTCGCTTCGCGGTCGAGATCGTGCGGCGCGTGCGCGAGCGTGTCGGCGCGAACTTCATCGTCATCTACCGGCTGTCGATGCTCGATCTCGTCGAAGGCGGCTCGACGCTCGACGAGGTGATCCGGCTCGCGCAGGCGATCGAGGCGGCCGGCGCGACGATCCTCAATACCGGCATCGGCTGGCACGAGGCGCGCATTCCGACCATCGCGACCAAGGTGCCGCGCGCAGCATACGCGTGGGTGACGCGGGAACTGATGGGCAAGGTCGGCATCCCGCTCGTCGCGACGAACCGGATCAATACGCCGGAAGTCGCCGAGCAACTGCTCGCCGACGGCTATTGCGACATGGTGTCGATGGCGCGGCCGTTCCTCGCCGATGCCGAGTTCGTCCGCAAGGCGCGGGAAGGGCGCGCGGACGAAATCAACACGTGCATCGGCTGCAACCAGGCATGCCTCGACCATACGTTCAGCGGCCGGATCACGTCGTGCCTCGTGAATCCGCGTGCGTGTCATGAAACCGAACTCGTGATCCAGCCGGCGCCGCGCCGCAAGCGGATCGCGGTGGTCGGCGCCGGGCCGGCGGGCCTCGGCTTCGCGGTCACGGCGGCCGAGCGCGGTCATGCGGTCACGCTATACGAAGCCGGCGCCGAGATCGGCGGCCAGTTCAATATCGCGAAGAAGGTGCCCGGCAAGGACGAGTTCAACGAGACGCTGCGCTATTTCCGCCGGCAGATCGAATTGCGCGGCATCGCGCTGCACGTCAATACGCGTGCGACCGCCGAGATGCTGTTGCAGGAAGCATTCGATGAAGTGGTGATCGCGACGGGCATCGTGCCGCGCACGCCGCCGATCGACGGCATCGGGCATCCGAAGGCGCTCGGCTATCTCGACGTGCTGCGCGACGACAAGGCGGTCGGTCGCAACGTCGCGATCGTCGGCGCGGGCGGCATCGGCTTCGACGTCGCCGAGTATCTCGTTCATCGCGACGGCGCCGAGCGTGTCGATGCGGACCGGTTCTTCAGCGAATGGGGCGTCGACCGGTCGTATGCGAATGCCGGCGGCCTGGGCCAAGCGCGGCCCGAACCGGCGGCGCGGCACGTGCATCTGCTGCAGCGCAAGGCCTCGAAGGTGGGCGACGGGCTCGGCAAGACCACCGGATGGATACACCGTACCGCGCTGAAGGCGCGCGGCGTCGGGATGTCGTCGTCGGTCACGTACCGGCGCATCGACGACGACGGCTTCCACGTGACGATCGACGGCGTCGACCGGACGTTGCCGGTGGACAACGTGGTGATCTGCGCGGGGCAGGAGCCGTCGCGCGAGCTGGCGGAGCAACTGCAGGCCGCCGGATGCCGCGTGCACCTGATCGGCGGCGCGGACGAGGCCGCCGAACTCGATGCGAAGCGCGCGATTCACCAGGGCACGACGCTGGCCGCGACCCTTTGATACCGATTCGTTTCTGTTCCGTCCCACCACGATGCTGGAGACTTCGATGACACATTCCCCGCTGCATCTTCATCCCGCCGTCGCGAAATCGCTCGACGCATGGCATGCGATGGTCGAACGCAAGGATTTCGGCGCGCTGGAATCGATCGTCCATCCGGACGCCGTGTTCCGCTCGCCGATGGCGTTCAAGTCGTACGGGCCGGCGCCCGCGCTGCTGATGGCGCTGCGCACGGTGATCACGATCCTCGAGAATTTCACGTATCACCGCCAGTTCGCGGCCGACGACGGCAAGAGCGTCGTGCTGGAATTCGGCGCGACCATCGGCGACAAGGCGCTGAAGGGGATCGACATGATCCGCTTCGACGACGACGGGCGAATCGTCGAGTTCGAGGTGATGATCCGGCCGTTCAATGCGCTGCAGGCGCTCGGCGCGGAAATGGGCGCGCGGCTCGGGCAGCAGTTGCCGGCGTTCAAGACCGGCGGTTGAGCGCGGTGGCGGCTAGCGTGCAACCGGCTTGCGGCCGCGTTGCGGGGCCCCGCGCGCGAGGGGGTGCGCAGCGTTGACGAGGCGCGCGGCAACGCAAGCTGTCAAAATCCTGACGGACCAAGTTGATATATTGTATCATCTGACGTTTTCGTCGCCGGTCGGCCGGCTGCCCGGGCCGCTCGCGTGCGACGACATTCAACGAAGATCGATACGACGTGACGAGAATCGGACCCACCCCGGCGCGCGGGGAGCGGCGCCATGCCGCGCCGCGCCGGCACGCGAGCGCCTGGCGCACGCGCGCGGCACGCAGTTGCACGACCCTGGTCGGCTGCGCGATCGCGACCACCGGCGCGCTGGCCGCCGAAGCCGTTGCATCGTCACCGGACGACCGGCACGCGCTGCCGGCGATCAACGTCACGGCTTCGTCCGCACCGACCGACCCGCTGACGCAACCGCTCGAAACCGGCTCGCGGCTCGGGCTCGCGAGCCTCGACACGCCCGCGAGCGTCGAAGCCGTCACGGCCGATACGATAGACGCACGCGGCGATCGCACGGTGCTCGATGCGGTCACGCGCACCGCCGGCTTCGCGAGCGCGATCGCGCCGGGCACCGGCGGCACCGCGTTGAGCGTGCGCGGCTTCAGCGGGCAGGAATCGGTGATGACGCTGCTCGACGGCGTGCGGCTGATGCCGGCGGCCGGCACGAGCACGTTTCCGTTCGACACGTGGTCGGTCGAGCGCATCGAGGTGTTGCGCGGCCCGGCATCGGTGTTGTACGGCGAAGGGGCGATCGGCGGGGTCGTAAACGTGGTGCCGAAGCGGCCGCAGCGCACGCGCGAGACGACGCTGCAGGCCGGCATCGGCCCCGACGGCGCGAAGCGCTTCGCGTTCGATACGACGGGCGCGCTCGGCCCGCGGCTGTCGTACCGTTTTTATGCGAGCGATGCGCGCGCGAACGGTCTCGCCGAGCGGGCCGATACGCATACGACGGCCATCGGCGGCGCGCTGACATTCGACGTGAGCCCACGACTCACGCTGACGCTCGACTACGACTACGGGCGCCAGATGCCCGCGACGTACTATGGCGTGCCCGCGCCGAACGGCGTGCTCGATTCGTCGCTGCGCAAGCTGAACTACACGGTCGGCGACGCGACGATTTCGTACTACGACCAGTGGACGCGCCTGTCGGCGCGCTACCGGCCCGCGTCCGGCGTGACGATCGACAATCAGCTCTACTACCTGACGTCGAACCGCCACTGGCGCAACGCGGAATCGTATGCGCTCGACGCGGCGACGGGGCGTGTCACGCGCGGCGACTATCTCGACATCGGCCACCATCAGCGGCAGATCGGCGATCGGCTGAGCGCGCGCATCGACGGGATGCTGTTCGGTCGCGCGAACCGTTTCGTCGTCGGCACGGAATTCAGCCGGATCACGTTCAGCGGCATCAACAATTCGCCGTACGGCGGCGAAACGACGGTACCGGCGCACGGCTTCGATCCCGGTATGTTCACGAGCCCCGACCCGACCGTGCCGCAGTTCAGCACGCGCGCGCGGCAGGTGGCGGCATTCGCGGAGAACCGGCTCGACGTGCTGCCGCGGCTCGCGTGGGTGAGCGGCCTGCGCTACGACCACATCGCGTTCAGCCGCGAGCAGGCGGCGACCGGCGCGGGCTTCGACAAGCGGTTCGCGAACGTCGGCTGGCGCACCGGTTTCGTGTTCGACGTCGCGCCGACGTTCAGCGCGTATGCGCAGTACACGACGGGCGCGGAGGGCGTCGGCTCGCTCGTGACGCTGTCCGCGTCGCAGGCGGGCTACCGGCTCGCGACCGGCGAACAGTGGGAAGCCGGGCTCAAGCAGACGCTGCTCGACGGTCGCGCGTACTGGACGTTCGCGGTGTACGACATCACGAAGCGCAACCTGCTCAGCACCGACCCGTTCAATCCGGCGCTGCGCCAGCAGGTCGGCCGGCAGTCGTCGCGCGGCGTCGAGCTGACCGGCGGCGCGCGGCTGCCGCACGGTTGGACGATCGATGCGAACGTCGCGCTGCTGCGCGCACGCTACGACGCCTTCAACCAGACGGTCGGCGGCGCGACGGTGTCGCGGGCCGGCAACGTGCCGTCCGGCGTGCCGCAACAGACGGCAAACCTGTGGCTCGGCTGGGCGTTCGCCGAGCGCTGGCACGCGAATGCGGGCGTGCGCTACGTCGGCGCGACGTACGGCGACGACGCGAATCGCGTGCAGGTGCCGTCGTACACGGTGTTCGATGCGTCGCTGCGCTGGCAGCCGACGTCGCGCACCGAGCTCGCGCTGTATCTGCGCAATCTCGCGAACCGCACGTACGCGGTGACGACGTCGAACGGCGGCGAACAATGGCTGCTCGGCCCGTCGCGCTCGGCGGAGCTCGTCGCGACGATGCGCTTCTAGGGCGAGACGAAGTGCGCTCCATCACCCACATGCTCGACATCGAACGCGTGAGCTGGTCTCCCGGCGGCGCGGTGGACGTGCTCGATTCGGTGACGCTGACGGTGGCCGAAGGCGAATTCGTCGGGCTGGTCGGCCCGAACGGCAGCGGCAAGACGAGCCTGCTGCGCTGCGTGTTCCGCTACGCGCGGCCCGACGCCGGCCGCGTCGCGCTCGATGCGCAGGACGTGTGGCGGATGCGGCCGCGCGCGGTCGCGCAGCGCATCGCGGTGCTGCAGCAGGAAACGCCTGACGATTTCGGGCTGACCGTCGACGAACTGGTCGGCATGGGCCGCACGCCGCACAAGCGGCCGTTCGATGCGGAGTCGGCCGACGATCGCCGGATCGTCGAAGCCGCGCTGCACGATGTCGGCCTCGTCGAGCGTCGCGCCCAGCGCTTCGCATCGCTGTCGGGCGGCGAGAAACAGCGTGCTTTGCTGGCGCGTGCGCTCGCGCAACAGCCCGAACTGTTGCTGCTCGACGAACCGACCAACCATCTCGACCTGCGTCACCAGCTCGAACTGCTCGCGCGCGTGCGCCGCCTCGGCATCGCGACGCTCGCGACGATTCACGATCTCAATCTCGCGGCCGCATATTGCGACCGGCTTCATGTGCTCGCGCACGGCCGCGTCGTCGCGTCCGGCGCCCCGGACGACGTGCTGACCGAAGCGCTGCTGCGCGACGTGTTCGGCGTCGCCGCGCTCGTCGATCGCCATCCCGTCACGGGCCGCCCGCGCATCACGCCGCTTCATCCGGAATGACCGCCATGCCATTTGCTGATCTGTCCTCCGTCGTCCGCCGCCTGGTCGCCGCCGCCGTGCTCGGCGGCGCGGCCGTTCACGCGCTCGCCTATCCCGTCACCGTGCGCAGTTGCGATCGCGACGTGACGTTCGAACGCGCGCCGACGCGCGCGGTCAGCAACGACGTGAACCTCACCGAGATGATGCTCGCGCTCGGCCTGAAAGACCGGCTCGTCGGCTATACGGGCATCGGCGGCTGGAAGACGGGCACCGCGCGCGTGCGCGACGCATTGCGCGGCGTGCCCGAACTGGCGAGCCAGTATCCGTCGCTGGAAGTGCTGGCCGCCGCGCGCGCCGACTTCTATCTCGCGGGCTGGAACTACGGGATGCACGTCGGCGGGCCGGTGACGCCGGCGACGCTCGCACCGTTCGGTATCCGCACCTACGAACTGACCGAATCGTGTTCGCACGTGATGAAGCAGTCGGCCGCGTCGTTCGACGACGTGTTCCGCGACCTGACCAATCTCGGCCGGATCTTCGGCGTCGATGCGCGCGCCGCGCAGGTCGTCGCCGGGATGCGCGCGCGGCTGGCGGCGGTGTCGCGCGCGATCGGGCGGCCGGCGCCGCTGCGCGTGTTCGTGTACGACAGCGGCACCGACAAGCCGATGACGGCGGGCGGCCTCGCGATGCCGACCGCGCTGCTCGCGGCGGCGGGCGCGCGCAACGTGATGGACGATCTGCCGCGCAGCTGGACGCAGGTGAGCTGGGAAAGCGTGGTCGCGCGCGATCCTCAGGTGATCGTGATCGTCGACTATTCGGCGGTCACGGCCGCGCAGAAGCGGCAGTTCCTGTCGAGCCAGCCGGCGCTCGCGCGCGTGGCCGCGATCCGCGACCGGCGCTTCGTCGCGATTCCGTACGATGCGGCGACGCCGGGGCCCGAGAACGTCGCGGCCGTCGAGACGCTCGCCCGCGCGCTGTATCCGGCCGCATTCGCGGCAGCGGCACGATGAGCGTGCGCGGGCAGGCGGCGCGGCCCGGTATGCGCGTGGTGCTGCCGGGACTGGCCGTGCTGCTGATCGTGTCGATCGTCGCATCGGCCGCGTTCGGCCCCGCGCCGATCGCGATGCCGGCCGCGGTGCGGATCGTCGCCACGCACGTCGCGTCGGCGGTCGGCGGCGGCGATGCGTTCGCGGCGGCCGCCGGCGACGACAGCATCGTATGGCTGATCCGGATGCCGCGTGCGCTGCTGGCCGCGATCGTCGGCGCGACGCTGGCGGCGGTCGGCGTCGCATTGCAGGCGGCGACCGCGAACCGCCTGGCCGATCCGCACCTGCTCGGCGTGAGCGCGGGCGCGATGCTCGGCGCGATCGCGGTCACGGTGGTGGCCGGCGCCGCGTTCGGCCCGTTCACGCTGTCGGCCGCCGCGTTCGCGGGCGCGCTTGCGGCGACCGCATGCGTGGTCGCGCTCGCTTACCGGAGCGGCCGGCTCGAATCGGACCGGCTGCTGCTCGCGGGCGTGTCGGTGTCGTTCATGATGGCCGCGTTCGGCAATCTGCTGCTGTATCTCGGCGATCAGCGCGCCGCGTCGTCGGTGCTGTTCTGGATGCTCGGCGGCGTCGGGCTCGCGCGCTGGGATCTGCTGCCGGTGCCGGCCGTGTGCGCGGTGCTTGCCGGCTGCGCGCTCCATGCGCGCCGGCGCGAACTGAATGCGCTGATGTCGGGCGACGTCGCCGCCGCGTCGCTCGGCGTGCCGAGCGCGCGGATGCGACGCGAGGTGTTCGTCGTCGCGTCGTTCGCGACGGGCGCGATGGTCGCGGTCAGCGGCGCGATCGGCTTCGTCGGGCTCGTGACGCCGCATCTGTGCCGTCGCGTGGTCGGCGCCGAGCACGGCCGGCTGCTGCCGGTCGCCGCGCTGACGGGCGCGATCCTGCTCGTGTGGGCCGATGTCGCCGCGCGCACGCTCGCGGCGCCGGAGGATCTGCCGATCGGCATCGTGACCGCGCTGTTCGGCAGCCTGTTCTTCGTCGCGCTGCTGCGCCGGCGCTGACGACGCGCGGCCGGCGACGGCGGGCGGGGCCCGCCGCCCGTTTCATCAAAGCGGGACGACGCTAGTCATGCCGCTGCGGCGGCGCGTATCGGCGTGCCGGTTCGCGACGTGCTGCGCGACGTCGAAGAGACTGTCCGGCAGCGCGCGCACGGGCAGCGTGATCACGAAGCGCGCGCCGCCGAGCGGCGAATCCTCGAGCCGCACGTCGCCGCCGTGCACCTGCGCGACGCGCCGCACGATCGCGAGCCCGAGCCCGAAGCCGCCGGTCTGCCGGTCGCGGCTCGAGTCGAGTCGCTGGAACGGCTCGAACACGCGGGCGCGCTCGGCGGGCGGAATGCCGGGGCCATCGTCATCGACGCTCAGCACGAGCGCGCCGGAGCGGTCGCGGGCGGCGGCCAGCACGACCTTGCGCGACGCATAGCGCGCGCCGTTGCGGATCAGGTTCAGCAGCGCGCGGGCGACGAGCTTCGGATCGCAGACGTGGGCCGCGGGCGCGTCGAGCGTCGACACGTCGAGCGCGATGCCGCGATCGGCGATGTCGTCCGCGACGTTGCCGGCGACGCTGTCGATCAGCGCGTCGACGACGACCTCCATCGGCGCGAGCTCGCTTGCCCCCTGTTCGAGCCGGCCGATCGTCAGCAGCTCGGTGACGAGCTCGTCGAGTTCGCGCACGTCGCGCCGCAGCGCGTCGCGGCGCTCGCGCATCCGGCCCGTTTCGTCGGCGTCGGCGAGCAGCGCGAGCCCGAACTCCAGCCGGGCGAGCGGCGTTTTCAGTTCATGCGAGATGCCGTGCATCATTTCGCGCTGCTGCTTGATCGACGCCTCGATGCGTGCGGCCATGTCGTTGAACTGCTGCGACAGCTCGTAGATGTTCGACTTGCCCGACACCTTCACGCGTGTCGACAGCATCCCGGCGCCGAACGCGCGCGCGGCGTCCTGCAGCCGGCGAATGTCGCGCCAGTGATAGTGAATCCACAGCACCACCGCGAACAGCGTCGCGAGCGCGAGCAGCATGTACGCATAGATGCGGATGTCGAGATCCGGCGCCTCGATCGGGCGCGCATGCAGCACCGATCCGTCCGCGAGCGGCATGTAGTAATCCTTGCCGTTATAGCTGATCGCGATTTTGCCGGCATCGAGGTCGCGCAGCGGCGCGCCGCTCAATTGCGCACGCGCGTCGGCCACCGACATGAAGCCGAACCCTTCGCGGCCGTGCAGCGCCAATTCGCGCAAGGCGAGCTCGCGCTGCGCGCCAGGATGGCGTTCGAGGTAGTCGTTCAGCACGAACGAATAGGTCGTCAGCGAGTCGCGTTGCGCCTGCGCGCCGCGCTCGTAGAAGATCCGGTCGAACGACAGCTGGATGAACATGATCGACGCGCCGACGCACAGGATCACGACGAGGTACAACCGAAGCAACGGGCGCAGCATTTATTCGTCCCACGCAGAAGGGCTGAAGAGGTAGCCGCGACCCCAGATCGTCTTGATCTTGTGCGGCTCCGATGACGCATCCTCGAAGCGGCGGCGCAGCTTCGAGATGCCCGAATCGACCGAGCGGTCGAGTCCGTCGAATTCGATCCCGCGCAACTGCTTCAGGATGTCGTCGCGGCTCAGCACGGTGCCGGCCGCGCGCGCGAGGATCAGCAGCAGATTGAATTCGGCGGTTTTCAGTTCGACCGGCTCGCCGCGCCACGTGACGGTGCGGTTCGGCGGCGAAATGGCGAGCTCGCCGAATACGAGCGCGTCGGGCGCGGCCGCGGGCGCTTCCGCCGCGGCCGGCTGCGCGCGGCGCAACAGCGCGCGGGCGCGCGCGACGAGCACGCGCGGCTCGATCGGCTTGGTGACGTAATCGTCGGCGCCCGTCTCGAGCCCGGCGACCTGGTCGTACACGTCCGCCCGCGCGGTCAGGATCAGCACGGGGACGTTGGTGAACGCGCGGATGCGCCGGCAAACCTCCATGCCGTCGAGATTCGGCAGCATCAGATCGAGTATCACGAGGGCCGGCTGGTGCTCGCGCACTGCCGCGACGGCAAGGTCGCCGCGCCGCACGACCGTCACCGCGAATTCATAGCCGTCGAGGTATTCGCGCACGAGCTGCGCGAGGCGGTCGTCGTCCTCGATCAGCAGCACGCGGTATTTGAGTGGAACTTCGTTCATGGTCTCCTCGGACGCACGCGCCATCTCGCACCCGGCAGACCGATGCGCGGCGCGGCACGCGAATTCTATCCGGCGGATCGACCGCCGGGGCAGCGGGGCGACAATCGCGAACAATCGAACACAATTGGGCACACATTTGCCGCACATTCAGGACAGTCTCGGTGCGGGGCGGCACCTAGACTGCGGGCTTCGTCACTCATATCTCAATATTGTGCGCCCATCCCTTCGCCGCTACCGCTATTGCATGCCGCTCGCCGGCCTGACCCTCGCCGCCGCCGCCCACGCGGAAAACCAGTATTCGTTGTCGCTCGGCGGCGGCGTCGCACCGCGCTACCCGGGCAGCAAACAGTATCGCGGCGTCGTTGCGCCGTCGTTTTCCGCCACGTTCGGCAATGGCTTCTTCGTCGACAGCACGCAGGGCGCGGGCTACCGGCTGGACCTGCCGCATGGGGCGTTCGTGTCGGCGGCGGTGAACTACGACGCGGGCCGCGCGGACGAGAACCGCTTCGACCTGCCGGGCTCCGACTACCTGAAAGGCATGGGCCGGATTCCGGGCTCGGTGCTCGTCGGCGTGCGCGCCGGCGTGACGTTCTTCGACACGGCGGAGCTGAGCGTCACGATCGATACGCCGGTGACGCATACGTCGCGCGGCGTGTCGGGGCACGTGGATCTCGCGGTGCCGGTGCTCAAGACGTCGCAGCACGAGATCATCGTGACGGGCACCGTGCACGCGGGTTCGGGCCGCTACATGCAGACCTTCTACGGCGTGACCGATGCACAGTCGATGACCAGCCGGTTCCGGCCGTATTCGGCGAGCGGCGGGATCGACAATGCGTCGATGGCGGTTGCATGGAACTGGACGCTGTCGCGGCATTGGTCGGTGCTCGCGACCGGTGGCGTGACGCGGCTGCTCGGCCGCGCGGGCGACAGCCCGATCGTGCAGTCGCGCAGCAACTACTACGGCATCGCGGGCGTGACGTACAAGTTCTGAGCGGATTGCCGACGCGGGCCGGCGCGCGCGGCGCGCACACGATGCGTCGGCGTCGCGCCGTCGCCGCGAACCGCGTGCGGTAACATGCGGGCGGGTTCGGCGTCAGGCCGGCCTCCGACGCGGCGGCGCCGACGCGGCTCGGCCGGGTCGCAAAAGGCCGCCATGCGCGGGCCGGCTCCGGCAGGAAACGGCCGGCAGCGTGCGGAACCGATCACGCATGCGATGCCCGGTCGTGCACGAATGCCGCACATCGACCGCCGGGCCACGACACGGAGAAACCGATGAAGAACACGATCGCGATGCTCGTTGCACTCGTTGCGGGCGCAACCTTTACTGGATGTGCGGACATGGACACGAAGCACCGCAACGCCACCGCCGGTGGCGCGGCCAGGGCCCCGTTGCAGCCGGGCGCCGCGCAGGCATGCAAGGCGGACGCCGCGCCGGACGAAGCGCTGGTCGGCAAGAACGAGGCCGATGCGAGCGCGCTGCTCGACGGCTGCCTGTGGCGCGTGCTCGAGCGCGACGGCAAGTCGTTGCCGGGCACGATGGATTACCGGGAGGAGCGCCGCAATCTCGGCATTCGCGACGGGAAAGTGATCTGGGTGCGGCGCGGGTGACGGCGGTGTGACGATTCCGCCACCGGCGTCGTCGACGTCGCGCTATCTGCGCGCGTATTTCACGAAGCGCGGCACGGCCGCGCGCGAACTGCCGACGACCGCACGGAAACAATCGCCGCGATGCGCATGCGTTCGGACGTGCGTCACTTCGAGATGTACCACAGTGCGTCCGCGCTGGCGCGCGACGGCTGAGCGGCCGGTGCCTGAGCCGGCGCGGGCGGCGGCGTGTTCGACGTGATGGCCGTCGGCAGCGTGGCGGGAATATTCGCGGTCGACGGCGAGGCCGTCGCCGTGCCCGACGTCGACGGCGTATTCACGTACCACAGCGCATCGGCCGACGCGGTGCGTTTCGCTGGCGTATTGGCCGCCGTGTTCGTCGCCGCGTTCATTGCGGTTCCGGCCGACTTCTTCGATGCCGAGGCCGATGCCCCGGCCGTCGCCGTCCCCGCCTGCGCGGTCATGCCTGCGGCCGCCGCACTGCGCTGCGCCCGCGCTTCGAACGGCCCGAGCTGGAAGATCAACGTTTGCGCGGGACGCGTCACGACGGCATACGGAAACTGCAGCTCCCACGACATCAGCACGCGCCCGGCCGACGTCTCGGTGAAGATCGCCGGCACGTGCTTCATGTCGCTGAACTGCACGTAGACCCGCGCGCCGTCGTCGAACACCTGGGTCGGCTTGGCCTGGTCGGCGCCGGTGACCGTCCAGCCGAAGTTGTACGTGCCGGCCGGGCCGGCGGGGCCGCCCTGCGGCGCCGCAGGCGGCGAGCCCGGCGAGATCGTGCGGGCGCGCGTGACGGGCGGCGCCGACACGCTCAGGCTCGCGAACGGGTTGTACGTCTGTGCCTGTTGCGGCGGCGTAAAGGACGGTGGAAGGATGGGCATGGGAGTATCCGGCGAATCCGGCATGGTCCGGATTGCATCATAGACCTTGCGCGCATACGCGAGGCGCTTGTCGGGCGACGCGGAGTTGTACGCGCCGATCGCGTTCCAGTTGGGGCCGAGCTGGCGGATGTTCTGCGACAGGATCCACGCGCCGACATACGCGTTCGTGCAGGCATCGAACAGGCTTTCCCGCGTGATCCCTTCGCGCGCGAGCGTCGGCAGCCACGTGCTGTTGATCTGCATCAGCCCGATGTCGACCGTGCCGTTGGTATTCGTGTTCACCGCGTTCGGATTCATCCCCGACTCGACCTGCGCGATGCCGCGCATCAGCGCGACGCTCACGTGCTGGAACGCGGCCGCGTCGTCCAGGCAATCGGCCCGTGCGACGCCGGAGAGCGCGCACGACAGCGCGATCGTCGAGGCGAGGGTCAGCGTGTGGCGGCTGAGCGGGCGAGTGGTATGACGCGACATGGCAGGATGGGGCGGAATCCGACCGCCCGGTGCAAGGAAATTACGCAGACGCGAAGTGTGCCATAGCAGGCGGGCAAATGGCTCGCGTCAAACTTTCCTTTGCATTTGCCCGTGCGTGCGCCGCGCATTTTTATCGCGCCGGATCACGGCCCCACGTGCTACGGGATCGGTAAAAATGGCCGAGATTGGTGCGAATGCAGGTGCTATGGCGACGACCCGAAAGCTGACGTATTACGTCACTCGAGCGGCGAAGCTGGCGATAAGCGGAGCGAAAGGGAAAATTCCCCGGCAGCGATTGGCGGGGCGAAAGAAAACGATAAAAAATCGGCGGCCGAAGCCGCCGTCTGCGCAATGCGAATTCGACCTGCCGCGCGGCGCGCGGCAAGCCATCCGCCGGTATCGCCGTCAGAAACGGTGGCGCAGCCCGAGGTTGACCATCGTCTGCGAACTCGTGCCCGCGTAACCGTACGAACCGATCGACGCCTGCGCGGCCATCGAGCCGCCGTTGCCGTCGCCGGTCTGGCCGCTCGCGTGCTGGTACGCGGCGGTCAGGTAGACGTCGGTGCGCTTGGACAGGTTGTAGTCGGCGCCGGCCGATACCTGGTGATAGGTCGCCGACGTGTCGCCGCCCGAGCGCGTGTAGCTGTAGCCGACGCCGACGAGCAGCGCGTTCGTCGCCTGGTAGTTCACGAAGCCTTGCCCCGTGTTGTAGTGCTCGTTCGAACCGAACACGGAGCTTGCGTCGCGGCGGTACTGCGCGTTGCTGTAGCCGACGCCGAACGTGAACGGGCCGGCGACGTACTGGCCCGCGATGCGTGCGATGCCGAACGCGTGCGCGCTCGCATAGCCGCTGTTGATCGGGCCGTCGAACGTGCCGTCCGACGAGCTGGTCCAGCCGTTGCGCACGCCGTTCGACGCGGGGCTGTTGGTCGCGTGGAAGTAGCCGCCCGCGACGCTGAACGGCCCGTTGTTGTACGACACGGCGGCCGAGTAAGACAGCGCGGCGCCGGTGCTGCCGGCGATGCCGCCGAACGAATACATCGCCGCGAACTGCAGGCCCGCATAGACGGCCGACGTGTACTTGACCGCGTTGTCGACGCGGAAGCTGTTGTCGTAGTTGTCGACGTCGCCCGGCGTCGCGAACGCGCTGCCCAGATAGTTGTCGGCGGTGATGCCCTGCACGAGATCGACGAGCGGGTCGTACTGGCGGCCGAACGTGAGCGTGCCGTAGCGGTCGCTCGTCAGGCCGACGAAGGCCTGACGACCGAACAGGCGGCCGCCCTGGCCTTGCCGGCCGTTGCTCGGGTCGAAGCCGTTCTCCAACTGGAACAGCGCCTTGAGCCCGCCGCCGAGATCCTCGGTGCCTTTCACGCCCCAGCGGCTGCCGGCGAGATTGCCCGCGCTGCTGTTGCCGAGCATCCACGCGTTGTCCTTGCCTTGGGCATGGTTCACATAGGTGATCGACGTGTCGATCACGCCATACAGCGTGACGCTCGACTGCGCATGCGCGACGGACGTCGCCGCGAACGACGCGATGGCGAACATTGAGAGGGCCGTGCGTTTCATCAGTTGCTCCGAGAAACCCCGTCCTTCAGGACGGGGAGGAAAGGATTGCTGTTGACAGGCAGCTTTTCCCAGGGGTTAGGATCACCTGCATGATCCTTGTCTACCGCTACCGGGTGAAATCGCTCAACGGACTGCTCAACAAGCAGAGCCGTGCGGTGAACTACGTCTGGAACTTCTGCAACGACACGCAGAAGCACGCGCTCAACTGGGGCAAGAAGTGGCCTACAGGATTCGACTTGAATGTGCTCACGACCGGCAGCAGCAAGGAACTCGGTATTCACTCCGGCACGGTCAACGCAACATGCGAGCAATATGCGAAGTCGCGCAACCAGCACCGTCGGCCGTACCTGCGCTATCGCGGCAGGAAGTCGCTCGGCTGGGTGCCGCTGAAGGGCCGAGACCTGAAGCGCGAGGGCGACGCGTTTCGTTTCGCCGGCAACACCTTTCGCGTGTTCAACAGCCGACCGCTTCCCGAAGGCAAGATCAAGGACGGGAGCAACTTTGCGCAGGATGCGCGCGGCAACTGGTTTCTCAACATCGTGATCGAGATGCCCGACGTGCAGGCCCGCCCGATTCGTTCCGGTGTGGGTATCGATCTCGGCCTGAAAGACTTCGCCACACTTTCGACCGGCGAGAAACTGCCCAATGGCCAGTTCGGTCGACGAGCGGCGGAAAAGCTGGCGAAAGCGCAGCGGGCGCGAAAGCACAGGCGGCATATCGCGAAGCTGCACGCGAAGGCGGCGAATGCCCGCGCCGACTTCCAGCACAAGCTCGCGCTCGATCTGGTGCAGCGCTTCGATTACATCGCGGTTGGCAACGTGTCGGCTGTCAAACTCGCCAGAACCAGGATGGCGAAAAGCGTCTACGACGCATCCTGGTCGTCCTTCCGGAACAAGCTCCGCTACAAAGCGATCGCGCACGGAGCCACGTTCGAGGAAGTCGACGAAAGCGGTTCGACCCAGTCCTGTTCGGCGTGCGGGTCGCAAGCCAGCACGACGCGGCCGAAAGGTATCGCGGGACTGAGAATAAGAGAATGGGCCTGCAGTGACTGTGGTGTCGAGCATGATCGAGATATCAACGCTGCGCTGAACATTCTCCGATGCGGACGTGCATCGCCAGGTGTGGGAATCCTCCGCCTTTAGGCTGGCGTAGGAGGACGTCAATTCATCTCCTTTGCGCATAGGTGTGGGTTCGTGATCCGGAAGAGCAGGAGACTACAGAGCCGCACTGAACGGCAAAAGTGGAATTCTTCGTTGTGGCCTGATGTAGACAGCGATGTTTCCCGGAATTCACCGTTGAGGGATCAGGATTATTGATAAGCGCGTATCAATGGGCTGCCATTCCACCGGTTTTTCAGTGGGCTTTGCGCATGTCGTGATAATTCGGCGTGTTTTGCGGGTGAACTACCGCGATCTCGATATTGTTTTCGATCCGTCAAATCGTTATTTAACGAATTGAATCGGCTGCGCTGAAATGAATGTGATAAATGCGCGTCGCGCGTGAGCGATGACGGCCTCGTCTCGCCACGTCACGAACCGTCGGTGCGTCGTAGCCGCCGCACGTTGAAACTCGGGCCGCGAACTCGCCTTGGCTCGTCAACGCGCCGCATCCGATCGCGGCCGGGCTGCCGGCCGGCACGACGAATGCGTACGGCAAGCAGGCGCCGATGAGCCGTGGCAAGCCGGGGCTCGGCGCGATCACGATCGCGACCGTGTACGGTCAACCCGACAACGCCGCGATCTTCGCGTACGAGAAAGGCGTGACGATGGACTACGAAACGCTCGCGCCCGCGCGCCGCCGCGACGCCGCCTCGATCAGTTGCGCCAGCGCTTGCGCGGGCTCCGACATCGTGCGCCGCGCACGATGCACGAGCCCGATGTCGCGATGAAACGTGTGATGCCCGAGGTCGATCGCGCGCACGCCGGCCGGCCAGCGGCGATACACGGCGGTCTGCGGCACGATCGCGACGCCGACGCCGTTCTCGACCAGCTTGACGATCGCGTCGAGCTCGTCGAGTTCGCAGGTGTCGCGCACCGCGATGTGCATCTTGCGCAGAAAGCGGTCGACCTGGCGGCCGCCGAACGACGCGCGGTCGTAGCGCACGAACGGTTCGTTCGCGAGCAGCGCGGCCCAGTCCTTGCCCTTCACGCCGCGCGGCACGATCAGCCGGAACGGTTCCTGTGCGAGCGTGGTCCAGTGCAGGTCGCTCTGCAGCGCAAAAGGCGGCCGGATGATCGCGGCCATGTCGATTTCGCCCGCGTCGACGCGGTTGACCAGCTCGATCGACAGCCCGGGTATCACGCGCGTGCGGCACCCCGGATGGCGGCGATGGAAATCGGCCAGCGCGGCCGGCAGCAGCGCGCTCTGCACCGATGCGATCGCGCCGATCGTCACGCGCACGGCGGCGGGCGAGCCGGGCGCGGCCGTGCTCAGGTTCTCGTACAGGCCGATCAGCGCCTGCGCCTGGTCGAGCACGTGATGGCCCCGCTCGTTGAGCCGCGCCGATCGCCCTTGCCGGTCGAACAGCGCGAAGCCGAGCTCGGCTTCGAGGCGCTGCATCTGTGCGCTGACGGCCGCCTGCGTGAGCCCGATACGGTTGCCGGCCGCGGCAAAGGTGCCTTCGCGGGCGACGGCGACGAGGGTTTTCAGTTCGCGGATCATTCATCAATTCCGTTTGTGAATCAGCCAATTTTATATTGATTTAATTTTTGCTCGGCGTTGTCTACCATGGTGCCGTCCTCGCGCCACGCGAGCGTTTCTTCACGAGGCCATCATCCATCATGAGTCTTTCCCCGTTTCACCTGGCGATTCCCGTCTACGACCTGCCGGCCGCGCGCGATTTCTACGGCCGCGTGTTCGGGCTGGAAGAGGGGCGTTCGAGTGCGCAGTGGGTCGACTTCAACTTTTACGGGCATCAGCTCGTGATCCACGAGCATCCGAAAACCGCGTCGCAGGAAGGCGCGCATACGAATGCGGTCGACGGTCACGACGTACCGGTGCCGCATTTCGGAATCGTGCTCGACTGGGCGAGCTGGGAAGCGCTGGCCGAGCGGCTGCGCGGGTTCGGCGTGACTTTCGTGATCGAGCCGTACGTGCGGTTCCAGGGGCAGGTCGGCGAACAGGCGACGATGTTCCTGTTCGATCCGTGCGGCAATGCGCTCGAATTCAAGGCGTTCCGCGACATCGGCCAGCTGTTCGCGAAGTGACCGGCCGGGGCGCCAGCGCCGATTGACGCTGGGTGCGAGAATGCGGCATTCAGCCCGACCGCGCGCAGGTGCGACGGCCGGCGCCGCGCCGCACGGCATCCGTCCGTGCGCGCCGTTCTCCAAGGAACCCGTATGGACAGTCACATCGCGCCGGTGGCGCTGAACAAGGCCTACCGTCTGCTCAATCACGGCCCGACCGTGCTCGTGTCGGCCCGCCACGACGGCGTCGACAACGTGATGGCCGCCGCGTGGGCGTGCGCGCTCGATTTCCTGCCGCCGAAGCTGACGGTCGTGCTCGACAAATCCGCGAAGACGCGCGAGCTCGTCGAGCGCAGCGGCACGTTCGTGATCCAGGTGCCGACGGCCGCGCAATTGCAGCTTACGCACGCGGTCGGCAGCCACAGCCTCGCGCAGCGGCCCGACAAGCTGCGCGAAGCGGGCGTCACGCTGTTCGACGTCGACGGTCACGACTTGCCGTTCGTCGCCGGCTGCTCGGGCTGGCTCGCGTGCCGGCTGATTCCGGAACCGCACAACCAGCAGACCTACGACCTGTTCATCGGCGAGGTGATCGGCGCATGGTCGGACACGCGCGTGTTTCGCGACGGCCACTGGTATTTCGAATCGGCCGATCCCGCGTTGCGCAGCCTGCACTACATCGCGGGCGGCAATTTCTATGCGATCGGCGAATCGCTGCACGTCGATCCGGACGCGCAGTAAGCGCCGCACGCCCTTTCCCGAATCGGGCGCGCTTCATGCGCGCTTTTTCAATTCCGCCAGCATGAGGTCGACGAACGCCTGCGCGACGCGCGGCAGCGTGCGCCCGCGCTTCGCGACGAGCGCGATCGGCCGCACGAACGCGGGATCGTCGATCGGCTTCGCGACCAGTTCGGGCTCGGCGCGCACCTCGCGGGCGGTCGCGGGCAGGATCGTCACGCCGAGGCCGCCGCGCACCATCGCGACGGCCGTCATCATGTAGGTCGGCTCGCACGCGATGTCGGGCGTGCAGCCGGCCGCGTCCAGCGCGGCATCGACGACGCTGCGCACGCTCGTGCCCTGCGCGGTGAGCACGAGCGGCACGCCGGCGACGTCGGCGGTGGTGACGCGGCGCTTGCGCGCGAGCGGATGATCCTGCGGGCACACGGCGACGAGCCGGTCGGCGCCCGCATACAGCACCTCCAGCGACGCATCGAACGTATCGCCGCCGGTCAGCCCGAGATCGGCATCCTCGTTGCGCACCAGCGCGGTGACGAGGCTCGCGACGCCGTCGCGGATCTCGAAGCCCGCGCGCGGCACGTCGCGCCGGAACGACTGGATCAGCTCCGGCAGCACACTCGACGCGAAGGTCGGCAGGCACGCGAGCCGCACCGTGCCGCTCGCGCCTTCGCCGAGCGCACGCGCATCGCGCAGCACGCGCTCCATGTCGTCGAGCGAGCGCTGCAACAGCGGCAGCAGTTCGCGCCCGGTCTGCGTGAGCGCGACGCTGCGGCTGTTGCGGTCGAACAGGCGCGCGCCGACGATGTCCTCGAGCCGGCGGATCTGCACGGTCAGCGCCGGCTGCGACAGGTGCAGCCGTGCGGCCGCGCGCGTGAAGTTGCCGGCGTGCGCGACGGTGACGAACGCGCGAATGTCGCGAAGATTCAGATCCATAACGGTTCGTGATTGCTGCGATCAAATCATTTCAATTGTGCTATCGCTGCGCCGACCTTACGCTCGTCTCCCACAAAAGACAAGGTAGGAGACACGGATGCTGCCGTTACTCGGGCTGGGCACGATCGTCGTGCTGCTGGCCGCCATTCTGTCGAAGCGGATGTCGCCGCTCGTCGCGCTGATCATCGTGCCGATCGCCGCGTCGCTGATCGGCGGCTTCGGGCTGCACACCAGCAAGTTCGTCATCGACGGGCTGAAGGGGCTCGCGCCCGTCGTCGGGATGTTCGTGTTCGCGATCCTGTACTTCGGGACGATCACCGACGCCGGCACGCTCGACCCGATCATCGACCGGATCCTGCGCGCGGTCGGCACGCGGCCCACGCGCATCGTGATGGGCACGACGCTGCTCGCGTTGCTGATCCACCTCGACGGCTCGGGCGCCGTGTGCTTTCTCGTGACGATTCCTGCGGTGCTGCCGCTGTACGACCGGCTGAAGATGGACCGCCGCGTGCTGGCCGCTGCGGTATCGATGGCCGCGGGCATCAACTTCCTGCCGTGGACGGGGCCGATGATCCGCGCGTCCGCGTCGCTGCACCTGCCGGTGTCGGCGCTGTTCAATCCGCTGATTCCGGTGCAGGCGATCGGGCTCGTGTTCGTGTTCGGCGTCGCGTACTGGCTCGGGCGGCGCGAGGAGAAGCGGCTCGGCCTGTCGCGCGACGATGCGTCGATCCCGCTGCCCCGGCGCGAACTGACGCCCGACGAGCAGGCGCTGCGCCGGCCGCACCTGTTCTGGTTCAACCTCGTGCTGACGCTCGTCGTGCTCGGCACGATGGTCGTGATGGGCGAGAAGATTCCGCCCGCGATCATGTTCATGGTCGGGCTGTGCATCGCGCTGATGGTGAATTACCCCGACGTCGACATGCAGAGGAAGCGCATCGACGCGCATGCGCGTGCCGCGCTGATGATGGCCGGCATCCTGCTCGCGGCTGGCGTGTTCACCGGGATCATGCAGGGCAGCGGGATGCTGAAGGCGATGGCGCAGGCGGCGGTCGGCTTCGTGCCGCCGTCGATGGCAGGCCATATCCCAGTCGCGCTCGGCCTCGCGTCGATGCCGCTCAGCATGCTGTTCGATCCCGATTCGTTCTACTTCGGCGTGCTGCCCGTGATCGCGGAAGTGGCCGGCCAGCTCGGCGTGCCGGCCCTGCAGGTCGGACAGGCGGCCCTGCTCGGCCAGATGACGACGGGCTTTCCGGTCAGCCCGCTCACGCCAGCGACGTTTCTCGTCGTCGGGCTGTGCGGAATCGAGCTGGCCGAGCATCAGAAATTCACGTTTCCGCTGCTGTTCGGCGCGTCGATCGTGATGACGATCGCGTGCGTCGTGCTCGGCGTTTTTTGATATTTGCCGGCGATGCGTTCGCCGGACGACGGTACGGACATGACAGCAAAGCCATCACACGAACGGCGCGTGCGCATCGGCGCGGGCGCCGGCTACTCGGGCGACCGGATCGAGCCCGCGGTCGAGCTGGCCGAACACGGGCGGCTCGACTATCTGGTCTTCGAATGCCTGGCCGAGCGCACGATCGCGATCGCGCAGCAGGCGCGCCGCAAGGATCCAGCGCTCGGCTACGATCCGCTGCTCGACGCGCGGATGCACGCGGTGCTGCCGATTGCGGCGGCGAAGCGCGTGCGCATCGTGTCGAACATGGGTGCGGCGAACCCGCGCGCGGCCGCGCGGCGTACCGCGCAGATCGCGCAGTCGCTCGGCATCGCGGGGCTGAAAGTCGCGGCGGTCGAAGGCGACGACGTGCTCGACGTCGTGCTGCGCGGCGCGTTCCGCTTCGAGGAATCGGGCGACGACGTCGCCGCGTATCGCGACCGCATCGTGTCCGCGAACGCGTATCTCGGCGCCGCGCCGATCGTCGACGCGCTCGCGGCCGGCGCGGACGTCGTGATGACCGGGCGCGTCGCCGATCCGTCGCTGTTCGCCGCGCCGCTGATCCATGCGTTCGGCTGGCGGATGGACGACTGGGACGCGCTGGGGGCGGCGACCGTCGTCGGCCATCTGCTCGAATGCGCGGGGCAGGTGACGGGCGGCTATTTCGCGGATCCCGGCTACAAGGACGTGCCGAATCTGGCGCGGCTCGGCTTCCCGATCGGCGAGGTCGCGGCCGACGGCACGGTCGTGATCACCAAGGTGCCGCACGCGGGCGGCCGCGTGAGCGCGGCGAGCTGCAAGGAACAGCTGCTCTACGAGATTCACGACCCGGCGCGGTATCTGCAGCCGGACGTCGTGGCGGATTTCACGCGCGTGGCGGTCGCCGAGGAAGCGGCCGATCGCGTGCGCGTGACGGGCGGGCGCGGCACCGCGCGGCCCGATACGCTGAAGGTATCGGTCGCGTATGTCGACGGCTGGATCGGCGAAGGCCAGATCTCGTACGGCGGACCGGGCGCGCTCGCGCGTGCGCGTCTCGCGCTCGACATCGTGCGCGAGCGGCTCGCGCTGACCGACGTCGCGGCGAGCGAGCTGCGCTTCGACCTGATCGGCGTCGACGCGCTGTATGGCGACGCGACGCCGGCCGTGCGCGGCGAGCCGGCCGAGGTGCGCGTGCGGGTGGCCGGCCGCGCGGCGAACGCCGCCGAAGCCGCGCGGATCGGCAACGAAGTCGAGACGCTCTATACGAACGGGCCGGCCGGCGGCGGCGGCGCGTTCAAGTCGACGCGCGAGGTGATCGCGGTGCAGTCGGTGCTGCTGCCGCGCGCGGCCGTGACGCCGTCGTTTTCATTCGTGGAGGCCTGATGCAACTGCGTGAACTCGCGCATGCGCGCACCGGTGACAAGGGCAATACGCTGAACGTGTCGGTCATCTGCCGCGATCCGCGTCATTACGACCATCTGCGCACGCATCTGGATGCGCAAGCGGTGAAGAGATGGCTCGCGGGCATCGTGCACGGCGACGTCGTGCGCTACGAGTTGCCGGCGCTCGGCGCGTTCAACTTCGTGCTGCGCGATGCGCTCGGCGGCGGGGTGACGCGCTCGCTCGCGCTCGACGCGCACGGCAAGTCGGTCAGTTCGGCGCTGCTGGCGATCGAGGTGCCCGAGCCGGCGTGACGCAGGTGTCGCGGCCGGCGAACTGGACGATGTCGAGCTTCAGTTTCATGGGCGGTGTCGGTGGATGAGGTCCGTCGCGCATGCGTGTACGCTACGGCCTCGCGGGTCGATTCCCGCGCGTACCGAACGGAGCCTGAAGTGAACGACAAGATCGTAACGCCGACCGGCGTGAATGGCGAGACCGGGTGGCGCAGCCGGCGCGCGGCCGTCGCCGTGCGCGTCGCGCTCGCGTGTGTGGGTGCGCTGGTCGTGCAGGCCACCGCCGCCGCCGCGCCGACGGCGTCGTGCAACCAACGACTGACGGCACTGATCGTACCTGCGCTGCAGCAGACCGCGTTCGCCCGGCGCGACATCCATGCCGCGGTGGACGAGCGCAACGGCGACGTCTACCGGATCCGCCTGTTCACGACGCCCGACCATCCGGGCACGCCGAATCGCGAAGCGACGGTCGGCTGGGTGATGCTCGATACGCGGACGATGCAGGTGCTCGACGTCACACGCGATCCCGACCGGCCGGACGTGCTGAAGATTGACCGGGGCGCGCTGTCGCGTTTCGTGTCGACGTGCGCGGTATCGGTCGCGCCGGTACACAGTGCCATCGATTGCGATGCGCTGAACCGCCGTGCTCAGACGCAAGGAGATTACGTGATGGGCAGCGATGCAGGGCGCGTCGTCATCGGCAACGGGCGGCTGCCGTTCTTTTCCGCACCGGACGATGCATGCAGGATCGACGGGCTGTTCATCGTCGAGCACGACCACGTCGATGCGCGGACCGAGTACGGCCGCTTCACGTCGGTCGTCTACCTGAATCCGCGTACACGCGGCATCGCCGAAGGGTGGGTGCGCACCGCGCGGCTGAAGCCGGACGGCACCGGCATCGCGCCGCGGCAACCTTGATCCGTCGAGTCTGCAACAATCCGCCACACACCAGTCCGAACCGATTTCGTCATGACCATCCAGAACTGGAACCGACGTCTGAAGCCGCTCGCCGCCCTTGGCGCGTTCACGGCACTCGCGGCGCTCGCCGCGCTGTCGCCCGTTCATGCCGCCGAGCCGGCCCAACCCGACCGTCAACTGAAAACCTTCATCCACGACACGTACGGCGACTGGCGTGCGGACCGCAAGGGCTGGCAGGCGGAAGAGGGCGATTTCATCCATTCGCCGTGCGGCGTGCTGCGCGTGGCGACCGCGGACGGCCCGCGCATGCTGCTCGCGATGTGCGGCGAGACCGACGCGGCGGTGCAGAACGGGATGCCGGGCATGGATTCGGATGCGACGCCGGGCGCGATCGACCTGTACGTGCTGAAGCCTTCGCCGGACGGCAGGACGCTCGAGCCGGTCGCGAAGAAAACGGAGATCGCATCGGGCGAGCGCGGCGAACCGGGCACGGTGCGCATCGAGCGGCTCGGGCCGCACCTGTTCGGGTTCGTGATCGGCGAAAGCGATACGCGGCAGGGCTACACGCAACGCTTTCGTTCGATCTGGCTGCCGTACGGCAACGCGCTGGTGCATGCGGCGGCGCGCATCGACGAGGCGCTCGACAATGCCGAGTCGACGGAATGCGCGCATGCTCGCGCGCGTTGCGAGGAACGCCGCTTCGAGATCGCGCCGGACACGACCGGCTCGGGCGACGTCTACCCGCTGACGGTCACGGAAACGGGCACGCGCGGCGACAAGGCGATCCACGCACGCTACACGGTGAAGTTCGACGCCGCGCGCGGCCGCTACGTCGTGCCGAAGGCGCTGCGCGACGGATACTGATCCGCCGCGCGGGAACGGGCGGCATGGCGCCGCCCGCGCATCACACGTACAGGTAGCGCACCAGGTGGAAGAACACCGGCGCGGCGAAGCAGATCGAATCGACGCGATCGAGCATCCCGCCGTGGCCGGCGATCATCGAGCCCCAGTCCTTCGTGCCGAGCGAGCGCTTGACGGCCGACAGCACGAGCCCGCCGACGAAGCCCGCGATCACGATCGCGAGCGAGATCCCGAACGCGGCGCCGAAGCTGAACGGCGTCACGCGATACAGCGATGCGCCGCACAGCGTGGCGAGCAGGCCGCCGCCGACGAAGCCCTCGATCGTCTTCGACGGCGACAGCTGCGGCGCGATCTTGCGGCGTCCGAACAGCTTGCCGACCACGTATTGCAGCACGTCGCTGATCTGCACGACGAACAGGAAGAAGAACAGCAGCAGCGCGTTCTGCCCGGCGTAGCGCGGGATGTCGAGGATCAGCACGGCCGGCGCATGGCTCAGCCCGTACACGCACACCATCAGCGCCCAGTTGATCTTCGCGTTGCGGCTCAGGAATTCGCGCGTGTCCTGCGTGAGCGCCGACACGAGCGACATCGCGAAGAACAGGTGCACGGGCACGAAGATCGAGTACATCCCGTACCAGTTGATGCCGAGCAGCAGGTACTGCACGGGGATCGCGACGAAGAACGCGATGAAGAGCGTCGTATGGTCGCTCGCGGTGGTCGGCGTGAGCGTGATGAACTCGCGCAGCGTCAGGTACGACAGCAGCGCGAATACCAGGTACGTGACGTTGTTGCCGAGGCCGATCGCGACGGCCATGATCGCGATCATCGCCCACCATGCGCGGATGCGCTGGTTCAGGTTGACGATGGTCGCGCTCGTGCCGCCGCTGCGCGCGCCGAGGATCGCGCCGATCACGGTCGCGACGACGAGCACGCCCGTGACGCCCGCGACCAGTTCCCAGAAGAGGGTTCGCATGGTTGGTATCCGGAAAAGGGAGAAGGGGCGCGCCGCGTTCAGCCGGCCGGCCGCTGCGGCGGCGCGAGCGCGATGACCGCGTCGCGCATGCGGGCGAGGAATGTCGGCTTGTCTTCCTGGGCGCCGAGCGCTTCGTTCGCGCCGAAATGCACCTTGCAGATCAGCGGCACGGGCCAGATCGCGCCCTTCGGCATGATGCGCTGCAGGTTCTCGAGATAGACGGGCGCGAGCGCGACCTCCGGGAACTCGGTCGCGAGATGGAACAGCCCGCTCTTGAACGGCTGCGGCAGCACGTCGGCGCCGCGCGTGCCTTCCGGGAAGATGATGATCGAATGACCCTGCCGCAGCGCATCGCGCACCGGGTCGAGCGGATCGCCGCCCGATTCGCGATGACGGTCGATCAGCACGACGTTCAGCAGCTTCTGCGCGATGTGGCGCTTCAGGTCGCTGCTGTCCCAGTAGTCGCGCGCGGCGACCGGCCGCACGACCGCGCGCACGTCGCGCGGCAGCGCGGCGAGGATCGCGAGCGTGTCGATGTGGCTCGTGTGGTTCGAGAAATAGATCTTCTGCGTCGGGGACGGCGGCGCCTGATGCCAGACCGGATACGCGCCGGCGACGAGCCGCATGATGGACAGCAGGAAGTCGCGCTGCCAGACGTTAAGGATGTTCATCGGCGCGCGGCCTCCTGCGTGCATGCCCGGCCCGCCGCGCACGCGCGGCGGACGGAACCCCGGAATGCCGGCGCGGCAGGATGCGCGCCGGACGGCTCTTGTTTAAATTTTTTCAAAGTTCGTGGCTGCCTGTCGCAGGTCCGCGATAATCGGACGATTCGCCGTCGCACGCGGTTGCGTCGCGGCGAATGCGCCGGTCGGCGGCGTGATAATCGGCTGTTGCACGAGTGCCCGTCTGCAGTTCGAATGGATCTCGCGGCGATCGGGCCAGCGGATTATCGCGAGTTTCGCCGAAAAACGCCAGATTGGCGCCACGCGGGCCGGCCGGGCCGCCTGCTTGACGCATCGGGGCGGCTCGGCGACGATGGGGGCCGTTCAATCCAGGCCGACGACGGCCGTTTCGCCGCCCGGGGCATGGCGGCGGGAAACGCATCCAACCGTGCCGCGCGAATAATACGAATACGAAACGATGAGCCTCTACGCACTCAAACCCAAATTCCAGAACCGTCTGCGCCCGTTCGCGAATTCGCTGGCCGAACGCGGCGTCACGGCCAACCAGGTCACGCTGTTCGCGGCCGGCGGCTCGATCGTCGTCGGCGCGCTCGCCGGGCTCGGCGTATTCGCCCGCGCGCTGTTCCTGCTGATTCCGCTGTGGCTGTTCGCGCGGATGGCGCTCAACGCGATCGACGGGATGCTCGCGCGCGAGCACGGGCAGAAGAGCACGCTCGGCGCGTACCTGAACGAGCTGGGCGACATCGTGTCCGACGTCGCGCTCGTGCTGCCGTTCCTCGCGATTCCCGCGTTCGCGCCGGCGGACGTCTGGCTGTTCGCGCTGACGGCGGTGATCGTCGAATGCGCGGGGCTGATCGGCCCGCTCGTCGGCGCGACGCGCCGCTACGACGGCCCGTTCGGCAAGAGCGACCGGGCGCTGGCCCTCGGCGCGTTCGCGCTGTGGATCGGCCTCGGCTTCCCGGTCGGCGGTGTCGCCGCGTGGCTGTGGCGGCTGTTGATCGTGCTGTCGATCGTGACGGCGGTGCGGCGCGTGCAGGCCGGCGTCGCCGAAGCGGGCCGCTGACGGGCCGCGCCGGAGGGCGGCGCCACATGATTCGAATAACGAAACGAGAGAGATCGCATGAACGCACGCACGGCCCGTGAGGCCGACTTCATCACGCACGACGGCGCAACGCTGTTCTATCGCCACTGGCCCGCGACGGGCCCGCGCTGCCGAGGCGCGATCGTGCTGCTGCATCGCGGCCACGAACACTCGGCGCGCGTCGCGCACCTCGTCGACGAGCTCGACCTGCCGGATTTCGCGTTTTTTGCGTGGGACGCACGCGGCCACGGCCGCTCGCCGGGCGCGCGCGGCTACAGCCCGAGCGCGGCCGCGTCGGTGCGCGACCTGCAGACCTTCGTCGAGCATATCCGCGACACGCACGGCATCGCGATCGAGGATATCGCGGTGATCGGCCAGAGCGTCGGCGCGGTGCTCGCGGCGACCTGGGCGCACGATTACGCGCCGCCGATCCGCGCGCTCGTCGTCGCGTCGCCGGCCTTCCACATCAAGCTCTACGTACCGTTCGCGCGGCCGGGGCTGAGGCTGATGCACAAGCTGCGCGGGCTGTTCTACGTGAACAGCTACGTGAAGCCGACATTCCTCACGCACGACCCCGAGCGGATCGCGAGCTACGCGTCCGATCCGCTGATCACGCGGCCGATCGCGGTCAACATGCTGCTCGACCTGCACGATACCGCGCAGCGGATCGTCGCCGACGCGGCCGCGATCACCGTGCCGACCCAGTTGCTGATCTCGGGCGCCGACTGGGTCGTGCATCGCGGCCCGCAGGACCGTTTCTTCGAGCGGCTCGGCTCGGCGCGCAAGGAGCGCATCGTGCTGCCGGGCTTCTACCACGACACGCTCGGCGAGCGCGACCGCGCGCAGGCGCTCGCGCCGCTGCGTGCGTTCGTGCTGCGCGAGTTCGATGCGCCGAGCCCGCGCGTGTCGCTCGCCGATGCCGACCGCCGCGGCGCGTTCCACGACGAATACGCGGCGCTCGGCCGGCCGCCGGCCAATGTGTTCGCGCGGGCGTACTGGGCGCTTACGCGCGCCGGCCTGAAAGCCGGCGGCGCGCTGTCCGACGGCATCGCGCTCGGGTTGCGGCTCGGCTTCGATTCGGGCTCGACGCTCGACTACGTGTACCGCAATCGCGCGCAGGGGCGGTTCGGCATCGGCGCGCTGATCGACCGCACGTATCTCGATTCGCCGGGCTGGGTCGGCATCCGCCAGCGCAAGGTGCATTTGCAGGAACTGATCGGCACGGCGATCGGCCGCCTGCGCGGGAACGGCACGCCGGTGCGGATCGTCGACATCGCGGCCGGCCACGGGCGCTACGTGCTCGACGCGATCGCGATGGCCGCCGAGCGCGACGGCGCGGCGCCCGACGACATCACGCTGCGCGACTACAGCCCACCGAACGTCGAGGCCGGCCGCGTGCTGATCGCGCAGCGCGGCCTCGAGCCGATCGCGCGCTTCGAGCGCGGCGATGCGTTCGACGAGGCGTCGCTCGCGACGCTCGAGCCGCGGCCGACGCTGGCGATCGTGTCGGGCCTGTACGAGCTGTTCGGCGAGAACGCGCTGATCGAGCGCTCGCTGCGCGGGCTCGCGCAGGCCGTGCCGCCGGGCGGCTATCTCGTCTATACGGGGCAGCCGTGGCATCCGCAGCTCGAATTCATCGCGCGCGCGCTGAACAATCACCGCGGCGAGTCGACCTGGGTGATGCGCCGTCGTTCGCAAGCCGAAATGGACGAGCTCGTTGCGCGGGCGGGCTTCCGCAAGCTCGACCAGCGCATCGACGAGATGGGCATCTTCACGGTCAGCCTCGCGCAGCGGGTCGACGCGTCATGAGCGCGCTCGGCGGCGGCGCGGGTGTGGATGCGGACGCGAGCGGCGGTCTGGCCGAGCCGGCAGCCGGCGCGCGCGACGCGTCGTTCGCGCTGCGCTTGTGCTGGCTCGCGGCGATGGGCGCCGTGTTCTTCTCGACGTACGGCTTCGCGAACTGGCTCGCCGCGCGCCGCGAAGCGGTGCCGACGTTCGCGTTCGGCTGGGAGCACGCGATCCCGTTCGTGCCGTGGACGATCGTGCCTTACTGGTCGATCGACCTGCTGTATGCGCTGTCGTTCTTCTTCTGGACGCGCCGCGACGATCTGCTCGATCACGTGAAGCGGCTGCTGACCGTGCAACTGGTGTCGGTCGCGTGCTTCGTCGCGTGGCCGCTGCGCTTCGGCTTCGAGCGGCCCGACGCGGGCGGCTTGGCCGGCGCGCTGTTCACGCTGCTGATGGGCTTCGACAAGCCGTTCAACCAGGCGCCGTCGCTGCATATCGGGTTGCTCGTCGTGCTGTGGGCCGTCTATGCGAAGCACCTGCGCGGCACGTTCGCGCGCGTCGTGCTGCATCTGTGGTTCGCGGCGATCGGCGTGTCGGTGCTGACGACTTATCAGCATCATGCGATCGACGTGCCGACCGGGGCGGCCGTCGGCTGTCTCGCGCTGTTCCTGTTTCCGCTGCGCGATGCCGCAGGCCGCTTGCCGGGCGCCGATGCGTCGCCGTCCGCCGCCGGTCGCGCGCTCGCGCGCCGCTATGCGTTAGGCGCCGCGCTGGTCGCGCTCGCGGCGCTGGCGTGCGTGGCGCGCGCGCCGGGCTGGGCGCTGGCGGCAGGGTGGGTCGCGCTGGCGCTCGCCTGCGTCGCATGGGCGTACCGGCGCGGCGCGCCCGGCGCGTTCCAGAAGGATGCGGACGGGCGGTTTCCGGTCTTCATGGGCTGGCTGCTCGCGCCGACGATCGCCGGCGCGTTCGTCAATTCGCGGCTGTGGACGTTCCGGCGGCCGGCGCCGGTGCGGATCGACGAGCGCGTGTCGATCGGCCGGACGCCGACGACGCGCGAGATCCGGCGCCACGGCTTCACCGCGCTGGTCGACCTGACCGCCGAGATGCCGCGCTGGGCGGCGGCCGATGCGTCGCTCGCGTATGCGCCGGTGCCGCAGCTCGACCTCGTCGCGCCGACGGCGGCGCAGCTCGCGCAGGCCGTCGCGGCGCTCGAGCGGCTGCACGGCGACGGGCGCGACGTGCTGGTCTGCTGCGCGCTCGGCTACGGACGCAGCGTGCTGTGCGCGGCCGCGTGGCTCGCGGCGCGGCGCGGGCTGACGGATGCGCGCGACGCGCTGGCCTCGGTGCGCGCGGTCCGGCCGCGCGCGGTGTGGTCGGATGACGGCGTGGCCGTGCTGCAGCAGTGGATCGATCGCCGTCGCGATGCGGGGCCCGTGTGATGCGCGATCCGTCCGGCCCGTTCAGGATCGCCGCCGCGCGCGGGGCGCTCGATGCGGGTGCGTGGGCGATCGCGGCCGCGCTGGCCGCGGCCGGCGCGGGCGGATGGATCGCGGCGGGCTGGCCGCCGGCGACGCTCGCCCGCGTGCTGCTGGCCGTCGTCAGCACCGGATCGGGGATCGCGGCGCTGTGGTACGCGGTGCGCATCGAGATTGATCGGCGGCTGTTTGCCGCGCTGGCGCGGGCGGCGGACGGCGACGGGGCGGTCGACGACGGGCTTGTCGCCCTCGACCGCGCGCTCGCCGATCTGGGCTGGATCGACGCGACAAAGGTCGGGCGCACGCTCGACGCGCGCGTGCGCGGCGCGGTCGGGCTGTGCCGGGCCGCCGTGCTCGTCGCGGTCGTGCAGTGGCTCGTCGTCGGTATCGCGATCGCGGTGTCGCCGATCGGCTAGCGATGCATGCGATGCGTCATGCGCGGGACGTCCGTTGCGTCCGCGTGCGCTTGGCCTCGTACATCGCCTGGTCCGCATGCTCGATCAGCGCATTCATGTCGGTACCGTCGTCCGGCAGCATCGCGATGCCGACGCTGACGCCGAGCCGCAGCGGACGCCCGTCGAATTCGAACGGCTCGCCGACCTGCCGCGAGAGCCGCATGCTCTGCGTATGGGCATCGTCGCGGGTGCCGAGGTTCGGCAGGATCACCGCGAATTCGTCGCCGCCGACGCGCGCGACCGTATCCGAGCGACGCACCGCGGCCTGCATCCGCATGGCGACCTCGCGCAGCGCGGCGTCGCCCGCGCGGTGGCCGAATTCGTCGTTGATCGGTTTCAGCCCGTCCATGTCGATGTTGAGAATGCCGAGCCGGCCGCTCGCGCGCAGCGTCGTGTGCATCGACTGGCGCAGGCGGTCGTAGAACAGCGCGCGGTTCGGCAAGCCCGTCAGCGCGTCGTGCGTCGCCCGCAGATAGAGTTCGTTCGCTTCGTTGCGGGCCGCGTGGAACATCGCGGCGGCGATCAGGTCGGCCATCAGCCGCAGCGTGGCCGCGTCGGCCGGCGAAAAGCCGTCGACGTCCGGCGACATCACCTTCAGCACGCCGACCGTCGTGTCGGCGTGCGTGAGCGGCATCACGAGCATCGAGCGCAGGCCGACCCGGCGGCACGCATCGCGATCGACGCGCGGGTCGGCTTCCGAATCGACGCAGTGCAGCAACTTGCCCTGCTGCACGCACAGGCCCGACAGGCTGCCCGAGCGCCGCAACCGTAGCCCGAGCATCCCGGCGGCCGTGCCCGACGCGGCGCGGTACACCATGTCGTCGCCTTCGGCGAATTCGACCGCGGCGGCGCTCGCGCCGGTGAGCTGCGGCACCTGCTCGGCCACGTAGGCCATCACGCTGCCGAGGTCGAGGCCGAGTTTCGCGATTTCGGCTTGAGCGGCGATGATGCGCAGCAGCGTCCCGGCGGACGGGGTGGCGGCGTCGGCGATTTGATCCAAGTCAGTTTTCCGTGAAGAAAGTACGTCGTGCGGCGCGTACTTGCGGTAGCATACGCGCCGCTTGCGGCAGCGCATTCCGGGCGGTCCGCACGGAATGCAGGCGATGCCCGGCCAGCCGTATCGCGCCGGCAGTATGCCGTTCCAGCCGTCCGGCTGGCAACGGCGCAACTCTTGCCATTCACTCTTCCTGCTCGGCATTTCCGACCGAATTGAGATTTTTTCGCCTCTCAGTCGCGAATCACGGTAAGTTTTGTTCTATTTTTGAGATGGTGTGGCGAATGATGGGCGCCGGTGCCAGGCGTCCCTCAGCGCGACGAACCGGTCATTGAAGCATCCGCCGCGTCGTACCGATAAATGCAATCAAGCCAGATATGAGGGGAAGCAGAGGGGATGTGCACTCACGGGCATAGCTGCTTTGCGCGCGTCGGTTGCGACGCGCAGGATGATCGGACGATCGTGACGACGCGGGGCCGCGCATGAAGCCGGCCGTGTCGCTGTTCGTCCTGGCGGCCGCGATGACCGGCGCTTTCCATACGGCCGCGCTGTCGGCCGCGCCGCTGCCGGCGGTGCCGGCCGCTGCGTCGACGGCCGCGGCCGCTCACGCGGCGGCGCCCGATGCGGCGCCAATCGCGGTGCCCGCGGCCGCGCCGGCGGCGGCCAGCGTCCCGGCCGCCGGCCTGCCGGCGACGACCGTGCGTGTGCCGTTCGCGTCGCTCGGCGCGTTCGATCCGCTGCGCCTGCGCGGCGCCGACGACGCCCGCACGATCAACGCCGGCGTGCGGCTCGACCGCGTGATCACCGGCGCACGCTTGCGCCTGACCTACGCGTATTCGCCGTCGCTGGTCTTTGCGCTGTCGCACCTGAAGGTGTCGGTGAACGGCGAGGTGGTTGCGACCGTCCCGTTCGACGCCGCGCGCGCGGGCCGCACGGTCACGCAAGAGATCCCGATCGATCCGCGCTACTTTTCCGATTTCAACCAGATCGGCCTGCGCCTGATCGCGCATTACACGCTCGACCATTGCGAGGATCCGACGAACTCGGCGCTGTGGGCCGACGTGAGCCCGACGAGCGAGCTGATCCTCGACGAATCGCCGGTGCGCCTGCCGAACGATCTCGCGCTGCTGCCCGCGCCGTTCTTCGACCGGCGCGACAACGGCCGCGTGCGGCTGCCGTTCGTGCTGCCGGCCACGCCCGATTCGGCGACGCTGCGCAGCGCGGGCGTGCTCGCGTCGTGGTTCGGCGCGCTGGCCGACTACCGGCATGCGCGCTTCCCGGTGTCGACCGCGCTGCCGGCCGACGATCAGGCCGTCGTGGTCGGCACGGTCGCGACGCTGCCGGCCGGTCTCGCGCTGCCGCCCGTGAACGGCCCGCTGCTCGCGGTCGCCGACAGCCCGGCCGCGCCGAGCCGCAAGCTGCTGGTCGTCACGGGCCGCACGGCGGCCGAGGTCGACGACGCGGTCGCGACGCTCGTGCTCGGCCGCGCGGCGCTGTCGGGGCCGGCGGCGACGGTCGCGCACGTCGATCTCGGCGCGCCGCGCAAGCCGTACGACGCGCCGCGCTGGCTGCCGGTGAACCGGCCGATCGCGTTCCGCGAGCTCGTGAACGACCCGCGCCAGCTGGAAGTGCGCGGCACGACGCCCGACGCGATCCGGCTGAACCTGCGCGTGCCGGCCGATCTGCATTCGTGGAACGGCGCGGGCGTGCCGATCACGTTGCGCTACCGCTACACGGCGCCGACCGTGCAGGACAATTCGACGCTCGCGGTCGAGATCAACGATCAGCTCGTGAAGTCGTACCGGCTCGGGCCGGCCCAGGCGGAGGACGCGCACGGCCGCATGCAGCTGCCGTTGCTGTCGGTGCCGGAAGGGCGCGTGACGAGCGACGTCGACATTCCCGCGTTCCGCGTCGGAAGCGGCAACCAGCTGCAGTTCCGCTTCACGCTCGATTCGCAGAAGACGGGCCTGTGTTCGAGCACGGCCACCGAGCCGCAGCGCGCGGCGATCGATCCCGATTCGACGATCGACTTCTCGCACTTCGTCCATTACGCGCAATTGCCGAACCTCGCGTTCTTCGCGAACAGCGGCTTCCCGTTCACCCGCTTCGCCGACCTGTCGCAGACGGCCGTCGTGATGCCCGACCGGCCGTCGCCGCAGGAGCTCGAGGCCTATCTGACGATGCTCGGCCACATGGGCGAATGGACCGGCTTCCCGGCGCTGCGCGTGCAGGTCGCGCGGCCCGGCGACGTCGCCGCGCTGTCCGGGCACAAGGACCTGCTCGTGATCGACGGCTCGCCCGCGTCGCCGCTGCTCGCGCAGTGGCGCACGGCGCTGCCGCTCGCGATCGGCGAGCAGGGCGCGGCCGACGGCGCGGGCACGACGCGCGTCGCGTTCACGGTGAAGGAGCGCTGGCGCAACGGCGTGGGCGTCGCCGACGGCGGTGCGCACATCGAACAGGCGGGCCCGCTCGCGGCGCTCGCCGGTTTCGAGCTGCCGGGCAGCCGCGGTCGCAGCGTCGTCGCGCTGACCGCGACCGGCCAGCCGCGCCTCGGCGATCTGCTCGACGTGTTCGAGAACGCCGGGCTCGTGTCGCAACTGCAGGGCGACCTCGCGCTGGTGCGGCCGGGGCAGGTCGACAGCCTGCGGGTCGGCGAGCCTTACGTGGTCGGCTTCGTGCCGTGGTATGCGCGCGTATGGACGGAGGCGGCGCGGCATCCGGTCGTGCTCGGCGCGGTCGGCGTCGTCGCGGGGCTCTTGCTCGCGCTCGGCGTGTTCAGCGTGCTGCAGCGAATCGCCGCGCGTCGACGGGGGATGTAACGGATGGCGCGGGCAATGACGAAGCGACGGGCAACGCAGCCGGCGCGGCGTGTCGGCGCGATGCTCGCGCTGGCGGTTGCGGTGACGTGCGCGGCGGCCGGCATGGCCACGCGCGCGCACGCCGCGCCGGCCGATGCGGCGGGCGCGGGATGCGGCGCGGCGTGGCCGCGCTGGGACGCGTTCAAGCGCGATTTCATCTCGGCCGACGGCCGCGTGATCGACGTCGGCTCGGCCGATTCGCGCACGGTATCGGAGGGGCAGGCGTATGGACTGTTCTTCGCGCTGGTCGCGAACGACCGGCGCATGTTCGACACGATCCTCGCATGGACCGAGAACAACCTCGCGCAGGGCGACCTGAGCGCGCACCTGCCCGCGTGGCTGTGGGGCCGTGCGCCCGACGGTGCGTGGCGCGTGCTCGACGCGAACGCGGCGTCGGACGCCGACCTGTGGATCGCGTATGCGCTCGTCGAGGCCGGGCGGCTGTGGCGCGAGCGCAGCTATACGGCGCGCGGTGCGCTGCTCGCGAAGCGCGTGCTCGACGACGAGACGGCGACCGTGCCGGGCCTCGGCCTCACGCTGCTGCCGGGGCCGACCGGGTTCAAGCTCGCGAACGGCCAATGGCGCGTGAATCCGAGCTATTCGCCGCCGCAGGTGATTCGCGCGCTCGGCGCGCGGCTGCCCGACGACCGGCGCTGGGCCGCGCTCGCCTCTAGCACCGCTCGCGTGCTGCTCGACACCGCGCCGAAGGGCTTCTCGCCCGACTGGGCGCTGTATCGCGCGGGCAAGGGCTTCGGGCCCGATCCCGACACGCACGCGGAGAGTGCGTACAACGCGATCCGCGTGTACCTGTGGGCCGGCACGCTGGACCGCGCCGATCCGCTTGCCGCGCCGCTGCTCGCGAAGTTCGCGCCGTTCGCCGACCATATCGCCGCGCATGGCGCGCCGCCGGAGAAGGTCGATACGACGACGGGCGTCGCGGGGCCGAACGACGGCAACGGCGGTTTCTCCGCGGCGGCCGTGCCGTTTCTCGACGCGCGCGGCCAGCATGCGCTCGCGGAGGCACAGGCGGCCCGCGTCGATACGCTCGCGCGCCAGTCGGCGCCTGGCTATTACACGAGCGTGCTGACGCTGTTCGGCCTCGGCTGGCGCGACGGCCGTTACCGGTTCGGGGCGGACGGCACGCTCGACACCCGCTGGGGAGGCCGTTCGTGCGCCGCCCGCTGAAGCGCGCCGCGCCGCACGTCGCGGGATTCGCGTGGCTCGCGTCGTCGGTGTGCGCGGCGGCGCCGGGCGCTGCGACGGGCACGGCGATCGCGAACCCCGCGACACCGGCGACCTCGGCCGCCGCCGATGCGCGGCGCGAGCTCGACACCGCGCGGATGTGGGGCACCAAGCATCGCGACGATCTCGCCAGCGATGCGTTGCGCAAGGGCCTGCTGATCGCGCCGGGCGACCCCGAACTGCTGGCCGAACAGGTGCGCGTGCTGCTGCGGCTCGGCGACGCGAAAGGCGCGCAGGCGTCGCTCGCGCGGCTGCAGGCGCAATCGCCGAATGCGCCTGCCACGCGGCGGGTGGCCGACGAATACCGCGTCGCGACGAGCGGGCGCGGCGAGATGGCGCAGATTCGACTGCTCGCACGCAGCGGCCGCGCCGACGAGGCGGCCCGGCGCATCGTCGCGCTGTTTCCGAACGGCGCGCCGTCGGGCGCGCTCGGCGCCGAGTATTACCAGATCGTGTCGAACGCGCCGGGCGGGCGGGAGCCGGCGATCGCCGCGCTGCGCCGCGCGATCGCCGCCGATCCGCGGGACACGAGCGCGTCGGTCGCGCTCGCGCGGCTGTTGAACCAGCGCGACGACACGCGCGCGGAAGCGAACCGGATCGCGTCGTCGCTCGCGAAGCGCGCCGACGCGGACCATACGGAAGCGATGGCGCTGTGGCGGCGCGTGCTGCAGTCGGCCGGCAGCGACCCCGCGTATCTCGATGCGCTGCATGCGTATCTCGCGCTCGCGCCGGACGACACCGAATTCCGCGATCGTGCGGCCGGCCTCGACCGGCAACGCGACGCGCAGCGCAGGCTCGAACGCGATCCCGACTACATCGCGCAGCAGCGCGGGCTGCAGGCGCTCGCGCGCGGCGACCTGGCCGCCGCCGATCCGCTGCTCGCGCGCGCCGCGCGGGCGCGCTCGGACGACGCCGACGCACTGGGCGGGCTCGGCCTGCTGCGTCTGCGCGAAGGGCGGCACGACGAAGCGCGCGCGCTGTTCGCGCGGGCGGCGGCGCGTGCGACCGACCAGCGCGGCAAATGGCAGGGCCTCGCGCGGACCGCGCAGTTCTGGGGGCTGCTCGCGCAAGGCCGCGAAGCGGCCAGCGCCGGGCGAGCGCAGGATGCCGAGCGCGCCGCGCGTGCGGCGCTCGCGATGCAGCCCGACAACCCCGACGCGAAGCTGCAGCTCGCCGATGCGCTGCTCGCGCAGCGCGACTGGGCGCAGGCGGAGCCGTTGCTGCGCGGCTTGCTGGCCGCGCGTTCGCCGAGCGTGTCGGCCGTGCGCGACACGGCCACGCTGTATGAAAACACCGGCCGCGCGGACCGGATCGGCCCGCTGCTCGACGCGCTGCAAGGGCGCGTGACGGGCGCCGACGATCGCCGTACGCTCGACGGCCTGCGCGGCGACGTGCTCGCGAACGAAGCGCGTGCGCTGGCCGACAAGGGCGCGCGCGGGCCGGCCGCGCAACGCTACGAGGCGGCCGTGCGCGCGGCGCCCGACGCGCCGTGGACGCGCTTCGCGCTCGCGCGCCTCTATCGCGACATGGGGCTGCCGCAGCTTGGCCGCACGGTGATGGACGACGGGCTCGCGCGCAGCGACACGCCCGAGATGCGCTACGCGAGCGCGCTGTACCGCAACTCGATCGACGATGTCGCGGGCGCGCAGGCCGCGCTGGCGCCGGTCGACGATGCGCACCGGTCGGACGGGATGCGGGCGCTGGCGCGCAAGCTCGATGCGCAAAGCGCGCTGGCCGACGCACGAAGCGCGCATGCACGCGGCGACCGCGCGGCCTTTGCCGCCACGCTCGCGCACGCGCACGCGAGCGCGCCGGACGATCCCGACATGCTCGCGGCGATCGGCGCCCAGTGGATCGACGCGGGCGAACCGGAGCGCGGCCTCGCGCCGCTGCGCGACTGGATCGCCGCGCATCCGCGCGAAGCCGACGCGGACGTGCGCTTGCGCTACGGCGACCTGCTCGGCAGCGCGGGGCGCGACGAGGCGCTCGCCGCGTGGCTCGACATGCTGCGTCGCGACCCGTCGCTGACGCCCGCGCAGACGGCGCGACTGGAGGACCAGTCGCTGCGGCTCGTGCTGCGGCAGACCGACGACGCGATCGCACGACAGGACTATGCACGGGCGCGCACGCTGCTCGATCGCGCGAGCCCGGCCGGCCGCGCGGACAAGCGTTACGCGCTCGAACGCGCCGATCTCGAACGCGCGCAGGGCCATTACGACGCGGCGCGCGACGCGCTCGCGCCGGTCGTCGCGCGTACGCCGGACGATGCCGATACGCAGCTCGCGCTCGCCCGGATCGACGAGGACAGCGGCAACCGAGCCGCCGCACGTGAGCGCGTGCAGGCCGTGCTGGCGCGCACGCCGGACGACGATGTCGACACGCAATTGTCGGCGGTGCGCCGCCTGAACGCGCTGCGCCGCCCGGACGAAGCCGCGCAGGTGACCGACCGGCTGCAGGCCGCGTATCCGGCGCGCGCCGACGTGACGGTCGCGGCCGGGCGCGTGGCCGAGGCGCAAGGCCGCTACGACGATGCGGCGTCGCTGTACCGGCTGTCGCAGTCGCAGGAACGCGCGACGGGCGTGAGCCCGGGCCGCGACGGGCTCACGCCCGCACAGGCCGCGTTCGCGGACCTCGCACAGCGACGCAATCCCGAGATCGAGACCGGCTGGATACCCGCGTACAAGTCGGGCGACGAAGGCATCTCGTCGTATCGCGCGCAGCAGGTGCCGATCTACATGCAGATGCCGATCCGCTACGACGGGCACGTGTTCGCGCAGATCGACACCGTGCATCTCGATCCGGGTACGCTCGATACGAGCGACCCGAACGCGTATTCGCTGAAGACGTTCGGCACGTATGCGGGGCTCAGGGTGCCGAACGGGCTGCCGCCGCCGTTCCAGCCGAATCCGCAGGCCGCCGCGCTGCTCGCGAATCCGTCGGGCTCGCTGCACCAGTCGACCACGGGCGTCGCGCTCGGCGCCGGTTACCTGTCCGATGCATGGCGCTTCGATCTCGGCACGTCGCCGCTCGGCTTCCCGGTGCATTACCTGGTCGGCGGCGTGCGCTACCGCTTCGACGCGGGCCCCGCGAGCTTCTCGGTGAACGCGTCGCGGCGGCCGGAAACGAGCAGCGTGCTGTCGTACGCGGGGATGCGCGACCCGTGGACCGGCGCGGTGTGGGGCGGCGTGCGCCGCGACGGCGTGAACCTGCGCGCGTCGGTCGACGTCGGCCGCACGAACCTGTTCGCGGAACTCGGCGCGGGCGTGCTGTCGGGCCGCAACGTCGAACGCAATGCGGAAGTCACGCTGCGCACCGGCTTCACGGTGCCCGTCTACGAGCGCGCGACGATGAAGGTCAGCACCGGGCTCGTCGGCAATGCGTGGCACTACGCGCAGAACCTGCGCTACTACACGTACGGGCAGGGCGGTTACTACAGCCCGCAGCGCTATCTGTCGCTCGGCGTGCCGATCGAATGGGCGGGGCGGCACGATGCGCTGTCGTGGGACCTGACCGTCACCGGCGGGATCTCCAACAGCTACGAGAAGGATTCGCTGTATTACCCGACGCTCTCCGGCCAGCGCGCCGCGCAGGTCGCGGCCGGGTTCGTGTACGCGGGCAGTTCGACGCGCGGCGTGTCGTTCTCGTACGGCGTGAACGGCATCGTCGAGTATCGCGTGAACCCGCACCTGAGCGTCGGCGCGCAGTTGCAGATCGACCGGTCGCACGACTATGCGCCGAGCTCGGCGCTCGTGTACCTGCGCTATGCGTTCGATGCGCGCGCGCCGCGCAACTGGCTCGTGACGCCGACGCCCGTGCGGCTTTATTCGGATTACTAGGGGACTGCCGTGAATACGGAATTCGATGCCACCCGCTCCGCGTCCGGCGCTGTCAGCCTGGTCGATCGCCTGCGCGCGCTGCTGCGTGTGGGGTCGGCGCGCGGCCGCGCCGGCGCATTGAGCCGGCTCGCGATCGACAGCCTGCCCGATACCTGGACGCAACTGGAGGCCGGCGGTCTTTACGCGATCTACGCGGCCGGCGGCACGCCGGGATGCGACGCGCTGGTGTGGGAAAGCGCACGCCAGGCGCGCACGCGCGACGTCACGATCGTGCTCGCGCGCGATCCGGCGCGCGTCGCCGCGCAAATGGAATCGCTCGGCTTCGCGGGCGGCGCGCAGCCGGCCGGCTGGCCGCGCAACCTGAACGTGCTGGCGATGCCGCCGGCGGCCGAGCCGGCCGACGCCGGTGCCGACGCCGGTGTGATCGCCGCTGCGCCGCGCGGCGTGGCGCCGGGCCCGTTCGCGCGGCTGACCGGCGGCTTGCGCGCGATGAAGCGCTACGGGCTGCATGCCCGTTCGCTGTATTTCGTCGAAGGCGCGCAGCGCTGGTTCAGCTGGGACGATCCGGTCGCGCTCGCGGATGAAGCGCACGCGCTGGCCGACTGGTGCCGCACGCGCCGGATCGCGCTCGTGCTGCTGCTCGATCCCGAAGCGACCCGGGCGGGCGACGCCGCGCGCGCCGACGATGCGCCGCTCGTGCGCGACGCGGATCGTACGCCGCGCAGCGGCTTCCACGGGATCTGCTCGGGCGTCGCGCAGTTGCAGCGCACGCACGGCGAGCTGCTGTGGGTCGTCGATTTCTGGCGCGCGGGCGACACGCTCGCGGCCGGCGAGGTGCGCCCGCTGCGCTTTGCGCCGGGCGGCCGGCTGTCGGCGAGCGTCGATGGCGGCGCGACCGAACCGGCGCGCCGGATGAAGCTCGCGAGCGACGAGGATCGCGTGGTGGTCAGCCGCGCGGTGCTCGACGGCGCGAGCCGCGTGCCGGACGGCTGGGAGATCGTCGACGACAACGCGGCCGTCGTCGCCGCGTGCGCGAGCGCGCAGGCCGCGACCGCGGTGCTCGTGTTCCGCTCGCACGCGCAGCTCGAAGCGCTGTGCGCGGACGTGCACGCGCTGCGCCGGCAGTGCGGCGGCGCGCTGAAGATCGCGGTCGTCGAGCGTGGCGAGGTGCTGCGCCACCAGTTCGAGGTGCTCGTGCTGAGCGTCGGCGCGAACCGGGTCGTCGCGCGCGACTTGCCCGTCTCGCGGATGCAGGCCGCCGTGCATGCGCTGCGCGGCCAGCTCTACGCGCGGCCCGTCGCGGCCGACTATCGCGCGGCGCTCGCCGCCGCGCTCGGCGATTCGGTGCTCGGCTATCTGCCGGTCGGCACGTTCTGCCAACGGATTCGCGCGGTGCTCGACCGCGGCGCGGTGCTCGCGCTGCCGCACGCGCTCGCGAAGCTCACGCTGCTGCCGGGCGTGTCGCACGTCGACGCGCTGCGGCACTGCCGGCCGCGCCGCGCGGGCGACGTCGTGACGGCCGATGCAGGGCATCTGTTCGTGTTCCTGTTCGCTTGCGAGCCAGTGGACGCCGACGATGCGCTCGCGCGGATCTTCGACGTGCCGGTCGATACGCTGTCCGATCGCGTCGTGTGCCTCGGCCAGGGCAGCATCGACACCGAGCTCGACGCGCTGAAGGCCGAGAACCGGCGCGCGCCGATCGCCGACTACAGCGACCTGTTCGCGGCGCCGCAACCGGCCGCCGCCGCGCGCGCGGCGCCTGCGCCCGCTGGTCCCGGCACGGCGTTGCCCGACGCGAGCGAGGTGAGCGACGCGATCGAGGCGATCGATACCGTCGTCGCGCTCGACGCGATCGGCGTGCCGCAGGCATCCGCGTCCGGCGCCATCGACGCCGTCGACGCGTCGCCGCCGCAACCCGTCATTCCCGCCGCGCGTGCGCGCGGCGCCGTCCGCAGCGCGATGCCGCTGCGCAAGCAGGAGGACGCATGATCGCCGAACTCGTCATCGGCTTCATCGTCGGTATCGCGATTGCGGTGCCGGTGTGGATCGTCGCGCAGCACCTCGGCATCGGCCGCGGCTTCCACGCGCCGCGCGGCATCGACCGGCGCGACGCGGTGCCGTGCGAGCTCGTGCCGGTCGCGCTGCGCGGCCGCCTGCTGCCGGATGTCGGCGGCGAAGAGGCCGACGAACGCCACGAACGCCACGAACGCGACAGCGAGGCGGCACGATGAAGACGATCGCCCTCACGTCGACGACGGGCGGCGCGGGCCGCACGACGCTGGCCGCCGCGCTCGCGGTGCTGCTCGCGCGCCGCGGCCGGCCGGTCGTCGCCGTCGAATTCGATGCACAGAACCTGATGGGCGCGACGCTCGGCCTCGATACGCTGGCCGAACACGGTCTCGCGCACGGCCTGCTCGGCGGCGCCGAACCGTGGCACGCGCACACGTGGCGCAACGCCGACGGCGTGCTGTTCGTGCCGTACGGGCAGGTCGATGCGGCCGGCGCCGCCGCGTGCGATGCGCGGCTCGCTGCCGATCCGGCCTGGCTGTCGCGCGCGCTCGACGAGATCGCGCTGCCGGCCGACGGCGTCGTGCTGGTCGACACCGCGCGCTATCCGTCGCCGCAGGCCGAGCAGGCGATTCGCCGCGCGGACCTGACGCTCGTCGTCGTGCCGCCGGAGCCGGTCGCGTGCGCGACGACGGCCGCGCGGCTCGGCGCGCTGCGGGCCGGCCGCGGCGAACTGCAGATCGTCGTGAACCGGCTGAACCCGGCGCGCGACATGCAGCGCGACGCGCTGGCGATGCTGCGCGCGGTCGCGGGGTCGGCGTCGATGCTCGAGCAGCGCATCCACGTCGACGCGGCGGTGCCCGAAGCGCTCGCGCGCGGCAGCTGGATCTTCGACGATGCGCCGTATTCGCAGGCGTCGCACGACCTGAACGGCGTCGCGAACTGGGTCGACACGTGGCTGACGGCGGCCGTCGCCGGCCGCGCGGGAGGCGTGCGATGAAGGCCGCGCTCGCGTCGCGACTGCGCGCGTTCGGCCGTCGCGCGGCCGACTGGTGCGCGCGCGGCATCGGGCTGCCGGCGGAACGCACGCGGGTGGACTGGTTCGTGCGGCTGTTCTTCCACGCACCGCCGCCCGGCCGCCCCGATCATGTGCGCCGCTGGGTGCGCGTCGCGTTCCTGCGGCTCGCGTACGACTGGGGCGTGCTGCAGCCGCTCAGCGTGCGCGAATGGCTGTGGCGCGCGATCGTGCGCGCGCCGCGTGCGGCCGACGGCCGGCCCGCGCGCGATCCGCTCGCGTGGTTCGATACGTTCGTCGTGCCCGTCTACGTGGCCGGCCGTGCGGTCGGCCGGCGCCTCAATGCGCTGCTCGAGCGCCTGCCGTGGGGGCGCTGGGGCGGCTGGCTCGATGCGCGCGCGAACGGCGTCGGCCGGCGCCCGTGGCTCGCGCCGCTGCTGCTCGTCGCCGGCGCGGTGCTGTGGGCCGCGGCCGGGATGTCGCCGCTGATGCCCGGCGCGCAGTTCGCGTTCTTCGCGATCGTCGCGGTGCTCGCGCTCGCGCTGCGCCGCCTGCCGGGCCATCTGCCGACCCTCGCGCTCGCGTCGCTCGCGCTGCTGGCCACGCTGCGCTACGTGTGGTGGCGCACGACGCAGACGCTCGACTTCCGCAGCCCGGTCGAGGCCGTCGCCGGCTACCTGCTGTACGGCGCCGAAGCCTATACGTGGATGATCCTGCTGCTCGGCTTCGTGCAGACCGCGTGGCCGCTCGACCGGCCGATCGTGCCGCTGCCCGACGATCCGGACACCTGGCCGACCGTCGACGTTTATATCCCGACCTACAACGAGCCGCTGTCGGTCGTTAAGCCGACCGTGTTCGCCGCGCAGAGCATCGACTGGCCGAGCGCGAAGCTGCGCGTGTACCTGCTCGACGACGGCCGGCGCCCCGAGTTCGCGGCATTCGCGGCCGAGGCCGGCATCGACTACCTGACGCGCGACGACAACCTGCACGCGAAGGCCGGCAACATCAACCGCGCGCTGCCGAAGACGCATGGCGACTACATCGCGATCTTCGACTGCGATCACGTGCCGACGCGCTCGTTCCTGCAGACGACGATGGGCGTGTTCCTGCGCGACCCGAAATGCGCGCTCGTGCAGACGCCGCACCATTTCTTCTCGCCCGATCCGTTCGAGCGCAATCTCGGCACGTTCCGCGAGGTCCCGAACGAGGGCAACCTGTTCTACGGCCTCGTGCAGTCGGGCAACGACCTGTGGAACGCGACGTTCTTCTGCGGATCGTGCGCGGTGCTCAAGCGCAGCGCGCTGGAGGAGGTCGGCGGCGTCGCGGTCGAGACCGTGACCGAGGACGCGCACACCGCGCTCAAGCTGCATCGGCGCGGCTATACGTCGGCGTACCTGCCGACCGTGCAGGCGGCCGGCCTCGCGACCGAAAGCCTCGCCGGCCACGTGAAGCAGCGCACGCGCTGGGCGCGCGGGATGGCGCAGATCTTCCGGATCGACAACCCGTTCCTCGGGCGCGGGCTCGGCTTCATCCAGCGGATCTGCTACGGCAACGCGATGCTGCATTTCTTCTACGGGATTCCGCGGCTGGTATTCCTGACGATCCCGCTCGCGTACCTGTTCTTCCACCTGTACTTCATCAACGCGTCGTCGTTCGCGCTCGCGAGCTACGTGATCCCGTATCTCGTGCTCGCGAACGTCGCGAACTCGCGGATGCAGGGGCGCTACCGTCATTCGTTCTGGGCCGAGGTCTACGAATCGGTGCTCGCGTGGTACATCGCGCTGCCGACCACCGTCGCGTTCTTCAGCCCGAAGCACGGCAAGTTCAACGTGACCGACAAGGGCGGCAAGATCGACGAAGGCTACGTCGACTGGTCGACGTCGAAACCGTATCTCGTGCTGTTCGCGCTGAACGTGCTCGCGATCGTCGCCGGCCTGTGGCGGCTCGTGGCCGACCAGGGCGACGAGGCGTCGACGATCCTGATCACGCTCGGCTGGACCGTCTACAACCTCGCGATGCTCGGCGCGGCGCTGGCCGTCGCGCGCGAGGCCAAGCAGGTGCGCGTCACGCACCGGATCGCGATGCGCGTGCCGGCGATGCTGCTGCTCGCCGACGGCTCGACCGCCGCGTGCTTCACGAGCGACTACTCGACCGGCGGCCTCGGGCTCGAAGCGGTGCCGGGGCTGCCGCTCGCCGTCGGCGACACGCTGACGGTGTGCGTGACGCGCGGCGACCGCGCGTTTCCGTTCCCGGTGCGCGTGACCCGTGCGACGCCGACCCATGTCGGCGTGAGCTTCGAGGCACTGACGCTCGAGCAGGAGCGCCAGCTCGTGCAATGCACGTTCGGCCGCGCGGATGCGTGGCTCGACTGGCACGAAAGCGCGCGGCCCGACACGCCGCTCGGCGGGCTCAAGGAAGTGCTGCGGATCGGGCTGGACGGTTATGTACGAATGTGGAAGGGTGCGGCGCGCGGCGTGCAGGCCATGCTCGCGCCGAAACTCGATCGCGCGCGCGACTGACGCGGCGCGCATCATGGAGTGGGTTAGATGACGTTCTGGAATCTGTATTTCATCCTGAAGTTCGCGCTGTTCGCGACCGGGCGCCTGCAGCCGTTCTGGCTCGCGAACCTCGCGTTCGCGGTGGCGCTCGTGGCGAGCGCGCCGATCCGGTCGCGCGCGTGGCGCATCGTCCGGCAGGTCGTGGCGATCGCGATCGCGGTGCCGCTGCTCGCGCGCGAGCTGCATGCGCCGCCGCTCGCCCGTCTCGCGGAGGCCGCGCGCGAGGTCAGCACGTTCCGTCTCGACTACTGGATGGAGCTGTTGCCGCGGCTGCTGCCGCCCGTGCTGGCGCTGACGATCGTCGGCGTGCTGATCGTCTATTTCATCGTCAATCGCTGGCTGCGCGTCGCGACGTTCGTGGTGGCCGTGCTGATCGTGATGCCGCTGTGGCAGGCCGGCAGCGGGCTGATGGCGCGCGTCGCCGCGCCGGCGCAGCCGCAGGCGAACGCGGCGGGCGCCACGCGCGTCGACCAGCCTGAGGATCACAACGCGGCGCTCGCGACGTTCCGCGCGCAGGAGTCGCAGCGGCAGGTCGCGTTCGGCCATCTCGGCAGCGATCCGGCCGCGCAGTTCGACGTGATCGTGCTGCACATCTGCTCGCTATCGTGGGACGACCTCGATGCGGCGAAGGTGCGCAACCATCCGATGCTGAGCCACTTCGACTACCTGTTCACGAACTTCAGCACGGCCGCGAGCTACAGCGGCCCGGCGGCGATCCGCGTGCTGCGCGCGAGCTGCGGGCAGGAAGCGCATGCCGACCTGTACAAGAGCGCGCCGCAGCAGTGCCATCTGTTCTCGCAACTGGCGGGCGCCGGCTACACGGTGCAGTCGCTGCTGAACCACGACGGCCATTTCGACAATTTCCTGCAGGTGATCCACGACAACATCGGCGTGGCCGATGCGCCGATGATCTCGAACGCGGCCGCGCCGGTCGCGATGCATGCGTTCGACGGCTCGGCGATCAAGGACGACTACTCGACGCTCGCGAACTGGTACGCGCAGCGCGCGGCGGTGCCGGGGCCGGTCGCGCTGTACTACAACACGATCAGCCTGCACGACGGCAACCGTGTCGTCGGCAGCGCGCTGACGAGCATCGACTCGTACCCGCAGCGCGCGACGAAAATGATGACCGACTTCGACCGTCTCGCCGACCTGATCGCGCAATCGGGCCGCCGTGCGGTGATCGTGTTCGTGCCCGAGCACGGCGCCGCGTTGCGCGGCGACAAGAACCAGGTCGCGGGGCTGCGCGAGATTCCGACGCCGCGCATCGTGCACGGGCCGGTTGGCGTGCGGCTCGTCGGCTTCACGGGCAACCACGGCGCGACGACCGTGATCGACCAGCCGACCAGTTTCCTCGCGCTCGCGCAGTTGCTGTCGAATCTCGTGTCGAACAGCCCGTTCAAGCCGGGCGCGACGCTCGCGCAATACGCGGCCGATTTGCCGCGCACGCGGATGATCGGCGAGAACGAGGGCACGGTGACGATGCAGACGGCCGCGGGTTACGCGGTGAAAACTCCGGACGGCGTATGGATCGACGAACAGTGACGATTTCCGGCGAAGGCGACGACGATCGCCTGTCGCAACCGAACGACGTGATCGGCCTCGCGCGGCATCTGCCCGCGCTCGACCCCGAGCGCTACGTCGACGAACAGGCGCGTCGCGCGTTCGACGCGTCGCTCGATCGCTGGCCGACGCTCGCGAAGCTGATGGGATTGAAGGCCTGAAGGAACAGCGGCCCGGCGGGAGATCCCCGATTTTAATCAGGCGTGGTTGACACGAGACTAGACCGATCTATATCATTTGGCGCAGTCCATCGGGCATACGTTCCAGGCTGTTTCGGCTATTCCATCGAATAGCCGCGCGAGCAGCGCGTATGTTTATTCGATAAACGGGCGATAAAAGTCAAATAATGGAGGGTTTATGCGTTCGGCAAGCGCTATTCTCGTCGGGCTGACGGTATTGCTGGTGTCCGGCTGCGCGGGTATCGCCGGCAGCACCAACATGCTGACCGACGACAAGATCAAGTCCAGTACGGCCGGCACGCTGGGGTACTCGCCCGATGAACTCGTCATCGTCAATCGCCGCACCGAAGGGACGAATACCTACGTCAACCTGAAAGCCAGGGACGGCAAGGAGTTCGCGTGCACGATCAACGGCGGCAATCTGCTGTCTTTCGGCATGACGAACCCGCCGGTTTGCAATCGCAAGGGGCAGCCGCGTCAGGGTGGCCCGTTCTCTTGAACGTAAAGGTCGTACGGTCGGGCTCTGACCGGCGCCGTCGCCAGGGCGGTCCGGCGATCCGCGTCGCAGCTGCCGGTGCCGGTCACCGCAGATTCATTGGGTGTTTGTCTCGTATCGGTTGGGGGCTGCCATGTCGTATCACATTCGGATCGCGTTTCGAACGGCAGGGCTGTGCGCGGCCATGGTCGCCGCGCTGTCGGGGTGCGCAGGGATGTTGAACGCATCGTCCGGCCCGCAGCCGGAACGCGTGGCGGCGCAGAAGGAAGACGGCGCACGCTATACCCAGACGCTGACGTCGTTCATCGCGCTGGTGTCGAGCGCCCAGGCCTCCACGCCCGACAGTCGCGCCAGAATACTCGACGCTTACCAGCGCGTCCTGTATCAATACTCGGTGGCCGCCGTGAGCTGGGTGCGGCTCGTCCATCCGTCGCTGCAGCCGCTGCCGCCGTCGCTGCAGCCGCTTCCCGCGCCGACGGGCACGCCCACGACGGCCGAGGTCGATCGCGGCTATGAACACGCGCTCGAGATGCGGGTGGCGATGTGGGATATCGGCGAGGCGGCGATCTGGGGGAAGACCTCGAAGATGTCGATCCCCCGCTACCGAGGCACCGCGCCTGCCGTGCCGGTGCCGCCGCCGCTGCCGCCATTCCAGGACGCGCGCGATCCCCGGTATGCGAGGCTGGTTGCGCTGACGAAGCAGGCGGACGACGCGCAGCGCGCGTCGATCGAGCAACAGCGGCAGGTAGAGTCCAAAGCGTTGGCCAACGCGCTTGCCATGGCGAGGGCCGTGCCGTACTCGCCGCCGCAAGCGCAGGCGCAGCCTCGGCAGGAACAGCGCTGGTGTACGCAGTCGGGTGGCGGGGTCGTGGGCCTCGTGCCATGCTGAGCGCGCATCGCCGGGCGGCCGTGGCCGCCCGTTGCGCGTGGCGTCATACCCTGCGTTCCGGCTGGCGCGTCCATTCGTTTTCTTCGCCCGGCACCTTGCCGAACGTCTGATCGGCCCACGCGGCACGCGCCGCATCGATCTTCGCGCGTTCGCTCGACACGAAATTCCATTCGATGAAACGCTCTCCCGGCAGGTGCGCGCCGCCGAGCAGCATCACGCGTGCGCCGTTCGTGCTGGCCAGCGCGACGGTCGCGCCCGGTTCGAGCACGGCCATCGTCGCGGGGGCGAGCGGCGTGCCGTCGATGCCGAGGTCGCCGTCGACGAGATATACGCCGCGTTCGTCGTGCTCCGCATCGAGCGCGAGCTGCCCGCCCGGTGCGAATTCCGCATACGCATAGAGCGTCGGCGAGAACACGGCGACCGGCGACGCGCGCCCGAACGCGGTGCCCGCGATCACGCGCACGGTCACGCCGTCGCGCGTGAACGACGGCAGCGTGTCGGCCGCATGGTGAACGAACGCGGGCGTGGTGTCTTCGTGCTCGACCGGCAGCGCGACCCAGGTCTGGATCCCGTGCACCGGCTGCTCGCGCGGCCGATCCTCGTCGGGCGAGCGCTCCGAATGCACGATGCCGCGGCCGGCCGTCATCCAGTTCACGTCGCCCGGCACGATCTTCTGCCGGAAGCCGAGGCTGTCGTGATGCATCAGCGAGCCGTCGAACAGGTAGGTGACGGTCGCGAGCCCGATGTGCGGATGCGGCAGCACGTCGATGCCGCGGCCGGCCGGCAGCACGGCCGGGCCCATCTCGTCGAAGAAGATGAACGGGCCGACGAGGCGCGCGGCGCGCGCGGGCAGCACGCGGCGCACGACGAGGTTGCCGATGTCGCTTTCGCGCGGCGTGAGCAGGGTCTTGATCGAGGCGGACATGACGGGAATCTCGTGACGGGGGCGGTGGCGGTGACGGGAGGTACTCAGGCGATCGCCGTGTCGATCGCGATCGGGTGCGTGAGGATCTTGTGCACCGGGCACGCGTTCGCGATCTGCAGCAGGCGTTCACGCTGCTCGTCGGTCAGGTTGCCGTCGAGCGTGATGCGGCGCACGATCGTGCTGCCCGCGCTGCCCGATTCGTGCGCGAGCTTCACGTGCACTTCGGCGAGCGGCCAGCCTTTTCGTTGCGCAACCATCTTCAGCGTGATCGCCGTGCACGCGCCGAGGCTCGACAGCAGCAGGGCGACGGGCGTCGGCGCCGTATCGCCGCCGCCGAGCGACGCGGGTTCGTCGGCGCGCCACTGGTGGACGCCGTCGGTGAAGTGGACGAGGTAATCGACCGGGCCGATGCTCGCTTCGACGGTGAGTTCGCTCATTGAAATTCCAGGTGGGGAAAGGGGGCGGGCCTGCCGGCAGGCCGGACGTCAGGGTTCGAGCAGGCGCTGCAGCCGCAGCTCCTCGAAATCCAGTTCGGATTCTATGCGGTGCAGCACCGCGTCGTCGACCCGGCCGTCGCGATGCAGGCCGAGCAGCGCGTCGCGCGACACGCCGACGAGTTCGAGCTCGACGCGCAGCATCCGCGCGCGCACGTCCGCGGGCTCCGCGCCGTCGCGGTGCGCGCGTTCGTTGAACGCGACGCGGCTGCGGTATTCGGTCAGCAGCCGGTCGAGCGATGCGCGTTCGAGGCCGGCGCCGCGCTGCTCGCGCGCGGCGAGCTCGGCAAGCGCCGCGCCGAACGTGTGCGCGCGCACCGCGTGTTCGGACATCGTGCGGCGCGCGGCCGGGCGCAGTTTCAGCACGCGGATCAGCGGCGCGAGCGTGCCGCCCTGCACGACGAGCGTCGCGATGATCAGCAGGAACGTGCTGAACAGGATCAGGTCGCGGCCCGGGAAATTGGCCGGCAGCGCGATCGCGGCCGCGAGGCTCACGACGCCGCGCATGCCCGACCAGCCGAGCACGACGGCTTCGCGCCACGACCACGCCGCGTGGCCCGCGCGCCGCGCGCGCAGGCGGCCCGGCAGCCACATCGCGACGAACACCCACACGATGCGCGCGCTGATTGCGGCGGCCGTCGCCGGCAGCGCGACCCGCAGGCCGGCCATCAGCACCGCGCCTTCGTGGTTCACGCCCGCGAGGATCGCGTGCAGCGCGAGGCCGATCAGGATGAACACGAGCGCGTCGAGCACGAACACGATCGCTTCCCACGTCGCCTTCGCCTTGATCCGCATGTCGGCGCCGAACACGCGATGCTGGCGCACGCCGAGCACGAGGCCGCAGGTGACGACCGACAGCACGCCGGAGCCGTGGACGGCTTCCGCGATCCCGTAGCTGCCCCATGCCATCGCGAACGTTACGACGATGCCGAGCATCGGCTCGCGCAGGCGCTGCAGCACCCAGCACATCGCATGGCCGCACGCGAGGCCGACCGCGATGCCGATCAGCGTGAGCGAGAAGAACAGGCCGGTCGCGCTCGCCGCCGTGATCGATACGGCGAGCGCGGCCGACACGGCCATCTGGTACAGCAGCAGGCCCGATGCGTCGTTGACGAGGCTTTCGCCTTCCAGCACCGCGACGAGCCGCGCGGGCAGCGGGTGGCGCTGCAGGATCGCCTTCGCGGCGACCGCGTCGGGCGGCGACACGATCGCGCCGAGCGTGAAGCACGCGGCCCACGGCAGCGCGGGATTCGCCGCATGCACGGCGAGCGCGACCGCGACGGTCGTGAACGCCACGGCCCCGAGCGCGAGCGACGCGATCGAGGCGAGCTCCTGCCGGAATTCCTTCCAGGCGGTATAGAACCCGCTCGACATCAGCAGCGGCGGCAGCACGGCCGCGAGCAGCAGCGCCGGGTCCATGTCGGGCACGCGCTTGCCGGCGACGGCGACCACGCAGCCGCCGAGCAGCAGCACGACGGCCGGCGGAATCGAGATTCGCTCGGCGAGCCAGGTGAGGGCGCCCGCGCCGCAGATCAACAGCAACAGGTAATGGAACAGCTCGACGTTGGTCATGCGTGGCCGGCGGCGATGGGGTGGATCAAGAAGGCTTGCGGTCGTTCGCGGCGCCGCCCGGCAGCGCGCCGAACATGTGCTGGCTGCACTTCGCATCGCGCCATGCGGTGTTCAGACGATGGCCGGACAGCATGCGCCGCGCGACGGGCAGGATCTGTTCGCCGGCCAGCATGCCGAGCAGGCCGACGAGCGCGATGACCGGCGGCGCGGGCGAGTTCACGCCGATCGCGCCGTAGATGACGCCGGCGAGGATGCCGGCGAGCAGCGACAGGACATACGGTTTCATGGTGGTGCGCCTCGTGATGGCCGAGCGGCACCGGAACGGCGCCGTCAGAGTCTTGAAAGCGTATCGGGTTTGCGTGAAGAAAAAAAGGGCGGGCGGCCCCGAACGGACATCCATTCGGGAATCGGATCGATTCCATTCCTTGGGTGTTCGCGCCGCGCGTTTGCGGCTTAAATGTGTCGGCCCGGATGATGACGATCCGGCGCCGACGCATTCCGGGCGCCTCCCGTTTTCACGGTCGAGGCGGGCCCCCTTTTTCCGTTCACAGGACCCATCCGCCATGAGCAACCCGAAACTTGAGGTACTGACGCCGCAGAACAGCCAGCTGATCTTCATCGATCAGCAGCCACAGATGGCGTTCGGCGTGCAGTCGATCGATCGCCAGACGCTGAAGAACAACGTCGTCGGGCTCGCGAAGGCCGCGAAGGTCTTCGACATCCCCACCACGATCACGACGGTCGAAAGCGAGAGCTTCTCGGGCCACACGTATCCCGAACTGCTCGACGTGTTCCCGAACCAGAAGACGCTCGAACGCACGTCGATGAACTCGTGGGACGACCAGAAGGTACGCGACGCGCTCGCCGCGAACGGCCGCAAGAAGGTCGTCGTGTCGGGCCTGTGGACCGAAGTCTGCAACACGACGTTCGCGTTGTGCGCGATGCTCGAAGGCGACTACGAGATCTACATGGTCGCCGACGCATCGGGCGGCACGACGCAGGCCGCGCACGACTTCGCGATGCAGCGCATGGTGCAGGCCGGCGTCGTGCCGGTCACGTGGCAGCAGGTTCTGCTCGAATGGCAGCGCGACTGGGCGCGCCGTGACACCTACGATGCCGTGGTTGCGATCGCCAAGGAGCATTCCGGCGCATACGGGATGGGCATCGACTACGCGTACACGATGGTCCACAAGGCGCAGCAGCGTACCGCGACGCCGCACGAGTCGATTCCGGCCGTGCCGGCGAAGTAACGGGCCGCCGGCCGGCCGCGCTTGCCGCGACGGTTACTGCGGCGATCGCGTGCCGTCGGCCGTCACGCGTTCAGGCGGCGGGCAGCGCCCACGGCGCGCGCGAAAAATGTTCGGCGAGGAAATCGAGCAGCACCGTCACGCGCGCGGCGCGCAGCATGCCGGGCGGCGTGACGAGGTTCACGTTGATGTCGGCGATCTTCCAGTCGCTCATCACTTCCTCGAGCGCGCCGCGCTGCAGTTCGTCCCACACCAGGAACTCGGGCTGCAGCGCGAGGCCGTGACCGCCGACGAGCGCGGGGAGGATCACGTCCGCATTGTTCGTGCGAATGCGACCATGCACGTTCACCCCGACATCCTCGCCGGATGCCGAATGGCGGAAGCGCCAGTGCTCGGGCGTCGGCAGGTTCGTATACGTGAGGCACACGTGCTGTTCGATGTCGCGCGGATGCGTGGGGCGGCCGCGCCGGTCGAGATACGCGGGCGACGCGACGAGCGGCCGGCGCACCGCGCAGAGGCGACGCGAGCGCAGCGTCGAATCGCTCAACTCGGCGATGCGGATCGCGACGTCGAAGCCGCCCGATACGATGTCGACGATGTGATCGGTGAGCACGAGATCGATGTCGACGCGCGGATAGCGCTCGAGAAACGCGGGCAGCACCGGCGACAGATGGTGCAGCCCGAACGACATCGGCGCGTTCACGCGCACGAGGCCGTGCGGTTCGAGCGCTTGCGCGGTGGCCTCGTTCTCGATCAGTTCCGCGTCGGCGAGCAGGCGGATCGCGCGGTCGCGCAGCAGTTCGCCGGTCGGCGTGAGCGACAGCTTGCGCGACGTGCGGTACAGCAGCATCGCGCCGAGGCGCTTTTCGAGGCGCGCGATCGCTTTCGACACGGTCGGTTGCGAGACGCCGAGCAGCTCGGCGGCTTTCGCGAACGAACCGGTCTCCGCGACGCGCGCGAAGATGGCCCAGGCCTCGAGATCAGGAAGGTGTTGCATGGTCGGAACGGATGGCAGGGAAGCGAAACGGATGCGAGGGGAGCGTAGCATGCGGCCGATGCGATGCGGATCATTCTAATCCGGCCGGGAGAAATCGTTATGGAATCTTATCTAGTTTCATTGGGCGCCGGCGTGCTGATCGGCGTCGTGTACAGCGTGATCAAGGTACGCTCGCCTGCGCCGCCGCTGATCGCGTTGGTGGGCCTCGCCGGCATGCTGGTCGGCGTGCAGGCCATCGCGCCCGTTCGTCACTGGCTCGGCTTCTGACCGCATTGAGGAGATGTCAATGAGCGCAACCGATACTCAACCCGATCTGATCCTGCACAACGGGCACATCACGACGCTCGACCGCGCGAACCCGGTCGCGACCGCCGTCGCGATCAAGGACGGCCGCTTCGTCGCGGTCGGCAGCGAAGCGGACGTGATGCCGCTCGCGGGCCGCGCGACGAAGGTGGTCGATCTCGGCGG
>NZ_JAGIQE010000095.1:0-273 GCF_017815075.1 Burkholderia sp. AcTa6-5 | reverse complement strand
AATCTCAGCAGGCAAATGGGAGATTAGCACAGACGATGATGAAGGTATAATGTTGCAAAGGCTCAAGTGGTGGCACCCCGAAGGAGAACATGAATTGACCGTTAAAGGTGTGATAAGGAAACATAACATTGTCGAGGGCTCAGCTGAGGAGGCGGGATACTTGGAGCAATGCCAGCAAAGCTATGGGTTCAACTTGAACAGCTGCAACGTCATGTGAGATAATAGCAAAGTGCTGTCCTTTATCGCCTCGGGTTATGCTTCTCTGTTTCTTTG
>NZ_JAGIQE010000094.1:0-275 GCF_017815075.1 Burkholderia sp. AcTa6-5 | reverse complement strand
GTGTAAGCGCAGTAATGCGTTCAGCTAACTGATACTAATTGCCCGTAAGGCTTGATCCTATAACAAGTCTGCCTTGTAGATCGGCGCCGTGCGCAAGCACTGGCCGCGATCCAAAGCGACAAGTTGAATTCTCGTGTGTGATACACACAACCTAATTACTGCTTCTTCCAAGATTGGTTCTGTTGGCCACGCCAGCAGAACAACCCCCTTTGCCTGATGACCATAGCGAGTCGGTCCCACCCCTTCCCATCCCGAACAGGACCGTGAAACGACTC
>NZ_JAGIQE010000093.1:0-284 GCF_017815075.1 Burkholderia sp. AcTa6-5 | reverse complement strand
ATCGAACGGCTCGGCGGCTATCACGAAGTGTTCGTGAAGGAAGGGGATTCACTGCCGAACCTGCCGGGGGACCGGGGCGTGGACCCCTTCAGCTTCCAGTGGAAGTACGTGGGCGAACAGAGTGCCGCCGCTGGAAAGTAACGGGTACTCGCCGAGTTCACGCCCAACAGGGCGTTAGCGAATGCCGAAAGTATTGCATTTTTATCGAGAGCGCGAAGGATGAAACCTGACCGTCTGACAATGAACGGCGTTCGCGCCATTATTTCGATTGGAGGGATGGTGGC
>NZ_JAGIQE010000092.1:0-286 GCF_017815075.1 Burkholderia sp. AcTa6-5 | reverse complement strand
AGAATTTCTCTCGCTTCGTCGTGCCGATCGTGGGCAATAAGCCATCGCGGAGATTCTGGCAGCAATATGATTCCAATAAACGTGAAGATGGCAAATAGGATCTGTAGAGCGAGCGGAAAGCGTAACGTTTAGAGGGACGTTTTTCTCTCCTCGTTTTTCTTAAGGTGACGTATTATTTATTATATGATGTGGCGTTATGGCGCCGACGCGAGAGATCCGTCTCCAAGTCTGTTCCCCAGCTGGACAATAGTATTTTCATATATCCTAGCGGTATCCAAATGCAACC
>NZ_JAGIQE010000091.1:0-344 GCF_017815075.1 Burkholderia sp. AcTa6-5 | reverse complement strand
TCGTAGTTGTCGGAGTTGACCGGGATGTTGGTGTGGACGTTGCCGTCGCCCGCATGCATGTGCAGCGCGACGAACACACGGCCGCGCAGCACGCGCTTGTGGATCGCCTGCGCTTCGTCGAGGATCGGCTTGAACGCGCCGCCGTTGAAGATCGCGCGCAGCTCCGCGCGGATCTCCTGCTTCCACGAGATGCGGACCGTGCGGTCCTGCGTGACGTGGAACACGGTCGCGCCCGGCTGCGCGTCCGCGCGATCGGCGAACTTCTCGGCGAGCGCCTCGTAGCCGAGCTGCACCAGGTAGTGCTGCGCCTCGCGCAGCGGCTGGTCGAGCCGGTCGCGCACGAA
>NZ_JAGIQE010000090.1:0-344 GCF_017815075.1 Burkholderia sp. AcTa6-5 | reverse complement strand
TCGTAGTTGTCGGAGTTGACCGGGATGTTGGTGTGGACGTTGCCGTCGCCCGCATGCATGTGCAGCGCGACGAACACGCGGCCGCGCAGCACGCGCTTGTGGATCGCCTGCGCTTCGTCGAGGATCGGCTTGAACGGGCCGCCGTTGAAGATCGCGCGCAGTTCCGCGCGGATCTCCTGCTTCCACGAGATGCGGACCGTGCGGTCCTGCGTGACGTGGAACACGGTTGCGCCCGGTTGCGCGTCCGCGCGATCGGCGAACTTCTCCGCGAGCGCCTCGTAGCCGAGCTGCACCAGGTAGTGCTGCGCCTCGCGCAGCGGCTGGTCGAGCCGGTCGCGCACGAA
>NZ_JAGIQE010000008.1:220821-279115 GCF_017815075.1 Burkholderia sp. AcTa6-5 | reverse complement strand
CGGATCGCCGCCGACAGCCCGGCGGGGCCGCCGCCGACGATCACGACGTCGTATTCCATCGATTCGCGCGGGCCGTATTGCTCGATGAGGCTTGCGGGGGTCATTGGCGTTCCTCTAACCGTTAGAATGCTTTTATTCGGGAGCGTATTGTCTGCGAAACGAAACGCTTGCCGCAACAGCATGCGGGTAGATTAGCACGATCGTTCTATTTTTTGTGCTAGGGTAATGCCGCCCGGGCTGTGCCGTCCGGGCTGGCGCAACGATATCGAAAGGGGATGTGCAAATGGGTCGATCGATCAATCTGGAGGGCAAGGTTGCGCTGGTCACGGGCGCGTCGAGCGGCCTCGGGCAGCGTTTTGCGCAGGTGCTGTCGCAGGCCGGCGCGAAGGTCGTGCTCGCGAGCCGCCGCGTCGAGCGCCTGAAGGAGCTGCGCGCGGAGATCGAGGCGGCGGGCGGCGCCGCGCACGTCGTGTCGCTCGACGTGACCGACGTCCAGAGCATCAAGGCGGCCGTCGCGCATGCGGAGACGGAAGCCGGCACGATCGACATCCTCGTGAACAATTCGGGCGTGTCGACGATGCAGAAGCTCGTCGACGTGACGCCGGCGGATTTCGAGTTCGTGTTCGATACGAACACGCGCGGCGCATTTTTCGTCGCGCAGGAAGTCGCGAAGCGGATGATCATGCGCGCGAACGGCGGCGGCAATGGCAAGCCGCCGTGCCGGATCATCAACATCGCGTCGGTGGCCGGGCTGCGCGTGTTTCCGCAGATCGGGCTGTACGCGATGAGCAAGGCCGCGGTCGTGCAGATGACGCGTGCGATGGCGCTGGAGTGGGGCCGCCACGGGATCAACGTGAATGCGATCTGCCCCGGCTATATCGATACCGAAATCAATCATTACCTGTGGGAAACCGAGCAGGGCCAGAAGCTGCAGTCGATACTGCCGCGCCGGCGCGTCGGCAAGCCGCAGGATCTCGACGGGCTGTTGTTGCTGCTCGCGGCCGACGAGTCGCAGTTCATCAATGGCTCGATCATCTCCGCGGACGACGGCTTCGGCCTTGCGTGAGCGGATGACATTTCGCAACAAAGAAGACAGCAATGAGCGCAACAAGCGATTACTCCCCCGTTTTTGAGATGTCGATGCCGATCCGCTGGGGCGACATGGACGCGTTCGGCCATGTGAACAACACGGTCTATTTCCGCTACATGGAGCAGGCGCGGATCTCGTGGTTCGAGCAGCTCGGCATTGCGGGCGGCAACGGCGAGGGGCAGGGGCCCGTCATCGTCACCGCGTCGATGGAGTTCCTCAAGCAGCTGCACTATCCGGGCGACGTGATCGCGAGGATGTCGGCCGCGAAGCCCGGCCGAAGCAGCTTCGACACCGGCTTCGAGCTCACGCGCGCGGACGATCCGCAGCATGTCTATGCACGCGGCAACGCGCGCTGCGTGTGGGTCGATTACGCGCTCGGCAAGTCGGTGCCGCTGCCGCCGCTGCTGCGCGACACGATCGAGCACGCGCTCGCGACGAAAATCGGCTGAGCGCGCATATCGGCAGGCCGTGCGCACCGGGTCGCCGGTGGCGCGCCGTGCCCGTCGTTTCCGTCAATCGGCCGCCATGTGCGGCCGATCGTCATTCGAGCGCCGCGATGCAATGCGCGTTCACTGCCCGAGCAGGCGCTGCAGCAGCTCCGGCGTATTGTTCGTCCCGTATTTGCGCATCAGTCGCGCGCGGTAGATGTCGACCGTGCGGGAGCTGATGTCGAGCACGCGCCCGATCTGCTTGCTGGTCTTGCCGGTCGCGAGCTGCGCGGCGATCTCGCGTTCGCGCGGGGTCAGCTCGACCGCGACGCGGCGCGTCGCGCTCAGATCCTCGAAGGTCCAGATGCCGGCCGCGAGCGGCGCGGTGCGGTCGAGCGCGCGGCCCGTCACGTGACACCAGAACAGTTCGCCGTCCGCGCGCTTCATGATTCTGTCGTCCGAGTAGACGCCGTTCGCGACCATCACGCGTGCGATGCGCTCGCCGATTCGCTGGAATTCGTCCGTGGACGGGTAGAGCACCGCATACGATTTTCCGGTCAGGTCGGCCCGCGCGCAGCGGAAGATCGACGCGAGCGCGTCGTTGCAGTCCTCGATCACGCGGTCGCGCGACAGCACGAGGCCGAGCGGCGCGAGGTGGAAGGCGGTCTGGTAATCGAGATCGGGCATGGCGCGGGGGGCGGAGGGAAATGCTTATGTATTTTTGCGTATTGTGCCGCATCCGCGCCGCATCGTACCCTTTCAGGCATCTCGCGGCGTTCGTCGCGACATAAAAAGCGTGCCTCGACGCAGGCATCGCCGCGCATGCATAGAATGGTGCGGCGGGCTTGCGCCACGTGGCGCGTGAACCGGTTTTGCTGGTTTCCATAGAGGAAGGGACAACTGATGAACAAAGTCTATCCAAGCGCGGCTGCCGCGCTGGAGGGGATCGTCCGTGACGGACAGACCTTCGCGGTGGGCGGCTTCGGCCTGTGCGGCATTCCCGAGGCGCTGATCGCGGCGTTGCGCGATTCGGCCGTCAAGGGCATCACCTGCATCAGCAACAACGCGGGCGTCGACGGTTTCGGCCTCGGCCTGCTGCTGGAAACGCGCCAGATCAAGAAGATGATCTCGTCGTACGTCGGCGAGAACAAGGAGTTCGAGCGCCAGTACCTGGCCGGCGAACTCGAGCTCGAATTCACGCCGCAGGGTACGCTCGCCGAGAAGCTGCGCGCGGGCGGCGCGGGCATCCCCGCGTTCTTCACGAATACCGGCTACGGCACCGTGATCGCGGAAGGCAAGGAAACGCGCCAGTTCGGCGATCGCCACTACGTGCTCGAGCAGTCGCTGACGGCCGACGTCGCGCTCGTCAAGGCGTGGAAGGCCGACAAGTCCGGCAACCTGATCTATCGCCGCACCGCGCGCAACTTCAACCCGATGTGCGCGATGGCCGGCAAGATCACCGTGGTCGAGGTCGAGGAGATCGTCGAGAACGGCACGCTCGATCCGGATCAGGTTCATACGCCGGGAATCTTCGTGCAGCGCATCGTGCTGAACGCGACGCCGGAAAAACGCATCGAACAACGCGTCGTACGCGCGAAAGGAGACTGACATGGCCTGGAATCGTGACCAGATGGCTGCGCGTGCGGCGAAGGAACTGCAGGACGGCTTCTACGTGAACCTCGGCATCGGCCTGCCGACGCTCGTCGCGAACCACGTGCCGGAAGGCGTCGAGGTGTGGCTGCAGTCGGAGAACGGCCTGCTCGGCATCGGCCCGTCGCCGACCGAAGACGAAGTCGACGCCGATCTGATCAACGCCGGCAAGCAGACCGTCACGACGCTGCCCGGTTCGTCGATCTTCTCGTCGGCCGATTCGTTCGCGATGATTCGCGGCGGCCATATCAACCTCGCGATCCTCGGCGCGATGCAGGTCAGCAAGCAGGGCGACCTCGCGAACTGGATGATCCCCGGCAAGATGATCAAGGGGATGGGCGGCGCGATGGACCTCGTCGCGGGGGTGGGGCGTGTCGTCGTGCTGATGGAGCATGTCGCGAAGGGCGATCAGCACAAGATCCTCGACGAATGCAACTTGCCGCTCACGGGTGTCGGCGTGGTCGACCTGATCATCACCGATCTCGGCGTGATCGAAGTGACGCCGTCCGGGTTGAAGGTGCTCGAACTCGCCGACGGCGTGAGCGTCGACGAGATCCAGACGAAGACGGGCGCACCGCTCGACGTCAGCGCCGTGGCCTGAGCACGACCCTGGTGCGTGATCCTCGACGCCCCGCGTTCCCGACGGAGCGCGGGGCGTTTTGTCACGAACGGACGTACGCGTCACGCAATCGCGCCGCCGCCGTCGATCAGTACCGTCGAACCGGTTGCATAAGGCGTGGCCGCCAGATACAGGATCGCATTCGCGACATCCTCCGGCTGGCCGACCCTGCGTGCCGGAAGCCGTTGGGCGGCGCCCGCGTACATCGCGTCGCGTGCGTCGGGCGCGAGCTTATCCCACAGCGGCGTCGCGATCAGGCCCGGCGACACGGTGTTCACGCGAACCGGCGCCAGTTCGAGCGCCAGCCCTCGGGCGAGCGCCTCGAGCGCCGCGTTGATCGCGCCTTGCAGGACCGACGACGCGCTCGGCCGCACGCTGAGGAACCCCGACACGAACGTCAGCGAGCCGCCCGGCGCGATATCGATCGCGCGGGCGATGCGGTAGGCGCCCCAGAACTTGCTGTCCATCGCTGCCTGCGCGTCGGCGAGCGGCAGCGCACGGAGCGGGCCCGTGGCCGTTTTCGCGGCTGAAATCACGACGTGGTCGAACCGGCCGACGCGCGCGCAGAACGCATCGACGTCCGCCGTATCGGTGATGTCGAGCGCTTCGGTCCGCACCTGCGCGCCCGGTATGGCATCGATGCCGAACCTGGCCGGATCGCGCGACGCGATCGTCAGATGCGCGCCGCGCCGCGCGAATGCCGTCGCGGTGGCGGCGCCGATGCCGGAGCTTCCGCCGACGACGAGTACGTTCTTTCCGTGGAGCGGATCGTTCATGAAAGTCTTTCCTGGGTAGTGAATTGAGCAGAGTTGAGCGGAATCCGGTCAGATCGTTTCGGCCTCGCGCAGCGTCGACGGGCTGTGCAGCGCGAAGCGCGCGATGTCGTCCTTGCGCATGAAAACGACCCCCGGGTGTGATCGAGCGTAGTGCAGGAAGGTGTCCCACGCGCGGACCATCTGCGGCGTGCCGCTGATCCGGTCGTGCGCGCTGATCGACATCAGTCTGCGCCGCTGTCCGGCTTCCGCGTACAGCTGGTCGAAATCCAGCTTGATCTGCTCGACGAACATCGTCGGCGAGTAGTTGCGGCCTTCGATCAGCAGGATGTCGTTGTTGCGCAGCGTGTACGGGACCACCGCGAAATCGCGGCCGCCGACGGTCTCGATGAACGGTTCGTCGCGGCTGACGTCGTCGATGTGATACACGTAGCCGAGTTCCTGCAGCAGCGATAGCGTATGCGGGCCGCGCCGCAGCCAGTTGCAGTTGTAGCCGGTGGGGCGCTGGCCGGTCACCGCCTCGACCATGTCACGCGCGTCGGTCAGGAAGCGGCGCTCGTCGTCGCGGCTCATCGCGAATTGCGCGCGCCACGTCGGGCCGTGCGCGGCGGCTTCGTGGCCGCGCGATACGATTTCGCGTGCCAGTTCGGGGTGCCGGCGCGCGGCTTCCCCGATCATGTGCGACGTCACTTTCACGCCGTGCCGGTCCCACAGATCGAGCAGGCGCGGAATGCCTTCCCGGTAGCCATACGCAAACCAGGTGGCCGACGCGAGATCGACCGGCACCGACGGCGGGAACGCGACCGCCGGAAACGGGCTGTCCGCGCCCGTGGGCGGTTGGCCGCCCGCCTCGAACTGCATCGAGATCGAGATCACGAGCCGCGCGCCGTCCGGCCAGAACGGCGTGGTGCCCGGTGCGGCAGGCATCGGCGTCGGCGCGGCGGTGGCGGGCACGGACGTGCCTGCGGCCAGCGCGACGCCGGCCGCGAGCCCGGCGCCGGCCTGGGCCAGGAACGTGCGGCGCGGCAGCGGCGTCGCGGAAGTGTCGTTACCGTGAGTCATCGTCCCCTCCGTCAACCGACGAGCCCAAGCTGACGCATCAGCGTCAGGTTGTCTTCGATGTGCCAGTTTTCCGCGATCCGGCCGTGGTCGATCCGATAGATATCGGTCGCGATGAAGTCGATCGCCTGTCCGCGCCCGGCCGTTCCGTTGAACGCCCCGGTGAAATGCCCGCGGAAATGCAGGTGCACGACGACCCGGTCGCCGGCGACGATCATCTGTTCGATGTCGCAGCGCAGGTCCGGGATCGCGCCGCGCATCGTGCTGGACGCCGCGAGCGGCCCCGGTAGGCCCTGTTCGCGGCCGGGCGGCAGCGTTCGGTCGGTGAAGTCGTCGGCGAGCGCCGCGCGGGCGAGCGCGGGGTCGCCGGTATTCCAGAAGCTGCCGTAGCGGCGCGCGGCCAGCACTTGCGCGCGGGCCTGCGCGGCCGGCAAGCCCGCCGCGACGGTCAGCGTGTGCGGCTCGACGAGATCGGCGGCATGGGCCGCGGCGGGCCAGAGCGCCACGACGCAAGCAGCTGCCGCGAATGCGTGCGCGACGGGGCGGGTGGCCGAACGAAGGCGGATCGACATGGTTTCGAGGGTCCTGTGAAAGCGTCAGGCGACGACGCGGAACAGGTATGGTAGGTTTCCGTTCTGCATGCAAATACGGGCAAAAGACGAATGGATTATTCGAAAAAAGGAAAGGTTTGGGTGAGGCGGGCGCCATGACGCTGATCGACGATTTCCCGGCGCTCGATACCTTCGCGCGGATCGTGTCGGCCGGCAGCCTGTCGGCGGCGGCGCGCGAGCTCGACCTGTCGTTGTCCGTCGTCAGCAAGCGACTCGCGCATCTCGAGTCGCGGCTCGGCGTGCGCCTGCTGCACCGGACGACGCGGCAGCAAACCCTCACCGACGACGGCGCGCAGTTTCACGCGCAGGTGCTACGCATCCTCGCGGAGGTCGAGCAGGCGGAAACGCTGATGCGCGATCGCCGCGGCACGGTCAGCGGCGTGCTGCGCGTGACGGCGCCCGGCGAGCTCGGCCGCCTGCGAATCGCGCCGCTCGTGGCGGCCTTTCAGCAGCGACATCCGCAATTGACCGTGCAGCTGATGCTGACCGATACGGTCGTCGATCTGCTCGCGTCCGACATCGACGTCGCCGTGCGGATCGGCAATCTTGCCGATTCGACGATGATCGCGCGCGAGCTGGCGCCGAATCATCGCGTGCTGTGCGCGTCGCCGGGTTATCTCGCGGCGCACGGGTCGCCGGCCCATCCGGCCGAGCTTCGTGCGCATCGATGCATCGTGATGGGCGACCAGCCGCGTGCCGAATGGCGGTTCGACGGCGCGCAAGGCGGCGTGGCGGTCGAGGTGACGGCCGCGCTGCTGACCAACGACGGCGGCGCGGCGCGCACGCTGGCGCTCGAGGGCGCGGGCATTGCGCTGAAGTCGATCTGGGACGTCGGCGCCGATCTCGACGCCGGCCGGCTCGTACGCGTGCTGCCGGCCTTCGCGGCGTCCGCCGCGCCGCTGCATGCCGTCTATCCCGGCGGCCGTCACGTGCCGCTGCGCGTGCGGACATTCGTCGATTTCCTGCGCGAGCAGTTGCGTCATGCGTGGCACCGCCACGACTGAACCCACCCCGGGTGGCGGGCCGGGCGCGTGGCGACCCGTCATTCCGAAGCGGTTTACAATCGTTTGCATCGGGCGTCGCAAGCGTTGCCCCGCGCGTCGCCCCCCGTTCGACAGGATGCCAACGATGCCAACGACCTCAGCGAATCCCCCGGTTCCCCGCCAGCGGCGCGTGCAGTGTGCGAGCACGGCCGGCCTTCACCACGTCGCCTATACCGAGTGGGGCGACCCCGCGAATTCGCGCGTGCTCGTCTGCGTGCACGGCCTGACCCGCTCCGGCCGCGATTTCGACCGGCTGGCCGCCGCGCTGTCCGATACGTATCGCGTCGTCTGCCCCGATGTCGCCGGGCGTGGCCGCTCGGACCGGCTGGCCGATCCGCGGCTCTATGCGATTCCGCAATACGTGGCCGACATGGTGACGCTGATTGCCCGGCTCGACGTCGAATCGGTCGACTGGTTCGGCACGTCGATGGGCGGCCTGATCGGCATGGCGCTTGCCGGGCTGCCCGGTTCGCCGCTGCGCCGGATGATCGTCAACGACGTCGGTCCGCGCATCGAGCCCGATTCGCTGACGCGTATCGGCGAGTACCTCGGCGTGCAGCCGCGCTTTGCGACCGAGCAGGAGGGAGTCGATTATCTGACGTCGCTGTCGCTGCCGTTCGGTGCGCTGAGCGCCGACGAGTGGCGCGAGATCAACGGGCCGCTGCTGCACGAACTGCCCGAAGGCGGCTGGACGATGCGCTACGATCCGCGCATCGCCGAGCCGTTCAAGGCGACGACGCCCGAACTGGCCGCGCTCGGCGAGGCCGCGCTGTGGCGCGCGATCGAGACGACGGACGCGACGCTGCTCGTCGTGCGCGGCGAGACGTCCGACCTGCTGTCGCGCGAGACGGCGGCCGAAATGGTCCGTCGCGGCCGGCATGTGACGCAGGTCGAGATTCCGGGGGCAGGGCACGCGCCGGCGTTCGTCAGCGCGGACCAGATTGCGCTCGCGCGGCGGTTTTTCGTCGAAGGCGACGCATAAACGCGTCATAATATGCGGTTCGGCGGCACGCGGGCCGTGCCGCCGCCCGAATCCCTACCCATCACGACCGGAACATTTCATGGCAGTCATTCGTCACCACGTCGGGGCCCGTCTCTCCGAAACCGCGATCCACAACGGTACCGTGTATCTGGCCGGCCAGATCGCCGAAGACACCACGCAGGACATCCGCGGCCAGACGCGCGAAGTGCTCGGCCACATCGACCGCCTGCTCGCCGAAGCGAACAGCGACAAGGCCCATCTGCTGTCGGTGCAGATCTACATCTCGGATCTCGCGAACTTCGAAGGCATGAATGCCGAGTGGGACGCATGGGTTGCGGAAGGCAACGCGCCGCCGCGCGCGACCGTCGAGGCGAAGCTCGCCGATCCGGCGCTGCTCGTCGAGATCGTGGTCGTCGCCGCGCAGCGGAGCTGAGCGTCAGCCAAAGATGACCGTATTCCGGCAGGCCGTGCAATGACCGAATCCGTTTCCGCTTCTCCCGTCGCGGCGCCGTCGTTCGACGACGTGCTCGCGTTCGTGCGCGAGCGGGCCGGCGACGCGCGCCTGTCGTCCGGCGAGCTGCTCGCCGATCACTCGGCCGGCACGGCGGCGATCATGCGCACGCTGAACGTCGATCCGCACGCGATGCAGGCCGCCGCGCTGTTCGTGCTGACGCCGCATCTGAGCGACCCCGAACGCGAGCTGACCGAGCGTTTCGGCGACGAAGTCGCGCGGCTCGTGGCCGACGTGCGCAAGCTGTTGCGGCTCGGCACCGTCAGCCTGCGCGCCGCGCAGAACGCGAAGCCCGACTCCGGGCGCGACGCGGCGGAAGAGCGGCGCACGCAGATCGAGGCGCTGCGCAAGATGCTGCTCGCGTTCGCGCAGGACATCCGCGTGGTGCTGATCCGCCTTGCTTCGCGCTTGCAGTCGCTGCGCTACTACGCGGCCGCGAAGCTCGATCCGCCGCCCGACGTCGCGCGCGAGACGCTCGAGATCTATGCGCCGCTCGCGAACCGTCTCGGTATCTGGCAACTGAAGTGGGAACTCGAGGATCTCGCGTTCCGCTTCGAGGATCCCGTCACCTACAAGCGGATCGCGAAGCTGCTCGACGAGAAGCGCATCGAGCGCGAGGCGTACGTCACGCAGGCGATCGCGCGGCTGCAGCACGAGCTCGCGCAAGCGCACATCCAGGCCGACGTCAGCGGCCGGCCGAAGCATATCTACAGCATCTGGCGCAAGATGCGCGGCAAGGAGCTCGATTTCTCCGAGCTGTACGACGTCCGCGCGTTTCGCGTGATCGTGCCCGACATCAAGGATTGCTACGCGGTGCTCGGCATCGTGCATCACCTGTGGCAGCCGGTGCCGAAGGAGTTCGACGACTACATCTCGCGGCCGAAGCCGAACGGCTACAAGTCGCTGCATACGGTCGTGATCGGCGACGACGGCCGTGCGTTCGAAGTGCAGATCCGCACGCAGGAGATGCATCGCTTCGCCGAGTACGGCGTCGCCGCGCACTGGCGCTACAAGGAGGCCGGCGCACGCGGCTATGGCGGCCAGTTCTCGGCGAGCGACAAGTACGACGAGAAGATCGCGTGGCTGCGTCAGTTGCTCGCGTGGAAGGACGACGTCGAGGACGGCACCGAGGTGTCGGGCGATCAGGCGTGGGCGCAACTGCGCGAGACGTCGCTCGACGACGACCACATCTACGTGCTGACGCCGCAGGCGCGCGTGATCGCGCTGCCGCAGGGCGCGACGCCGGTCGATTTCGCGTACCACCTGCACAGCGAGCTCGGCCATCGCTGCCGCGGCGCGCGCGTCGACGGCGTGATGGTGCCGCTGAACACGCCGCTTTCGAACGGCCAGACGGTCGAGATCGTCGCGGTGAAGGAAGGCGGGCCGTCGCGCGACTGGCTGAACCTGCAGCTCGGTTACCTGAAGAGCCCGCGTGCGCGGCAGAAGGTGCGTGCGTGGTTCAACTCGATCGAGCAGGAAGAAAACATCGCGCACGGCCGCGCGCTCGTCGAAAAGACGCTGCAGCGCGAGGGCAAGACGTCGGTCAGCCTGGACAACCTCGCCGCGAAGCTCGGCTTCAAGTCGCCCGAGGAGCTGTTCTCGGTCGTCGGCAAGGAAGAATTCAGCCTGCGCAACGTCGAGCACGCGCTGTCCGACGCGCCGCCGCCGGAACCGGCGCCCGAGGCGCCGGCCGATTTCGAGAAGCGCAGTAGCGGCGCGAGCGTCGCGCACGGTGCGTCGACCGGCGTGCTGGTGGTGGGCGTCGACGCGCTGCTGACGCAGCTGGCGCGCTGCTGCCGTCCGGCGCCGCCCGATCCGATCAGCGGTTTCGTCACGCGCGGCAAGGGGATGTCGATCCACCGCACCGACTGCCCGACGTTTCGCCGGATGGTCGAGCGCGCGCCGGAACGCGTGCTGCAGACGACCTGGTCGGCCGACGTGCTGGGCGGGCGCGGCGCGTCCGTCTATCCGGTCGACCTGATGATCGAGGCGAGCGATCGGCAAGGGCTGCTGCGCGATATCTCCGAAGTGTTCGCGCGCGAAAAGATCAACGTCGTGGGCGTGAAGACGCAAAGCCGCCGCAATGCGGCCTTCATGCAGTTCACGGTCGAGGTCTCGAATTCGGCGCAGGTGCAGCGCGCGTGCACGCTGCTCGGCGAGGTGCAGGGCGTCGTGCGGGCAGGGCGGAAATCCTGATGGGGTTGGATCCGCGTTATTTTGCTGCGACCGCATAAAACACTTGCCAAGCCTGCAGCCACTCCATATAATCTTAGCTTCTCTAGGCTCGTAGCTCAGTTGGTTAGAGCACCACCTTGACATGGTGGGGGTCGTTGGTTCGAATCCAATCGAGCCTACCAACGAATTGAGAATGTCCGGCCTCCGGGTGTTCGAAGCAGTACACAACTCAACGCGAACAAGGCGAATACGGTTATGACACCGCGAACGTTGACCGAAACCACTTCGGAGCGACGCTAGTCGAGGAACGTTTTCGCCCTTTCAGTTTGAGTGAAGTATCGAATGCGGCCCCTCGAAAGCGGGGCCGCATTTTTTTTGTCGCGAATTTTCACGCGCGAGTTTGATCTCGCGTACCTGGTCTGCCGCCCACTGTCGGCATCACGGAGAATGCTATGGTTTCGATACGCTTGCCTGACGGCTCAGTTCGACAATACGAGCATCCGGTGACAGTTGCCGAGGTTGCGGCCTCGATCGGTCCCGGCCTCGCCAAGGCTGCGCTGGGTGGCAAGCTCGATGGCGAGCTCGTGGATACGTCGACGCTGATCGACCGCGACGCGTCGCTCGCGATCGTCACGGACAAGGATGCCGACGGCCTCGACATCATCCGCCACTCGACCGCCCACTTGCTCGCGTATGCGGTGAAGGAGCTGTATCCGGACGCGCAGGTGACGATCGGCCCGGTGATCGACAACGGTTTCTATTACGACTTCTCGTACAACCGCCCGTTTACGCCGGAAGATCTGGAAAAGATCGAAAAGCGCATGCAGGAACTCGCGAAGAAGGACGAGCCGGTCACGCGCCGTGTCGTGTCGCGCGACGAGGCGGCCGGTTACTTCCGCAGCATCGGCGAGAAGTACAAGGCCGAGATCATCGAATCGATTCCGCAAAGCGATGAAATCAAGCTGTATTCGCACGGCGGCTTCACCGATCTGTGCCGCGGCCCGCACGTGCCGTCCACCGGCAAGCTGAAGGTCTTCAAGCTGATGAAGGTCGCGGGCGCGTACTGGCGCGGCGATTCGAAGAACGAGCAGTTGCAGCGCATCTACGGCACGGCCTGGACGAAGAAGGAAGACCAGGACCAGTACCTGCACATGCTCGAGGAAGCGGAAAAGCGCGACCACCGCAAGCTCGGCAAGCAGCTCGACCTGTTCCACATGCAGGAAGAGTCGCCGGGGATGGTGTTCTGGCATCCGAAGGGCTGGGCGCTGTGGCAGCAGGTCGAGCAGTACATGCGCCGCCGCGTGAACGACGCCGGCTATCTCGAGATCAAGACGCCGATGATCATGGACCGCTCGCTGTGGGAAGCGTCGGGCCACTGGCAGAACTATCGCGAGAACATGTTCACGACGGAGTCGGAAAAGCGCGACTACGCGATCAAGCCGATGAACTGCCCGGGTCACGTCCAGGTGTTCAAGCACGGCCTGCGCTCGTACCGCGACCTGCCGCTGCGTTACGCGGAATTCGGCTCGTGCCACCGCAACGAGGCGTCGGGCGCGCTGCACGGCCTGATGCGCGTGCGCGGCTTCGTGCAGGACGACGCGCACATCTTCTGTACGGAAGATCAGTTCATCTCGGAATCGATCGCGTTCAACACGCTCGCGATGAGCGTGTACAAGGACTTCGGTTTCGATCACATCGACATCAAGCTGTCGCTGCGCCCCGACCAGCGTGCGGGGACGGACGAAACGTGGGATCGCGCCGAGCAGGGTTTGCGCGACGCGCTGACCGCCTGCGGCCTCACGTGGGAAGAGTTGCCGGGCGAGGGTGCGTTCTACGGCCCGAAGATCGAGTACCACATCAAGGACGCCCTCGGCCGCTCGTGGCAGTGCGGCACGCTGCAGCTCGACATGGTGCTGCCGGAGCGCCTGGGCGCCGAGTACGTCGCCGAGGACAACAGCCGTCGCCGGCCGGTGATGCTGCACCGCGCGATCGTCGGTTCGATGGAGCGTTTCCTCGGCATCTTGATCGAGCACCATGCTGGTGCAATGCCGGTCTGGCTCGCGCCGTACCAGGCAATTGTGCTCAATATCGCCGAAAGTCAGGCCGAATATGCGCACGCTCTGACCCAAACGTTGCAAAAACAAGGGGTTAGAGTGGCGGCCGATTTGCGCAACGAGAAGATTAGCTATAAAATACGCGAGCACACGCTGGAAAAGGTGCCTTATCTCCTCATCGTGGGCGATAAGGAGCGTGATGCGCAAACGGTAGCCGTGCGTGCCCGTGGCGGCGTCGATCTTGGCGTTATGCCGGTCGAAGCCTTCGTTGAGCGTCTGCAGGAAGACCTGCGCTCGTTCAAGTAACCGCCCTGGCAGCGCGGCTCGTTTTTTTAATTTTTAGAGGAAACGTAACATCGCTACTGATAAGTCGTCGCACCGCATCAACGGTGAAATCACTGCGCCGGAAGTGCGCCTGGTCGGGATCGAGAACGAACCGCTCGGTATCGTAAAACTCGCTGACGCTTTCCGTAAATCGGAAGAACTGGATGTTGACCTGGTGGAGATCGCGCCGCAAGCGGTGCCGCCGGTTTGCCGTCTGATGGATTACGGCAAGTTCAAGTACCAGGAATCGAAGAAGCAGCACGAAGCGAAGCTGAAGCAGAAGGTCATCCAGGTCAAGGAAGTCAAGTTCCGCCCGGGTACCGATGACGGGGATTACAACGTCAAGCTCCGCAATCTCGTGCGCTTCCTCGAAGAGGGCGACAAGACGAAGATCACGTTGCGTTTCCGCGGCCGCGAAATGGCTCACCAGGAAATCGGTATGCGGATGCTGGAGCGTCTGCGCACGGATCTCGAGGAAGTCGGCCAGGTCGAGCAGATGCCGAAGATGGAAGGGCGCCAGATGATCATGGTGCTCTCGCCGAAGAAAAAGAAGTAACGAGCCCGCGCGCATCGCGCGCAGGTTCGACAGTGGTTCGGCGCGTTGCCCGGTCAGGGCGGCGCGCCAACGATGACGGCGGCTGCGCAAGCGGTGCGCCGTACACAAGTGGACTGGGTTTCGAAGGGCGGGTCAAGGGCGCAAGCCAACCGCACACCCATCGCCATCTAATAAACTGGAGTTGTTCGTCATGCCTAAGATGAAGACCAAGAAGAGCGCTGCAAAGCGCTTCGTGGTGCGTCCGGGCGGTACCGTCAAGCGCGGTCAAGCCTTCAAGCGTCACATCCTGACCAAGAAAACCACGAAGAACAAGCGCCATCTGCGCGGCGCAACGGCAGTTCATGATTCCGATCTGAACTCCGTCCGCGCGATGCTCCCGTTCGCGTAACCCCTCAACTGATACTCCAAGGAGAGAAACATGCCTCGAGTCAAACGTGGGGTAACCGCACGGGCCCGCCACAAGAAGATCATCAACCTGGCCAAGGGTTATCGCGGCCGCCGCAATAACGTCTACCGCATCGCCAAGCAGGCGGTGATGCGCGCTGGTCAGTATGCGTATCGCGATCGCCGCAACAAGAAGCGTGTGTTCCGCGCACTGTGGATCACGCGTATCAACGCGGCAGTTCGCCAGCACGACATGACCTACAGCGTGTTCATCAACGGCCTGAAGAAGGCGTCGATCGAACTCGACCGTAAGGTGCTGGCCGACATGGCGGTGTTCGACAAGGCTGCTTTTGCTGCGATCGTCAAGCAGGTGAAAGCCGCCGTTGCAGCCTAATTGCGAAATTAGCACTGCGTGGTTAGTTGCAGCGAGGTTCCGGTAGTCTCGGCCGCTGCAGCGAAAACGGGGCTCTTCCGAGCCCCTTTTTTGTTTGGCGAGACCATTTCGCTCGCCAAGACCGAATGACGTTGGAAATGATGGGATCTATGGATCTGGACCAGATTGTCGCCGACGCGCAGCAGTCCTTCGAACAGGCTGCCGACATCACCACGCTCGAAAACGAGAAAGCCCGATTTCTCGGCAAATCGGGTGCGCTGACCGAGTTGCTCAAGGGCCTCGGCAAGCTCGATCCCGAAGCACGCAAGACCGAAGGCGCACGCATCAACGTCGCGAAGCAGCAGGTCGAAGCCGCGCTCACCGCCCGTCGCCAGGCCCTGGCCGACGCGCTGCTGAATCAGCGCCTCACCGCCGAAGCGATCGACGTGACGTTGCCGGGCCGTGGCGCCGGTGCAGGCAGCCTGCACCCGGTGATGCGCACGTGGGAGCGTGTCGAACAGATTTTCGGCTCGATCGGTTTCGACGTGGCCGACGGCCCCGAAATCGAGACCGACTGGTACAACTTCACGTCGCTGAACAGCCCGGAGAACCATCCGGCGCGTTCGATGCAGGACACCTTCTACGTCGAAGGCAAGGATGCCGACGGCCGCCAGCTGCTGCTGCGCACGCACACGAGCCCGATGCAGGTGCGTTATGCGCGCATGAACCGTCCGCCGATCAAGGTGATTGCGCCGGGCCGCACGTATCGCGTCGACAGCGATGCGACCCACTCGCCGATGTTCAATCAGGTCGAGGGGCTGTGGATCGACGAAAACATCAGCTTCGCCGACCTCAAGGGCGTCTATACCGACTTCCTGAAAAAATTCTTCGAGCGCGACGACATCCTCGTGCGCTTCCGTCCGTCGTATTTCCCGTTCACGGAACCGTCGGCCGAGATCGACATGATGTTCGAGCACGGCAAGAACGCCGGCAAGTGGCTCGAAATTTCCGGCTCCGGGCAGGTGCATCCGACCGTGATCCGCAACATGGGCCTCGACCCCGAGCGCTACATCGGTTTCGCGTTCGGCAGCGGCCTCGAGCGCCTGACGATGCTGCGCTACGGCGTCCAGGATCTGCGGCTGTTCTTCGAGAACGACCTGCGTTTCCTGCGCCAGTTCGCATAACGCCGCTCGCCGCGCCGACCTGTGCCCGCGCATGCCCCGACGGACGTTTCCGACGGAGCCCGGGCGTCGATCTAACCTGTTTCGAACGTAGACATCCATGCAATTCCCTGAATCCTGGTTGAGAACCTTTGTCGACCCGCAGCTGACGACCGACGCCCTGTCGCACGCGCTGACGATGGCGGGGCTCGAAGTCGAATCGCTGAGCAAGGCTGCGCCGCCGACGTCGAAGATCGTCGTCGGCCGCGTGCTCGAAGTCGTCAAGCATCCGGATGCGGACAAGCTCAATGTCTGCCAGGTCGACGCCGGCACCGGCGCGACGCTGAACATCGTGTGCGGCGCCCCGAACGTGGCACCCGGCATCAAGGTGCCGGTCGCGCTGGTCGGCGCGGAACTGCCGCCGGCGGAAGAGGGCGGCAAGCCGTTCGCGATCAAGCTGTCGAAGCTGCGCGGCGTGGAAAGCCAGGGGATGCTGTGCTCGGCGCGTGAGCTGAAATTGTCCGAGGATCACAGCGGGCTGCTGATCCTGCCGGAAGATACGCCGATCGGCCAGGACATCCGCGAGACGCTCAATCTCGACGACACGATCTTCGAAATCAAGCTGACGCCGAACAAGGCCGACTGCCTGTCAGTGTTCGGTATCGCGCGCGAGACGGCCGCGATCACCGGCGCACCGCTGACGCCGGTCGACATCCGCCCGGTGAACGTCGAGCTCGACGAGACGCTGCCGGTGCGCATCGCCGCGCCCGATCTGTGCGGCCGCTTCTCGGGTCGCGTGATCCGCGGCGTGAATGCGCACGCGAAGACGCCGCAGTGGATGGTCGAGCGCCTCGAGCGTTCGGGCCAGCGCAGCGTGTCCGCGCTCGTCGACATCTCGAACTACGTGATGTTCGAGCTCGGCCGCCCGTCGCACGTGTTCGATCTCGACAAGATCCACGGCGGCATCGAAGTGCGCTGGGGCAAGCGCGGCGAATCGCTGAAGCTGCTCAACGGCAACACGGTCGAACTCGACGAAACGGTCGGCGTGATCGCGGACGATCGTCAGGTCGAAAGCCTGGCCGGCATCATGGGCGGCGACAGCACGGCCGTCACGCTCGATACGACCAACATCTACCTCGAAGCCGCGTTCTGGTGGCCGGACAGCATCCGCGGCCGCGCGCGCAAGTACAACTTTTCGACCGATGCGGCCCATCGCTTCGAGCGCGGCGTCGATTACGCGACGACCGTCGAGCACGTCGAGCGCATCACGCAACTGATCCTCGAAATCTGCGGCGGCAAGGCCGGCCCGGTCGACGATCAGGCGGTGAACCTGCCGCAGCGCGTGCCGGTGAAGATGCGTGTGTCGCGCGCGAACCGCATCATCGGCGTGAAGATCGACGCCGACGAGATCGCGAACATCTTCACGCGCCTCGGCCTGCCGTTCGAGCGTGAAGACGACGCGTTCCTCGTCACGCCGCCGTCGCACCGCTTCGACATCGAGATCGAGGAAGACCTGATCGAGGAAGTGGCGCGCATCTACGGCTTCGAGAAGATTCCGGCGCGGCCGCCGGTCGCGACGAGCGAAATGCGTGCGACCCACGAGACGCGGCGTTCGATCCACGACATCCGTCACGCGCTCGCCGCGCGCGACTACGCGGAAACCGTCAACTTCAGCTTCGTCGATGCGGAGTGGGAGCAGGATTTCGCGGGCAACGACAACCCGATCCGTCTGCTGAACCCGATCGCCAGCCAGCTTTCGGTCATGCGCACGACGCTGTTCGGCAGCCTGATCTCGGTGCTGCGCCACAACCTGAACCGCCGCGCCGATCGCGTGCGCGTGTTCGAATCGGGGCGCGTGTTCATTGCCGATCCGTCGGTGAAGGCCGGCGAATTGGCGGTCGAAGGTCATGTGCAGCCGAAGCGCGTCGGCGCGCTGGCGTACGGTCCGGCATTCGACGAGCAGTGGGGCGTTGCGACCCGCGCGGTCGATTTCTTCGACGTGAAGGGCGATCTCGAAGCGCTGCTCGCGCCGGCGGTCGCGCGCTTCGTGAAGGCCGAGCATCCGGCCCTTCATCCGGGCCGCAGCGCGCGCATCGAAGTCGATGGCCGTGCGGTCGGCTGGATCGGCGAGCTGCATCCGCGCCTGATGCAGAAGTACGAGCTGCCGCACGCGCCGGTGATGTTTGAAATCGACGCGGATGCGCTGACTGCACGTGCGCTGCCCGCGCCGACCGACGTGTCGAAATTCCCGCCGGTCCGTCGCGATATCGCCGTTGTCGTCGATCAGGCGGTCGAGGTTCAGGCACTTTTCGACGAAATGAAGAAGGCGCTTGCCGAAGACGCCTGCCGATTCGTTCAGAAGGTTGTACTCTTTGACGAATTTCGTGCAAAATCAAATACTTCCGGTGGTCTTGCCGCGAACGAGAAGAGCCTTGCCTTCCGCGTGACGCTGCAGGACGCGGCTGGCACGCTGCAGGACGAGGTCGTCGATCAGGCGATCCAGACGCTGGTCGAGCGAATGGCTCGTGCCGGTGCGCGCCTGCGCGGCTAAGGAGAGGGCCCGCCCGTTCGCGGGCGGCTTTTTCCATCGTAAGTTTTGATTCAACGCGCTGTATGGCAGATATGAACGACATGACCTCGAGTGAATTCGAAGCCCTCCTGACGGCGCAACGCAGCGCCATGAACCGCGACGCTTCGGCGCCGGCGTCCACGGAGACGCCGACGCTGACGAAGGCGGAACTGGCGGAGCTGCTGTTCGATAGCGTCGGGCTGAACAAGCGTGAAGCGAAGGACATGGTCGAGGCGTTTTTCGAAGTGATCCGCGATGCGCTCGAAAACGGCGAAAGCGTCAAGCTGTCGGGGTTCGGCAATTTCCAGTTGCGCGACAAGCCGCAGCGCCCGGGCCGCAACCCGAAGACGGGCGAAGCGATTCCGATCGCGGCCCGCCGGGTGGTAACCTTCCACGCGAGCCAGAAGCTGAAGGCGCTGGTCGAAAACGGCGCGGAGTAATACGCGCCCACGCCCCGCGCGGCCGCCGCGCACCCTTACCGACGGTTAACCGATGACCACCACGGTTGAGAAAGTCGTCTTGCCTCCGATTCCCGCGAAGCGCTACTTCACGATCGGCGAAGTCAGCGAACTGTGCGGGGTCAAACCACACGTGCTGCGTTACTGGGAACAGGAGTTCACTCAGCTGCGGCCGGTGAAGCGGCGTGGCAACCGGCGGTATTACCAGCATCACGAAGTGCTGCTGATCCGGCGGATTCGCGAGTTGCTGTACGAGCAGGGCTTCACGATCAACGGCGCGCGCAACCGGCTCGATTCGCCGGGCAGCGATCGGGCCGCGGCGGAGCCGGTCGAATCCGATGTGCAGGCCGCCGATGCGCGCGGGGCGGCCAACGCGGGCGCAAACGTCGATGTGACCGCGTTGCGGCAGGCGTTGCTGGACGTGATCGACGGACTGAAACACGACTGAGCGCACGGTGCGCAGGATGTATGGGAAAGCCCGGTTGGCGACCGCCACCGGGCTTTTTTCAAGCGGGTCGCGCCTGCGGATCAGCGCGACGCGAGCGGATTCTTCCGGCCCATGTCGACGACCAGCGTGCCGTCCGGCAGCATCCGCACCGAGCCCTGCGCGACCTGGTTGCGGTACCCGTACAGGTCGAACCGCATCGGGCCGGCCTCGGCCGAATTCCGGATCAGCGCGCGCACGTTCAGTTCGAGCACGTTGAACATCTTCATGTCGCCGCCTTCCATCCACATGTAGCTCGGCGCATCGATCTGCGGCCGCTTCGGCGCGGGCGCGCCCGGTGCGCGCCGGAACGTCAGACGCAAGCCGTCGCGCTCGACCGTCGCCTGGCCGAGCTTGCCGTTCAGCACGGGCGGCGGGAACACGGTGTACTGGTCGAGCACGAGCGTGTCGCCGCGCAGTTCCGCGCCGCGCCGCTGCAGCGGCGTCAGCGACGACAGCTCGATGCCGAGCGAGCGCAGTAGCGTCGCCTGCGGGATGCCGAGCACCGACACCTGCGACGGCTTGAATGCGAGGTGGCGGTCGTCGAGCACCGTCAGCGAGCCCTTCATGTCGGTCGGCAGCCAGACGCCCGGCACGTGATTCCACAGCTTGATGCCGCCCTGGACGCGCAGGTTCTGCCCGTCCGCGCTCAGTTGCAGGCCGTTCAGCGAACGCGGCGAATAGTCGAGCAGGTAGTCGTTGAACAGCGCCGACATCGCCTTCCACGACTCGACGACCGTGCCGCCGAGAATGCGGATGTCGTACTGGTTCGGGTCGTCGAGATCGACGGGTTCGCCGGCGCGCTTCGACACGAGTTCCACGTCGAGATCTTCGACATGAAAACCGATATCGCCGGACAGGTTGAAGTCGACGTTGCGCAGATGGATCGTCGGGTTGCGGTTCGACACGTGCCGCTCGTTGAACGGCGTCGTCGACGTGCGTCGCATCGCGACCTTCTGCATGCCGGGCCGCGCGGCGTCCGCCGCGAGCGCGTACGCTTCCCAATGCTGGCGCACGTCGCGCAGCGCATTCTGCTGCGCGGCGAGGAAGCTGTCGTTCAGGCGCGCGGCCGCGTTGCCGAGCAGCGCGCCGCTGGCCGGGCCCGCATATGTAGGCATCCGGATCGCCATCGCGCCGCTTTCGTCGAAGTTGAAATAGCCGGCCGATACCTGGTCGCGATAGTGGTACAGGTCGAACACGAACGTCTGGTCGCGCTTCGACGCGTCGAGCGGAGCGATCAGGATGTCCGCGTTCATCGGCATCGAGCGCATGAATTTCACGTCGCCGCCGCGAATGTACATCGCTTGCTGCGGCGCGTTCGCGGGCATCGCGAAGCCCGCATGCGTGCCGTCGTCGAGCTTCAGGTCGAGGCCCGCCGGCGTCACGTGCAGCGCGGTGATCGTCAGCTTCAGGCGCGGCGGCGGCATCAGCTTGTCGACCGCCATCACGAGATCGTCGCCGGCGAGTTGCGCGATCGGCGTCTCCACCTTCAGCAGGTCGGCCATTTTCACGTTGGCCGCGCGCATCACCGGCTGCGCGTCGAGGCCCGACACGCGTACGCCGGTCGGGTGGAACACGAGCTGGCTGCCGTCGCGGATCGCGAGCGTGCCGGTCAGCGAGAACGGTACCCAGCCGTCGCGCTGCATCTCGCCTTGCAGATGGATCACGCCGTCGCCGGCCGATACCGCGAGCTTGCGCAGCGGCGCGTTGCGATAGCCGAAGATGTAGGTGTTGAAGAGGGCGGTCAGCTTCGCGTTGTCGAGCGTGACCGTGCCTTCGTGCACGTCGATCTCGAAGCTCGTCGGATCGTCGAATACGATCGGCGCGCCCGCCTGCGTGGGCACGAGCGTGGCCGACAGCTGATGAATGAAGAAGCCGAGATTGTTGACGACGCGGAAATCGACGTCGCGCAGGAACGTCATCGCGCCGTTCTGGCCCGAGTCGCGCAGCGTGAACGGGCGCGGTTGCGTGAGTCTGATCGACGCGAGCGACGGCACGGTGCGCGCGATTTGCTGCTCGCGCGCGAGGCGCTCCGCCTTCGTGCGTTCTATCTTCGTCGATGCGATCGACGTGTTGCTGTCGCGCTGCGCGGCCGATTCCGCGCAGCCGGCGCAGAGCAGCGTGAGCGCCAGCGCGCCGCAGCCGAACACGCGGGATGTCGTGTGTGATCGCGGGGCGGCCGTGCGTCGCAGGCCGGCAACCCGGTCGAAAATTGCCAAAGGCGAGCGATGGCCGCGCCGGACCGCATTCCGCATCGTCTGTCTCCATGTCTTGTCTTGATCGACGGGGGCGCGCGCCACTGCACGGCGCGAGCGTCGATGCCGTGCAGTGTGTCATAGCGCGCTAGAGCGGCGTTACCAAACAACGGCCGCCCGGTTACGGCGCGCTGGCGGGCTGCCGGACAATGGTTTCGCGGTGGATGGACGGGCGGATCAAACGGTCGTTTGGTTTGTCCGGACCGTCGGCCGGCGTCTTTCGACGCGCCCCTGAAAACCCGCGGTCGACCATGACCGGCGCGGGTTTCACCGGATGCCGAAGCGGCGCGGCCCCGGGCATCGACGGATACGATCGGCGAGGGCGGCGAGGTAAGATCGGCTCAGTGGCGAATTCGACATCACAACACGGCAGCCATCACGGGGAAGCGCCATGGACCTGAAGGAAGTCGACGTACTGGGTGCGGGAGTGGGCGATCACTGGTACTACGCGTCGAAGGCGAGCGCCATTCGCCGGTTCCTGGGCGCGTCGGGCGTGAACCGGATACTCGACGTCGGTGCGGGCTCCGGCTTTTTCTCGAAGCATCTGCTCGAGCGCACGCCGGCGACGGAAGCATGGTGTGTCGACACGAGCTACGCCGACGACAGCGATGGCGAAGCGGCCGGCAAGCCCATCCACTTTCGGCGCTCCGTCGATCGATTCGATGCCGATCTCGTGTTGCTGATGGACGTGCTCGAGCATGTCGACGACGACGTCGGGCTGCTGACGCAGTATGTGAAGGGCGCGCCTGCGGGCAGCCGGTTCCTGATCACGGTTCCCGCGTTCCAGTTTCTTTGGAGCGGCCACGACGATTTTCTCGAGCACAAGCGCAGGTATACGCTCGGCGGCCTCGAGGACGTGGTCCGGCGCGCGGGGCTCGACGTCGAGCACGGCGCCTACTATTTCGGCCTGACGTTTCCGCTCGCGGCCGCACTGCGGCTGGGCGAGCGGGCGCGTTCGCATCCGCGCGAGCCTGCGTCGCAATTGCGCCGTCATCATCCGTTCGTCAACGGTTTGCTCAAGACGATCTGCCGCATCGAGTTGCCGATGTTCCGCTTCAACTGCATCGCCGGCCTGACGGTCATCTGTATCGCGCGCAAGCGGTGACGGTGAAGGCGATGCGGGTTCGATGCCGCGGATTGCTTGCATCGGCACGATCGCGCCAAAAAATTTCACGAGGGCAGGCACAAAATGCATGCGACCCGTTCTAAATCGGGGAACTGTCTGTTATAATTTTTTTCTTTCGGGGCGTAGCGCAGCCTGGTAGCGTACCTGCATGGGGTGCAGGTGGTCGGAGGTTCAAATCCTCTCGCCCCGACCAGACAAGAACCCGCGTCAGTTCAAGCTGACGCGGGTTTTTTCTTGGCCGTCGCTTTTTTGCACATCGCGGCGCGGCCCCGGTAAAATGCACGGTTGATCCACGGAAAGCGCCGTGATTTAGCGGAAGAGGATTCCCCGAACATGACTGATCTTCGTCTTACCATGCGGTTCGCTGCAGTGCTCGCCACCGGCGCGCTCGTCGCCGGTTGCGGTACGTCGTCGCCCACGAAAGTGGACTACAAGAGCGATTCGAAATCGAAGGAAGCGTCGCTCGCAGTGCCGCCCAACATGCTCGACGAGACGGCCGATCAGCGTTCGCTGCCGCCCCAGGGCGGCGCGACTTCCCTGTCCGCGCTCAAGCAGGTCCAGCAAGCCGCGCCCGCGCTGGACACCGTCGCGCCGGCCGTGGCCGGCATGCATATCCAGCGCGACGGCACCGAAAGCTGGCTTGTGATCGACGGCAAGCAACCGGCCGCGATCTGGCCGCAGGTTCGCCGTTTCTGGCAGGAGCAGGGCTTCCTGCTCGTCGTCGACCAGCGCGACAAGGGCGTGATGGAAACCGACTGGAACGAAACCCATCCGCAGATCAACGACGGCCTGATCCGCAGCGTGATCTCGAAGGCGATGGGCAATTCGTACGTGACGGCCGAGCGCAACAAGTACCGTACGCGTCTCGATTCGGCGCCGAACGGCGGCACCTACGTGTTCATCAGTCAGAAGGGGATGCGCGAGGCGATCACCGGCGCGAACAACGATTCGAGCAAGTGGGAGCCGAAGCCGAACGATCCGGCGCTCGAGACGGAATACCTGAAGCGGCTGATGGCCGTGCTCGCGCAGAACGAGCAGCGCGCGAAGAACGGCGAACCGCCGATCGCGAACATCAAGGACGACGCAGTACCGAAAGACAAGAAGGCCGATGCCGACGCGTCGTCGAAGGCCGCTGCGGCAATCGCCGCGCAGAACGTGTCGCGCACGTCGGCGCAAGGCAGCGACGCGGCTGATGCGGCCGTGCCGTCCGAAGTCACGCTCGGCGAGCCGTACGACCGGTCGTGGCTGCACGTCGGTCTCGCGCTCGATCGCGCGAACTTCACGGTCGACGATCGCGATCGCTCGAAGGGGCTGTATTTCGTGCGCTATGTCGATCCGAAGGATCTGAGCTCGGCCGAGCAGGGCTTCTGGAGCCAGCTGTTCCACGGCAAGAAGGAAAAGCAGGCGAAGCAGTATCGCGTCAACGTGAAGGCGCTCACTGCCGATCAGACGCGTGTCGCGGTCGTCGACGATGCGGGCGCGATCGACACGTCGTCGCCGGCTCGGCAAATCATGGGATTGCTCGTGAATCAGCTCCGCTGATCCCGGCGTTTCCCGCACTCCTGAAAAGCCCGCCATCCGGCGGGCTTTTTTCATGGCTGCTCGCTGGCGCGTGCGATTGTTCTAGTGGTTCGGCCCGCCTCGTGACGTTACGTAACATCCGGGCGTTACGACGACAGAACACGTGTCACATTGTCGCCGATCCAAAAAATTGTCCTTACGAATCAAAGGAGTGTCGTGCATGTCGAGCTTGGCACGTAACCTGCTTTATAGGTTGGAATCGTTAGAACGGGGAGGCTGGCGTCAGCGTCCGGAGCGTGCGCCGCGTGCGCCGAACAACGGTCTCGATGCCTTCACATGCCGACGCGACAAGCGTCCGCACAACAGATGATGATCCGCACCCGCGTGCGGATCTCGATGGCCCCGTCGCCTATCCTCGTAGGGCGACGGTTTCGCCCGCGCTTCTCTGAAGCGCGGGCTATTTTTTTGTGCCATCGTCATGCCGTATCGGCGTAGCCGATGCGCGCTGCGGGATTCGCGTATTCTCGGACTTTTTCGGACGAAGGAGGCGGGAATGGCGGAAATTGCAGTCGTGGCGCTGATCGTGGCGAAGCCGGGCGCGGAGGAAAAACTGCGCACCGTGCTCGAGGGTATCGTCGAGCCGACCCGCAACGAAGCCGGCGCATTGCAGTACGACTTGCACCGGGATCTGAAGGAGCCCGCGCGGTTCGTATTCGTCGAGCGTTGGGAGAGCGAGGAGGCGTTGGCTGCTCATGCGCGTTCCGCGCATATTCTCGCTTATCGCGAGGCGGCCGCGGACTGGATCGAGCGTTCCGAAATCCGCGTGCTGTCGAAGCTCCTCTGAACGCGAGCAGGCCAGGGCGACCGGACGTGTCCGGTCGCGGGCGGCGCGTCAGTGCGACGTGCCGGGTACGTCCAGGATCAGGATGATCGTCCAGTCGGCGTCGCCGTCATGGTGATACTGGCGCTCGGCAACGATGAACGGTTGCTGCTTGCCTTGCGGGCCGAGGAACAGCACGTCGCCTTCCATCGGCAGGCACTCGATCGGCGGCAGCGCGAGGAACGCGTCGGCCGAGCCGCGGGGCATCAGTTGCTTGATCTGGCGAGTGGCGGCTTCGGTCCACTCGATGTCGAGTTGAATGTTGCTCATGCTGTCCTCCGCACCGGGGTGCGCACGGGTGGAAAATTTCGGTGCGCGACTTTAGCACAGCGCGCAGGCGCCGCAACCAAAAAAGCCGAACCCGGCTGCCCGGATTCGGCTTTTCGCTGAAGCGGTGCCGCCGAACTTACTGGCTGGCAGCGTCTGCAGCCTTCGCCTTCTTGGCGGCCTTCTTGTGATGCGCAGCCTTCTTGCCGTGGTGATGCTCTTCCTGCGCCGCCGGCTGAGCCGCTTCGGCCGCTTGTTGCTGTTGCAGCGCTTGTGCACGCTGCTCGATCTCGGCGATCTTGGCCGGGTCGGTGATGGTTTGAATCTGCGTGCTCTCTTGCGCGTACGCTGCGCCAGTCAGCGCCGACATCGCTACCAGGATAGCCAGGGACGTCTTCTTCATTGCTTTACCTCCGCTAAGTGGTGATGAACCCGAGTGTTGCCGTTTTGTCTGGCGACTGCCGTCGAGTGCGTGTCGAGTGTAACAAAAGTGACGGATCAATGTGCACCGGATCGTCGCACGACGCAAGACCTCGTTGAAGTCGCGCAACACTTCGCGCACTTCGTCACGCGTCTGCCATCCGAGTGGTACCGCGATTTTCGCGCCGGGTTTCCCGGTGTCGTCAAAACCAGCCGAGCCAGCGATACACGTGGAATTGCGCGATTCCCACCAGCTCGTGCAGCGCCTGCGCGGCGTTGGCCACATTGCGCCAGCGCGGCAGCCAGCCCGTCTGCGCGCGGCGGAGATTCGCATAAACGGGCTGCGGATCGATGCCGAAACGGCGGAAATCGAGCAGGGCGCGGCGCATCTGATACGACGACGTGACGAGAATGCGCGCGTCGTCATACTGTGAGCGTAGTATAGACGCAGTGAATTTCGCGTTTTCGTAGGTCGTGCGGCTGTTCGGTTCGAGCACGAGGTCGGCGGGCGCCACGCCCTGCGCGACGAGCTGGCGTCCGTAGACGGCCGCCTCCGTGTCGCCGTGATGTTGCGGGTCGCCGCCCGACATCACGACGGTGCAGCGCTGGGCCTGCTGCCGACACGTGCGATAGAGCGCCGCCACCTTGCGGATGCGCGCGACGCCGTCCGGCGGCGGCTGCAATCCGGTGTCGGTGCGGTGCGTGCCGGCGCCGATGAGGATCAGCGTGGTGCGCCCATGCATGTCGGGGCGCTCGACCGGCGTGACGCCGGCCTCGGTCCACGCGATTAGCGGCGCCGCGAGCCAGCCCGTCGCGAGCAGCCAGAACATCGCGGCGGCGGCGATCGAAATGGTTCGACGCTGCTTGCGGCAGAGCATGAAACCGATGAAGAGAAGTACAAATGAATCGAACAGAATCAATTTGATTGGGGTATGGTGTCTTTTTATGGACGGCTGACGATACGGCCCTGACGCGACGCCGAACAACGTTGGCCTCCAGAATCGGTGGCGGTTTCGGCGGGCGGAGACCCCGCCCGGTGCGCCGCTTCGCATTGTCGCTGCACTTTAAGAAAGAATCGAGATGGCCACGTATTCCAACGAAGCGGTGCTCGACGCATTGAGACGAGTGCAGTACCGCCAGGTACCGTGGGCACGCCGCCCGGGCGTGTTCGAGTATCTCCGTTCGCTCGGGCTGATGGACACGGTCAGGCAGAAGACCGTTGCCCCCGCACCGGGCTTTCATGCACCGGTCGACATTGCCGTACTGACCGACAGCGGTCGAGCCGAATTCTCGCGCCTCGAGCGCGCCGAGAAATTACTTTCCTGGACTGATCGCCGCATGGACGACTACGCATTGAGCGAAGCGGGCGCCGTGGCGATTCTCGAAAGCCGCCTGTAGCGGGCTTCATCCCGGCCCGTGCATCGCCGCGCAGGCCGGCGATGCAAAAAAAGCCCGTATCGCGAGGATACGGGCGTACCGGATACTTTTGCTGCTGCCACGCTGTGCTCATGGCAACGATGTGACTCGCCGCATGCGGCGCAGTTCCCGGATCCGGGCATTTTCTTTGGCGAAATCTCGAAATCGACAGGACTACGGATGACGCGACATGCCGGGCGGCTGTGAGCCGATCCGCGCCCGAGCGTTGCTGGCGATATCGCCGCGCAAGTCGCCGCGCGGCACGGTTTGCCGGCTCGACGAGTTGGCGGCCGGCGGCTGGCGGAGGCTGTTGCGGTGGTCCTGCTGGCGATGGGGCGGCTTCGCGCGATCGTCGGCATGGGCCGGAGCGGCCAGCGCCACGGAAACGACAATGCCGCATGCAACGAGCAGTGACATTGTTTTCATGGCGGGGCTCCCTCTCAAGCCGTCCGTGCGGCCTGTTGATATGACGCTAAGGTAAGCGTGGGAGTGCAGGCTTGCTGTAAATATTGGTAAATAGATGTTTCGCGGCACGACAACGGTAATCGACGGCAAAGCGTGCGACGCAACGAAGTCGCGTCGCAGAAAGACACCGGGCGGCCGCAGCCGCCCGATCGAGCATTCGTTACGCCATCTTGACGGGCGCGCGCCAGGATTCCGGATTGGTCCAGAAGGCGCCGCGCAGCCGATCGCGGCTCGGCGGAGCGGGCGGCTTCGCCGCGCTTGCGCCGATGCGTCCGCGCAGCGAGATTTGCCGACCGCTCGTGCCGAGTCGTTTCACGATTTCGGCGAGCGTACCGTCCGCCTGCCATTCGTCGAAGCGGCGGCGGCAGGTCGGCGGGGACGGGTAGCGGCCCGGCAGTTTCGACCAGCCTTCACCCGTCGACAGCACCCACAGCACGGCGTTGACCACCGACCGGGCTTCCACGCGGGGACGGCCGCGCCGCTCGCTCCGCGCGGGCTCCGAGCAAAACAGACCCTCGACCAGCGCCCACTCGTTATCTCTCAAATCGTCGAACAGCATCATGTCCTCACCTCAGCGAAGCTAACTCCGGTGCGCTGCCCTGCGCCGCGCACTCTTCAAGCACTCGAGCGTCGAGTGCCGGGTGGGGGCGTCCGGTTGGCCGGCAGCGGCGTTTCTGCTCTTCCGTCCGACGAACCTGCACCCTGTGCGCAAGGTAATGCACGAAGCGTGCCATGTCGGAGGTGAATCCCTCGAGAGCCGCTTGGCAGCGAGCTAACGGCTAAGTCAGCTAGGGGCGTATAAGACGCCAAAATAACCCGTCAGCAAATCGGGACAATCACCAATCTTGTGCAATTCGCCCATGTCACGTGCGTTTGCGAATCTATTGCACCGCAGCGAAACATGGACGGCGGGGGCCAGATTCGCTCACCGCGGACGGCTTCGCACATTAGAATCACGCATCGATATCGGCGATTGATGAGGTCGGGACATGAACGTTACGCTGCGCCAGCTTCGCGTGTTCATCGAGGTCGCGCGGCTCAAGAGCTTCAGTCGGGCGGGTGACGAGATCGGGCTCACGCAGTCCGCGGTCAGCCGTTGCGTGCGTGAGCTCGAGGCCGAACTCGGGTTGAAGCTGATCGACCGGACGACGCGCGACGTGCAGCTGACCGACGTCGGCGGAAACCTGATCGCGAGCGTGTCGCGCCTGCTCGACGATCTCGACGACACGCTGCGCGAGATTCGCGAAATCGGCGAGCAGCGTCGCGGGCGCGTGATCGTCGCGGCAAGCCCGACGATCGCCTGCAGGCTGATGCCGCGCGTGGTGGCGTCGTGCGAGCGCCAGTTCCCGTTCGTGACGCTCGGCCTGCGCGACGACGTGCAGAGCGACGTGCTGCGCAAGGTGAAGTCGAGCGAAGTCGACTTCGGCGTCGTGATCGGGCCGCTGACGGTCGCCGATATCGTCTGCGAGCCGCTGATGACCGATTCGTTCTGCCTCGTCGCGCGCGCCGACCATTCGCTTGCGGCGCGGGCCGAGGTGCCGTGGACGGCGCTCGACGGCGAGCGCCTCGTGCTGCTCGATCATGCGTCGGGCAGTCGGCCGCTGATCGACGCGGCGCTGGCCACGCATCGCGTCAACGCGACGGTCATGCAGGAACTCGGGCATTCGGCGACCGTGTTCGGGCTGGTCGAGGCCGGTGTCGGCGTGAGCGTGCAGCCGTGGCTGTCGTTGCCGCTGCCTGCCGGCTCGACGCTGGTCGCGCGGCCGCTCACGCCGCGCACCGAACGCACCGTCGAGCTGGTGCGCCGCCGCGACCGGTCGTTGTCGCCCGCCGCGCAGGCGATCTGGGAGCTCGTGCGGCAGATGCCGGCAAGGGCCGAGGATCTCGACTGACGTGCGCCGCCGTGCGCCGGTCCGGCTTGCCGGCCGGTACACTACGCGGATCGTGTTCCTCCGCGGTGTTCTCGATGACGCATTCCGCAGGTTTTTTCCCGCCGCACGATGAGCCGGCGGCGCGCACCGCGGTGCATGCGCTGCGGCCGTCGCTGATCCGCGAGGTCGCGAACGCCGGCTTCGGCGTGCCGGACATGCTGCCGTTCTGGTTCGGCGAATCCGATCGCGTGACGCCGGACTTCATCCGCGACGCCGCGGCGGCGGCGCTGCGCGACGGCGCGACCTTCTACACGCACAATCTCGGCACGGCGCCGCTGCGCGACGCGATCGCGGCCTACGTCAGCGCGCGTCACGGTGCGACGGCGGCCGACACGGTCGCCGTGACGAGTTCGGGCGTGAGTGCGCTGATGCTGGCCGCCCAGATGCTGGTCGGGCCGGGCGAGCGTGTCGTCGCCGTCACGCCGCTGTGGCCGAATCTCGTCGAGATTCCGAAGATTCTGGGAGCGCAGGTCGATTGCGTGCCGCTCGGCTACGGCGACGCGGGCTGGCAGCTCGACGTCGGCCGGCTGCTCGCGGCGCTGACGCCCGATACGCGGATGCTGCTGATCAACTCGCCGAACAACCCGACCGGCTGGACGATGTCGCGCGACGATCAGCTGGCCGTGCTCGCCCATTGTCGTCGTCACGGCATCTGGCTGGTCGCCGACGAGGTGTACGAGCGGCTTGCCTTCGACGAGGGCGGCGCGCCGTCGTTTCTCGACATCGCGTCTCGCGACGAGCGCGTCGTGGTCGTGAATTCGTTCTCGAAGGCATGGGCGATGACGGGCTGGCGGCTCGGATGGCTGATTGCGCCGGCCTTGGTGATGGGCGACCTGTCGAAGCTCGTCGAATACAACACGTCGTGCGCGCCGGGCTTCGTGCAGGCCGCGGCCGAGGTCGCGTTGCGCGACGGCGAGCCGTTCGTGCGGTCGTTAGTCACGGCGCTGCGCGACGCGCGCGATCACCTGGTCGCCGCGCTGCGGACGCTGCCGGGCGTCGAGGTGCCGCCTCCGCCGGGCGCGATGTACCTGTTCCTGCGGCTGCCGGGGGCGGCCGACAGCCTGGCGTTCTGCAAGACGCTGGTGCGCGACGCGGGGCTCGGCCTGGCGCCCGGGCGTGCGTTCGGCCCGGAGGGGGAGGGGTTCGTGCGCTGGTGTTATGCGTGCGATCCGGCGCGGCTCGACGCGGGCGTCGAGCGGCTGCGCCGGTTCCTTGCGCATGGCGCGGGTGCCCGCTGAAGCGGGGACGGAGCGGGCGCGCCGCCCGGGCGGCGGCCTGTTCCGCTCATCTTTACGCACCGGGCAATTTTGCGTAATATGGCGCTCAGTCACGCGGTTCCGTCGTTGAGCCGTGCTGTTCCGTCCGGTTTGGGCCTGGCCTGAAGTTGGTTCGCCGCCCCCGGTTCGTGCTCCCATCAATATGACCGATCAGAATCGGGCGAGCGCGTCTTCCGTTCCTTTCGTCTGTTTGTTGATCCGGTTCGTTTGACCACAGGGTCTGGCCTAGCTGCATGAATACCCAAGAGGCGAAGATCGTCCTCGAGACTGCTTTGATCTGTGCGCAGGAACCGCTGAAGCTTGGCGATTTGCGCAAGCTCTTTGCCGACGGCGTGTCGGCTGACACGGTCCGCACGTTGCTCGAAGACCTGAAACAGGATTGGTCCGGTCGCGGTGTCGAACTGGTGGCGCTGGCGACCGGGTGGCGCTTTCAGAGCAAGCCGGCGATGCGTCATTATCTGGATCGCCTGCATCCCGAGAAGCCGCCGAAATATTCGCGCGCGGTGCTCGAAACGCTCGCGATCATCGCGTACCGGCAGCCCGTCACGCGCGGCGACATTGAAGAGATTCGCGGCGTCACGGTCAATACGCAGGTGGTCAAGCAACTCGAGGACCGCGGCTGGATCGAGGTGATCGGTCATCGCGACGTGCCGGGGCGTCCGGCGCTGTATGCGACGACCAAGCAGTTCCTCGACGATCTCGGCCTGAAGGCGCTCGACGACCTGCCCGCGCTCGAAGAGCCGGCCGCGAACATCGAGGCCGCGCTGCTCGCGCAGCAGGCGATGGATTTCGACGGTGACATGCCGGCGGCCGACGCGCCGCAGGCGCTGGCGGATGAAGCAGTCGCCGGCGAGTCGACCGACGGGGCCGGCGATGCCGCGGCCGACGTCGCGTCGACGCAGGAAATTCCGGGTCGCGATACGCTCGATGCTGATCGCGGGCAAACGGAACAGATTGAACAGACGGAACAGGTTGGCGCCGAAGCAGTGCCGACCGATGTGCAGCCCGAGCCGCAGCGTGCGGATTGGAGCGAGGAAGATCGCAAGCCGGCCGCCGAAGCGGCTGCCGGAGACGGAGCGGAAGCGGCCGGCGGCATGCCCGGCGAGGCCGATCAGGCCGACGCATCCCGCCCCCGTCCTGCGGACGACGAGACGCTGGACGACACGTCCGACAGTCTCGCGGATGCCGTGCGAAGCGCCAGTGCGCCCATCGGCGCCGACGCGCTGCCGGACGACGAAGCAGAACCCGAACAGCGTCGCGCCTGATCGCGGCCAACTTCTTGCCGCGCCCGCGCCGGGCGCGAGACCTGACATTTTGAGGTTGTTTTGACAGATATCCACGATATTGAATCGTCCGCGCCTGCCGTGCAGGCAGCGCGTGCCGACGATGCGCCGGAGCAGGATGCTTCGGCCGCGGGTGGCGACGAGCGTCCCCGCCGCGGTCTGCGGCGCGGCCCGCGCAGCCTGATCGCGCGGCGTCGCGCGGCGGCCAAGTCGAAGGGCGCCGAAGGCGAGCAGCCGGGTGCCGAGGGCGCGGATGCGCAGCCGGCCGACGCTGTCGACGCGCAGCCGGCGCGTGCGCCGCGCAAGGAAGGCGCGGCCAAGGGCGGTCGCAAGCCGGCCGCCAAGCGCGAAGGCGCACCGAAGGGTGGCCAGGGCGGCCAGGGCCGTCGCGGTGCGGCGAAGGCTGAAGGCGGCCCGGCGAAGGCGGCGGAAAGCGATGCGTCCCAGGACGAGCTGTTCGCATACGTGACGTCGCCCGCCTTCGACGCGGACAACTCCGCGGGCGGCAGCGGCGTGCGTGCGCCGATGCTGCGCCGCGGCCGCAGCCAGCCGGCGAACAAGCGCGTGCTGTCGCCGGACGACGACGCGCCGAAGCTCCACAAGGTGCTGGCGGAAGCAGGCATGGGTTCGCGCCGCGAAATGGAAGAGCTGATCGTCGCCGGCCGCGTGTCGGTGAACGGCGAGCCCGCGCACATCGGCCAGCGGATCATGCCGACCGACCAGGTGCGGATCAACGGCAAGCCGGTCAAGCGCAAGCTGCCGAACAAGCCGCCGCGCGTGCTGCTGTATCACAAGCCGACCGGCGAGATCGTCAGCCACGCGGATCCGGAAGGCCGTCCGTCGGTGTTCGACCGTCTGCCGCCGATGAAGACGGCGAAATGGCTCGCGGTGGGCCGCCTCGACTTCAATACCGAAGGTCTGCTGATGCTGACGACCTCCGGTGATCTCGCGAACCGCTTCATGCATCCGCGTTACAGCGTCGAGCGCGAGTACGCGGTACGCGTCGTCGGCGAGCTGGCCGAAGGGATGCGGCAGAAGCTGCTGCACGGCGTCGAGCTCGACGACGGCCTGGCGAATTTCCTGCGCATCCGCGATGGCGGCGGCGAAGGCACGAACCACTGGTATCACGTCGCGCTGGCCGAAGGCCGCAACCGCGAAGTGCGCCGGATGTTCGAGGCGGTCGGCCTGATGGTGAGTCGGTTGATCCGGACGCGTCACGGCCCGATTCCGCTGCCGCGCGGCCTGAAGCGCGGTCGTTGGGAAGAGCTCGACGACGCGCAGGTGCGCAAGCTGATGGCGACCGTCGGCCTGAAGGCGCCGGCCGAGGAGAAGGGCAAGCGCGGCAGTGCCGGTCCGGCCGAGCGTCGCCAGCCCGACCCGATGGAGACGTCGATGGGCTTCATCAGTCGCGAGCCGGTGCTGACGACGCACGGGCAACTCGACCAGCCGCGTCGCGGCGGTGGCCGACGCGGCGGCCCGGGTCTGCCGGGCCTGAGCGGCTACGGCAGCCTGCCGGTTGCGCCGTCGGGTTATGGCAACCGCGCGGGCGGCGGCCGTGATGGCAACCGCGCAGGCGGCGGCCGCGACGGCAATCGCACCGGCGGTGGCCGCGATGTCGACGGCAATCGCGCGTCGTATGGCGCGGGCCCGAAGCGCGATGGCGCCGGCCCGAAGCGCGGCGGCAGCAAGGGTGGCGGCAATCGCAATCCGAACGGCAATCGTGCGGACGGCGCCGGCAACGGCGGCGGCGCGCGCGGTGGCCAGCGTCCGCAGCGCAGCCGCACGCGCGGCCGCTAAGCGTCTATTGGCGCACGGCGGCGTAGAGCCGCCGGCGTGCCGGTTCGATCGGCGTCCGGCCGATTTTTCCGGCACGACGCATCGCGTCGATGATCTTCGGCTGTATCCATGCCGCGTGCCGCGGCAATGCCGATCATCGGCGCGGCGGGATGCGCCGGTCGACCGGACAAGCCCGATTTCGCATTTTTGGTCCGTAAAGGCGGCCGACGCGCTGCTTTTACCGGCTGGCTTGGCGTTTGCGCCAAAAATCGCTATAATCGCGGAGTCGCTGGGCGTACGGATTCAATGTGCGGCTCAGGTGCGACCACCAGTAAGAAGATGGGCGTTCCGCCCATTTTTTTTTGCTGAAACGGTTAGGCATCTCGGGTAGCGCTTCCTGCGCCGGCTAAGGCGCGCGCCCGCGGGTGAATCGCGAGCGGCGGGCGCGAACACCTGAGAGGACACTGTGCAACTGACGGAACTGATAGAAACCACGGTCACCGGGCTCGGCTACGAGCTGGTGGAACTCGAGCGCACCGGGCGCGGCATGCTTTGCATCTATATCGATCAGCCTGCCGGCATCTCGCTCGAAGATTGCGAAAAGGTTACGCGTCAGCTCCAGCACGTCTTGACGGTCGAAAATATCGATTACGAACGGCTCGAAGTCTCGTCCCCGGGGCTCGACCGCCCGTTGAAGAAGCTGGCCGACTTCGAGCGCTTCGCCGGCAGCGAAGTTTCCGTGACCTTGAAAAAGCCGCTGGACGGGCGCAAGACGTACCGGGGCATTCTGCACGCGCCGAATGGCGAAACGATCGGTTTGGAATTTGAGGGGAAGAAGGGCGAGGCAGCCATGCTGGATTTCACGCTGGCCGATATCGATAAAGCCCGCCTGATTCCGCAAGTTGACTTTAGGAGCCGCAAATAATGAGTCGCGAAGTGTTGATGCTGGTGGATGCGCTGGCGCGCGAGAAAAACGTCGACAAGGATGTGGTGCTGGGCGCCCTCGAGGCTGCGCTCGCGTCCGCTTCCAAGAAGCTGTTCGACGAAGGCGCCGAAATCCGCGTCCATATCGATCGCGAAAGCGGCGAGCACGAAACCTTCCGTCGCTGGCTCGTCGTGCCCGACGAGGCAGGCTTGCAGGAGCCGGATCGCGAGATCCTGCTGTTCGAAGCACGTGAGCAGAAGCCCGACGTCGAAGTCGGCGAGTATGTCGAGGAACCCGTTCCGTCGATCGAATTCGGTCGGATCGGCGCGCAGGCCGCGAAGCAGGTGATCCTGCAGAAGGTGCGCGACGCGGAGCGCGAGCAGATCCTGAACGACTACCTCGAGCGTGGCGAAAAGATCATGACGGGTACGGTGAAGCGGCTCGACAAGGGCAACTTCATCGTCGAATCGGGCCGTGTCGAGGCGCTGCTGCGCCGCGATCAGCTGATCCCGAAGGAAAACCTGCGCGTGGGCGACCGCGTGCGGGCATACATCGCGAAGGTCGACCGCACCGCGCGCGGCCCGCAGATCGAGCTGTCGCGCACGGCGCCCGAATTCCTGATGAAGCTGTTCGAGATGGAAGTGCCGGAAATCGAGCAGGGCCTGCTCGAGATCAAGGCGGCCGCCCGCGACCCGGGCGTGCGCGCGAAGATCGGCGTGATCGCGTACGACAAGCGGATCGATCCGATCGGCACCTGCGTCGGCATCCGCGGTTCGCGCGTGCAGGCCGTGCGCAACGAGCTCGGTGGCGAAAACATCGACATCGTGCTATGGTCGGAAGATCCCGCCCAGTTCGTTATCGGCGCGCTCGCGCCGGCAGCCGTCCAGTCGATCGTCGTCGATGAAGAAAAGCATTCGATGGACGTCGTCGTCGACGAGAACGAACTGGCTGTCGCGATCGGCCGCAGCGGTCAGAACGTGCGCCTTGCCGGCGAACTGACCGGCTGGCAGATCAACATCATGACGCCGGACGAATCCGCGCTGAAGCAGGGCGAAGAGCGCGACCGGCTGCGTGCGCTGTTCATGGCGCGTCTCGACGTCGACGAAGAAGTTGCCGACATCCTGATCGACGAAGGCTTCACGAGCCTCGAGGAAATCGCGTACGTGCCGCTCAACGAAATGCTCGAAATCGAGGCGTTCGACGAGGACACCGTGCACGAACTGCGCAACCGCGCACGCGACGCGCTGTTGACGATGGCCATCGCGAACGAAGAAAAGGTCGAGAACGCAGCGCTGGATCTCAAGAGCCTCGACGGCATCACGCCGGAGCTGCTCGCGAAGCTGGCCGAACACGGCGTGCAGACGCGCGACGATCTCGCCGAACTGGCTGTAGATGAACTGGTCGACATGACCGGAATGGAAGAGGATGCCGCTAAGGCGTTGATCATGAAAGCACGTGAACATTGGTTCCAGTGAGAAATGACCATGGCGCACTGATTTGATGGCGGCCGTATGGCCTGACCCGATGCTAACCGCAAGGAATCGGTCCTTGCACTAAGAGGAATGAATGGCGAGTAACAACGTAGCCCAATTTGCCGCGGAACTGAAAATGCCTGCTGGTGTGCTGCTCGAACAGCTGCAGGCAGCGGGCGTCCAGAAAGCGAGTGAAGACGATGCGCTGTCCGAAGCGGACAAGGCGCGTCTGCTCGATCATTTGCGCAAGTCGCACGGCGCAACCGACGGCGACAAGCGCAAGATCACGCTGACCCGCAAGCATACGTCGGAGATCAAGCAATCTGACGCGACGGGCAAGGCTCGCACCATTCAGGTCGAGGTCCGCAAGAAGCGTACGTTCGTCAAGCGCGACGACGTGGCCGACGGCGCGGAACAGGGTCAGGCGCAGGTCGCCGAAGCGGACGACGATGCAGAACTGAAGCGTCGCGAGGAAGAGGCGCGCCGCGAGGCCGAGCTGCTCGAGAAGCAGGCGCAGGAGCTGCGCGAGCGTCAGGAGCGCCTCGAGCGCGAGGAAGCCGAACGTCGCGCCCGCGAGGAAGCGGCCGAGGCCGAGCGCCGTCGCGCCGAGGAAGAAGCGGCGACGAAGCGTGCCGCGGCGGAAGCCGCCGCAGCCCAGCAGCAGGCGGCAGCGCAGCAGGCTGCTGCTGCCGAGCAGGAAGCGACGCCGACGCAGTCCGCGCAGGACGAAGCACGCGCAGCCGCCGAACGCGCGGCGCAGCGCGAAGCGGCGAAGAAGGCCGAGGACGCTGCCCGCGAGGCAGCCGACAAGGCGCGCGCCGAGCAGGAAGAGATCAGCAAGCGTCGCGCGGCGGCAGAAGCCGAAGCACGCGCGATCCGCGAAATGATGAACACGCCGCGCAAGGCCGTGGTCAAGGCAGTCGAGCCGCCGAAGCCGGTCGAGCCGCCGAAGCCGGCTGAAGCGAAGGGCACGCTGCACAAGCCGGCGAAGCCGGAAGGCGCACAGGCGCGTCCGGCCGTGAAGAAGCCGGCGGGTGCGGCGGCTCCGGCCACCACGCAGGCGCCGGCAGGCGCGGGCGACCGCAACAAGAAGCCGGGCGCAGGCAAGGGCGGCTGGCAGGACGACGCATCGAAGCGTCGCGGCATCAAGACGCGCGGCGACTCGAGCGGCGGCGTCGACCGCGGCTGGCGCGGCGGCCCGAAGGGTCGCGGCCGTCACCAGGACAGTTCGACGTTCCAGGCGCCGACCGAACCGATCGTTCGCGAAGTGCATGTGCCGGAAACCGTGTCGGTTGCCGATCTCGCGCACAAGATGTCGATCAAGGCCTCCGAAGTCATCAAGGTGATGATGAAGATGGGCCAGATGGTCACGATCAACCAGGTGCTGGACCAGGAAACGGCGATGATCATCGTCGAGGAACTGGGCCACCGCGCGGTTGCCGCGAAGCTGGACGATCCGGAAGCGCTGCTCGTCGAAGGCGAAACCGGTACCGATGCGGAGCAACTGCCGCGTCCGCCGGTCGTCACGGTGATGGGTCACGTCGACCACGGCAAGACGTCGCTGCTCGACCACATCCGCCGCGCGAAGGTTGCAGCGGGCGAAGCGGGCGGCATTACGCAGCACATCGGCGCTTACCACGTCGAAACGCCGCGTGGCGTCATCACGTTCCTCGATACGCCGGGTCACGAAGCGTTCACGGCAATGCGTGCACGCGGCGCGAAGGCGACCGACATCGTGGTGCTGGTGGTGGCGGCCGACGACGGCGTGATGCCGCAGACGAAGGAAGCCATCGCCCACGCGAAGGCGGGCGGCGTGCCGATCGTCGTCGCGATCAACAAGATCGACAAGCCGGATGCGAACCCCGATCGCGTCAAGCAGGAGCTGGTCGCGGAAGGCGTCGTGCCGGAAGAATACGGTGGCGATTCGCCGTTCGTGCCGGTGTCGGCGAAGACCGGCGCGGGTATCGACGATCTGCTCGAGAACGTGCTGCTGCAGGCCGAAGTGCTGGAACTGAAGGCACCGGTCGAAGCGCCGGCCAAGGGCATCGTGATCGAAGCGAAGCTCGACAAGGGTAAAGGCCCGGTCGCGACGATCCTCGTGCAGTCCGGTACGCTGAACCGCGGCGACATCGTGCTGGCGGGTACGGCCTACGGCCGCGTCCGTGCGATGCTCGACGAGAACGGCAAGCCGACGAAGGAAGCCGGCCCGTCGATCCCGGTCGAAATCCAGGGTCTGTCGGAAGTGCCGGGTGCGGGCGAGGAAGTGATCGTGCTGCCGGACGAGCGCAAGGCACGTGAAATCGCGCTGTTCCGTCAGGGCAAGTTCCGCGACGTGAAGCTCGCGAAGCAGCAGGCCGCGAAGCTGGAAAGCATGCTCGAGCAGATGGGCGAGGGCGAAGTGCAGAACCTGCCGCTCATCATCAAGGCCGATGTGCAGGGTTCGCAGGAAGCGCTCGTGCAGTCGCTGCTCAAGCTGTCGACCGACGAAGTGCGCGTGCAGATCGTGCACAGCGCGGTGGGCGGCATCAGCGAAAACGACGTCAACCTCGCGACGGCATCGAAGGCGGTCATCATCGGCTTCAACACGCGTGCGGATGCTCAGGCACGCAAGCTGGCCGAGGCGAACGGCATCGATATCCGCTACTACAACATCATCTACGACGCAGTGGATGAGGTGAAGGCGGCGATGTCGGGCATGCTGGCGCCGGAGAAGCGCGAAGTCATCACCGGCATGGTGGAGGTGCGCCAGGTCTTCAAGGTACCGAAGATCGGCACGGTCGCCGGCTGTATGGTCACGGACGGTATCGTCAAGCGCTCGTCGTCGGTGCGCGTGCTGCGCAACAACGTCGTGATCTTCACGGGCGAACTCGAATCGCTGAAGCGCTTCAAGGACGACGTGAAGGAAGTGAAGCAAGGCTTCGAGTGCGGTATGTCGGTGAAGAACTTCAACGATATCGTCGAAGGCGACCAGTTCGAAGTCTTCGAAGTGACCGAAGTCGCGCGTACGCTGTAATCGTCGCGCATCGGCTCATGGGCGGGGCAGGCTTGGGCCTGTCCCGCCCATTTTCATGGTGGCGTGCCGAAAACGGCCGCCGCTTCATCCTGATAAACGGATCACGGATCGATCATGTCCAGGAAACGTACTTCCCCCAATCGCAACGTTCAGATCGCCGACCAGATTCAGCGCGATCTGTCCGAACTCATCATGCGCGAGGTCAAGGATCCGCGCGTCGGCATCGTGACCATCCAGAGCGTGGAACTCACGCCGGACTATGCGCACGCGAAGGTCTATTTCACGGCGCTCACCGGCGATCCGGACAAGACGCAGGAGGCGCTGAACCATGCGTCGGGTCACCTGCACAACCTGCTGTTCAAGCGCCTGCACATTCATACGGTGCCGACGCTGCATTTCCATTACGACCAGACGATCGAGAAGGCCGTCGAAATGTCGCGCCTGATCAAGGAAGCGAACTCGACCCGCGCGAAGGACGACGACGAGGCCGACGCGCCTGCCAAGGACGACTGAGCTCGACGGGCCTATGACGAATGCAGCACCCCAACGTCCGCGCGTGCCCCGGCGCGTGCTGGACGGCGTTCTCCTGCTGGACAAGCCGGTCGGCCTGTCCAGCAACGATGCGCTGATTCGCGCGAAGCGCCTGCTTCTCGCGAAGAAGGCCGGTCACACCGGCACGCTCGATCCGCTGGCTTCGGGCCTGCTGCCGTTGTGTTTCGGCGAAGCGACCAAGTTTTCGCAGGATTTGCTCGACGCCGACAAGACCTATGAAGCGACGATGCGTCTCGGCCAGCGCACGGCCACCGGCGACGCGGAAGGCGACGTGATCGACACGCGGCCGGTCGAATGCGATCGGGCGGCGGTGGAAGCCGCGCTCGTGCGCTTCACCGGCGACATCGTGCAGGTGCCGCCGATGTATTCGGCGCTCAAGCGCGACGGCAAGCCGCTGTATGAATATGCGCGCGCAGGTCAGACCGTCGAGCGGGAAGGCCGCAACGTGACGATCCACTTGCTCGAACTACTCGCGTGCGAGCTGCCCGACGTGACGTTTCGCGTGACCTGCAGCAAGGGCACGTATGTGCGCACGCTGGCGGAGGATATCGGCGAAGCGCTGGGTTGCGGCGCGCATTTGACGATGCTGCGTCGCACGGGCGTCGGTGCGCTGACGCTCGAGCATGCGGTGACGCTCGACGCGCTGTCGGACGCGGCCGAATCGGCGCGCGATGCATGGCTGCAGCCGGTTGATGCGCTGCTGTCGACGTTTCCGCTGGTGCGTCTCGACGAAGCTAGCGCGAAGCGGTTTCTGCACGGGCAGCGGCTACCGCTGTCGGCGCTCGAACCGATCGACGCGGGCGAGGGCGAGCGCGTGCGCGTGTACGACGCAACGCGGTTGCTCGGCGTGGCGCGCAAGGCGAATGGCGTGCTCGCGCCGGAGCGGCTGGTCGTGACGGCTGAGTGATGCGAGGCGCGCAAGCGCCATCGCCGGCACAAAAAACCCGGTCGAAATCGACCGGGTTTTTTGTTGGGTGCATTGCGTTGAACGTGGTGCTCAGTGCGCGGCCGACGCCGCCGCACCCGCATCGCCGCCGCCCGCGCGTTCGGGCTTCGTGATCCAGATCAGTCCGATCAGCAGCACGAAGATCGCCGCCGAAATGTAGAACAGATCGTTCACGCCCAGCTGCGCAGCCTGCTGCGTGGCCATGTTGTTGATCAGGCCGTGTGCCTGCTGCTGCGTAAGCCCGAGATTGCCCATCTGAGTGACGGCCTGATTGAACGTCGGGTTGTACGGATTCGTCTGCTCGACCAGCTGCGCGTGGTGGAAGTTGTTGCGGTGGTCCCACGCGGTCTGGAAGATCGACGTGCCGATGCCGCCGCACATGATCCGCACGAAGTTCGACAGGCCGGACGCCGCCGGAATGCGGTGGCCGGGCAGGCCCGACAGCGTGATCGACACCAGCGGGATGAAGAAGCCCGCCATCGCGATGCCCTGCACGAGCGTCGGCAGCGTCAGCGACCATTCGTCGACGCCGGTCGTGTAGCGCGAACGCATCCAGAAGCACAGCGCGAACGTGAGGAACGCGGCGGTCGCGATGTAGCGCGGATCGGTGCGCGGCAGGAACTTGCCGGTCAGCGGCGACAGCAGGATCGCGAACAACCCCACGGGCGCCATCACGAGCCCCGCATCGGTGGCCGTATAGCCGATCTGGGTCTGCAGCCACAGCGGCAGCAGCACGAGATTGCCGAAGTAGAGCCCGTAGCCGACCGCGAGCGCGATCGTGCCGCCCGTGAAGTTGCGCATGCGGAACAGCGACAGGTCGACGACCGGATGTTCCGCGGTCAGCTCCCAGATCACGAAGAACGCGAACGAGATGACCGCGATCAACGCGAGCGCGACGATCGTGGTCGACGCGAACCAGTCGAGATCCTTGCCCTTGTCGAGCATGATCTGCAGCGAGCCGACCCACAGCACGAGTAGCGCGAGGCCGACGCCGTCGATCGGCGCGCGGCGCACCGTCGATTCGCGCGTACGGTAGATCGACCACGTGGCAAGCGCGGCGGCGATGCCGACGGGGATGTTCACGTAGAAGATCCACGGCCACGAATAGTTGTCCGAGATCCAGCCGCCGAGGATCGGCCCCGCGACCGGCGCGATCAGCGTCGTCATCGACCACAGGGCGAGCGCCATTGGCGCCTTCGCGCGTGGATAGCTCGACAGCAGCAGCGATTGCGACAGCGGAATCATCGGGCCCGCGACGGCACCCTGGAGCACGCGTGACGCGAGCAGGAATGGCAGGCTCGGCGCCAGCCCGCACATCCATGACGAGATGACGAACAGGATGATCGACGCGAGGAACAGGCGAACTTGCCCGAAACGGTCGGTCAGCCAGCCGGTCAGCGGCACCGAGATTGCGTTGGCGACCGCGAACGACGTGATGACCCACGTGCCCTGGTCGGACGACACGCCGAGGTCGCCCGAGATGGTCGGGATCGCGACGTTCGCGATGGACGTGTCGAGCACGTTCATGAACACCGCGAGCGACACCGCGATCGTGCCGAGCACGAGTTGCCCGCCCTGCAGGGGCGGGTAGGAGACAGGAGCCTGTGCCATGTCGGTTGTCTTTCCGGAGTCGGAACGGTTACATCATTTTCGCGGCGGCGTTCTGCTTCGCCGCGACCGGCGCCGACGCGTTGCCGCCTGCGTTCTCGGCGATGATGCGCGCGATTTCGGCGTCGGCTTCGTCGCCGTATTTCGCGAACACGTTGGTCTCGTAGACGGTGTTCGGCGCGTTGACGAGCTGGTCGCCGCGTTCGTCCTTGATGTCCACGTCGACCTGCATCGACAGGCCGATGCGCAGCGGATGCTTGTCGAGATCCTTCGGGTCGAGCTCGATACGCACCGGCAGGCGCTGCACGACCTTGATCCAGTTGCCGGTCGCGTTCTGCGCCGGCAGCAGCGAGAACGCCGAGCCCGTGCCGGCCGAGAAGCCGACGACCTTGCCGTGGTACGTGACCGACGAACCGTAGATGTCGGCCGTCATCTCGACCGGCTGGCCGATGCGCATGTGCTTCAACTGGACTTCCTTGAAGTTCGCGTCGACCCACACGGCATTGAGCGGCACCACCGACATCAGCGGGTTGCCGGGCGATACGCGCTGGCCGACCTGCACCGAGCGCTTTGCGACGTAGCCGGTGACCGGCGCCGGCAGCACGTTACGCGCGTTCGCGAGGTATGCGTCGCGCACCTTCGCGGCGGCGGCCATCACGTTCGGGTGCGATGCGATCGTCGTGTTCGCGGTCAATGCGCGATTCGATGCGAGCTGCTGCTGGGCGGCGTCGACCGATGCCTGCGCGGCCTTCACCGCGTCGCGGGCGTGCGAGATTTCTTCCTGCGACACGGCGCCCGTCTGCGCGACGGCGAGGCGGCGACGCAGGTCGTCCTGTGCCTTCGACAGGTCGGACTGGCGCAGCGCGACTTGTGCGCGGTACTGGTCGTCGTTGACGAACAGGCCGCGCACCTGGCGCACCGTCTGCGCGAGGTTGGCTTCCGCCTGCTGCAGCGCGACCTGCGAATCGGCCGGGTCGAGCACGACGAGCGGGTCGCCGGCCTTGACCGTTTGCGTGTCGTCCGCCTTCACGGCGATCACGGTGCCGGTGACCTGCGGCGTGATCTGCACGACGTTGCCGTTCACGTACGCATCGTCGGTGTCTTCATGGAAGCGGGCGACGAGGAAGTAGTACAGGCCGTATGCGATGGCCGCGATCACGATGACCGCGACGAGCAGCGTCATCATTCGTTTGCGCTTGCCGTTGTTCTGCGGCTGCGCGCTGGCGGCGTTTTGTTGGTCGCTCATGGCGATTTTCTCCGTCCGTTATTTCGAGTGTCTGCGTAGTGGTGGCGCCGGCTCAGTTGGCGGCTTGTTTGGTCGGCGTGGCCGCATCGGGCGCGGCGAGCGGCGTGCCCGTCGCGTCGAACCCGCCGCCGAGCGCCTTGATCAGCGCGAGCTGCATGTCGCGGCGACGCATCTTCAGGTTGGTCACCGTCTGCTCCGATGCGAGGCGGTTGCTGTCCGCCGTCAGCACCTGCAGTTGCGGCGACAGGCCGGCCTTGTAGCGGATGACCGCGAGATCGTACGCGCGCGTCGATGCGTCGAGCGCACGTTGGGCGTCGCCCATCTGGCGATCGACCGCGCGGATCGACGCGACCTGCGTCGCGACGTCGTTCAGCGCGCTGATCAGCGTCTGGTTGTAGTTCGCGACCGACAGGTCGAAATCGGCGTAGCGGCCCTTGAGCTGGGCGCGCAGCGCGCCGGCATCGAAGATCGGCAGGTGGATCGCCGGGCCGAACTGCGCCTGGCGGCTCGCGAAATTCAGGAATTTGCCCCAGCCGAATGCATCGAAGCCGAAGCCGGCCGCGAGGTTCACGTCGGGGTAGAACTCGGCCTTCGCTTCCTTCACGTCGTGCATCGCGGCTTCGACCTGCCAGCGCGCGGCGACGATGTCGGGGCGGCGCGACACGAGATCGGCCGGCAGGTTGCCGGGCAGCGTGACGTCGCCGCTCGGGTTCATCACGGGCGCCGCGATCTGCAGCCCGCGATCCGGGCCCTTGCCGAGCAGCGCGGCGAGCTGGTAGCGCACCGTCGTGATCTGGCCGTCGAGGTCCGACAGCGAAGCCTGCGTCGTCGCGATGTTGCCGCGGGCCGTCTGGCGTTCGACGTTGGTGTCGAGGCCGGCCGATACGCGGCCGTCGGTGATCTTGCCGACCGTCTCGCGGTTGCTGATCTCGCGCTGCGCGATGTCGCGCAGCGCATAGAGCTGCGCGAGCGAGTTGTAGGTGCGCGCGACCGACGACGCGAGCGTGATGCGCGCCTGCTGCATGTCGGCTTCGGCGGCCTTTTCCTGCGACACGGCCGTGTGCAGGCGTTCGCGGTTCTTGCCCCACAGGTCGAGTTCCCACGACGCGCTCGCGAGCGCGTTGTTCTCGCTGTACCACTGGCCGCCGTACGGAGGCGGGAACAGTGCGTTCGACGAATACAGCTCGCGCGTCCACGAATAGCTGGCTTCGGCCTTCGGCATCAGGTTCGAGCGGGACGATTCGATGTACGACGACGCCTTCGCGATGCGTGCCTGCGCCTGCGCGATCGACGGGTTGCCCTGCAGCGCTTCGTCGATCAGCTTCGGCAGTTGCGGATCGCCGAACTGGCTCGCCCAGTCGAGCGCCGGCCACTGGCCGCCCTGGGCCGGCAGGCTCTGGGCGGATTCGAATTGCGACGCGGGGGCGATCTGCTTGTCGCTCTTGATGCCGATGTAATTCGCGCAGCCCGCCAGCGCCAGCGCGGCGACCGCGGCGGCGACGGCGGCGCGGCACGACCCGGCGCGCACGGACAACGGGGAGGTTTTCATCGCGCTAACCCCTGACTCGGAATGAATGATGGACACTGCAAGGATTTCCTTACATTAATCTGTCAAAAGTAATTGTTATGGCAACTATTACGTGACGCTGCCGCCGGCCGTCTCGCAATAGTTGCTGAGAATGCGGCGCAGCATGCTCTTCAGGAACCCGACTTCTTCCGGCGTAAACCCGTCCAGCACCTGGTCGAGCACGCTGCGAAAAATGGGCGGCAGCCGTTCGGCTAGCGCACGGCCTTCGTCGGTGAGTTCGAGGCGCACGACGCGCCGGTCCTCGATGCTGCGCACGCGCGACAGCAGGCCGCGTTTCTCGACCCGGTCGAGCAGGCGCGTGACCGCGCTTGCGTCGATCCCGTATTCGCGCGCCAGTTCGGCGGCCGTCGAGCACTTGCCGACCGCGATCATGAACAGCATGCTCGCCTGCGTGCCGGTGATGCCGAGCTCTTCCTGCGTGCGCTGCGTGACGAGGTTGGTCATCACGGACTTCACGCGCGACATCAGATAGCCGACGCTGTCGTTCATCTGATACGTGGACAACGGCGAAACGGGCGGTGGGGTAGGAGAATCCGACATAAAACCCTGAAGCTGCAATAGTTGACTAGGCAGCAGTATAGGCACAATTGCTTGCCGCGGCAAATGTTAATCGAACGGCTAAGCGCGTGCTCGGCACGGCGAGAATCCCTTGTCTCGATAAGGTTTTTCGTCCGGGCGCGGTGGGGCGAAGCGGATTGGCGCAGCCTGTTTTGCTGCGTTGCAACGCGCGGGACAGCTGCCGACACGCACACGTGCTATAATTTGAGGCTCTCCAAGCTGCAACGCGCGCGCCCCGTGAAAAACGAGCGCGCGCGTTTGCGCGTTCAAACGATTTCCAGGTTTCTATGACCCGCGCCCTTCGCAATATCGCCATCATCGCCCACGTCGACCACGGCAAGACCACGCTCGTCGACCAGCTGCTCCGCCAGTCCGGCACCTTCCGCGACAACCAGCAGATTGCGGAGCGGGTGATGGACTCGAACGACATCGAAAAAGAGCGCGGGATCACGATTCTCGCGAAGAACTGCGCGGTCGAATACGAAGGCACGCACGTCAACATCGTCGACACCCCGGGGCACGCGGACTTCGGCGGCGAAGTCGAGCGCGTGCTGTCGATGGTCGACTCGGTGCTGCTGCTCGTCGACGCGGTCGAGGGCCCGATGCCGCAGACGCGCTTCGTCACGAAGAAGGCGCTCGCGCTCGGCCTGAAGCCGATCGTCGTCGTCAACAAGATCGACCGTCCGGGCGCGCGGATCGACTGGGTGATCAACCAGACCTTCGACCTGTTCGACAAGCTCGGCGCGACCGAAGAGCAGCTCGATTTCCCGATCGTCTACGCGTCGGGCCTGAACGGCTATGCGTCGCTCGACCCGGCCGCGCGCGAAGGCGACATGCGCCCGCTGTTCGAGGCGATCCTCGAGCACGTGCCGGTTCGCCCGGCCGATCCGGAAGCGCCGCTGCAGCTCCAGATCACGTCGCTCGACTATTCGACGTACGTCGGCCGGATCGGCGTCGGCCGCATCACGCGCGGCCGGATCAAGCCGGGCCAGCCGGTCGTGATGCGCTTCGGCCCGGAAGGCGACGTGCTGAACCGCAAGATCAATCAGGTGCTGTCGTTCAAGGGCCTGGAGCGCGTGCAGGTCGAATCGGCCGAAGCGGGCGACATCGTGCTGATCAACGGGATCGAAGACGTCGGCATCGGCGCGACGATCTGCGCGGTCGACACGCCGGAAGCGCTGCCGATGATCACCGTCGACGAACCGACGCTGACGATGAACTTCCTCGTCAACTCGTCGCCGCTCGCCGGCCGCGAAGGCAAGTTCGTGACGAGCCGCCAGATCCGCGACCGTCTGATGAAGGAACTGAACCACAACGTCGCGCTGCGCGTGAAGGATACCGGCGACGAAACGGTGTTCGAAGTGTCGGGCCGCGGCGAGCTGCACCTGACGATTCTCGTCGAGAACATGCGCCGCGAAGGCTACGAGCTGGCCGTGTCGCGTCCGCGCGTCGTGATGCAGGAAATCGACGGCGTGCGTCACGAGCCGTACGAGCTGCTGACGGTCGACGTCGAGGACGAGCACCAGGGCGGCGTGATGGAAGAGCTCGGCCGCCGCAAGGGCGAAATGCTCGACATGGCGTCGGACGGCCGCGGCCGTACGCGCCTGGAATACAAGATCTCGGCACGCGGCCTGATCGGCTTCCAGAGCGAATTCCTGACGCTCACGCGCGGCACGGGCCTGATGAGCCACATCTTCGACTCGTACGCACCGGTCAAGGACGGCTCGGTGTTCGAGCGCCGCAACGGCGTGCTGATCTCGCAGGACGACGGCGCGGCCGTGGCCTACGCACTGTGGAAGCTGCAGGATCGCGGCCGCATGTTCGTGAAGCCGGGCGACGCGCTGTATGAGGGCATGATCATCGGCATCCACAGCCGCGACAACGACCTCGTCGTGAACCCGATCAAGGGCAAGCAGCTGACCAACGTGCGCGCGTCGGGTACCGACGAAGCCGTGCGTCTGGTACCGCCGGTCCAGATGTCGCTGGAATACGCGGTCGAATTCATCGACGACGACGAGCTCGTCGAAGTGACGCCGCAGTCGATCCGCCTGCGCAAGCGCTTCCTGAAGGAGCACGAGCGTCGCCGCGCGAGCCGCGAAGGCGCGGTCGACTAAGCATCGACTGTTCCCGCGCACGACGAAAGAGGCTGCCTTCGGGCAGCCTTTTTTGCATTCGCGCATCGCGCAACCGGAGTGCCTGCAAAACACTGTTCCGGCGGGTCGCGGCAATCCGGCAAAACCCCGCCACGCGGTGCTTTCGGGCACATTTCACCGTGAACTCCGGTATCGGTTCTGTGATATGCTGCGCGCACGCAAGTTTTAGGTCCTTCCAAGCAAGACTTGATTCGCAATCCGCTAAACGGTCAGGCCGTGTCGCGGAAGGTTGAGTAACCCGCTATTTCTCGAGAAGCTCGAAGAAAGGTGAGCGTAAAATGTCAGATGTAATGAAGCAGTTTCAGCTGAACTCCTATCTGTTCGGCGGCAATGCTTCGTACGTTGAAGAACTGTACGATGCATACCTCAACAATCCGGCGTCGGTGCCGGAGAACTGGCGAGAGTATTTCGACGCGCTGCAGAACGTGCCCGCGACGGACGGCTCCAACGCCAATGACGTCGCTCACTTCCCGATCGTCGAATCGTTCGCCGAGCGCGCGAAGGCCAATGCCTTCATCCCGCGCGAAAGCACCAGCAATCTGGCAACCGCGCGCAAGCAGGTGCACGTCCAGTCGCTGATCAGCGCCTACCGCTTCCTTGGCTCGCAATGGGCCAACCTCGATCCGCTGAAGCGTCGCGAACGTCCGGCCATTCCGGAACTCGAACCCGCGTTCTACGACTTCTCCGAAGGCGACCTCGACCAGACGTACAGCGCAAGCAACCTGTACTTCGGTTTCGACCAGGCTTCGCTGCGCGACATCGTCAAGGGCCTGCGCGACACGTACTGCGGCACGATCGGCGCCGAGTACATGTACATCAGCGACCCGGAACAGAAGCGCTGGTGGCAGGAGCGCCTGGAATCGACCCGCGCGACGCCGGCTTTCTCGGTCGACAAGAAGAAGCACATCCTGAATCGCCTGACGGCCGCCGAAGGCCTCGAGCGCTACCTGCACACCAAGTACGTCGGCCAGAAGCGCTTCTCGCTCGAAGGCGGCGAAAGCTTCATCGCGGCGATGGACGAAGTCGTCCAGCACGCGGGCAAGAGCGGCGTGCAGGAAATCATCATCGGCATGGCTCACCGCGGCCGTCTGAACGTGCTGGTCAACACGCTGGGCAAGATGCCGGCCGACCTGTTCGCCGAATTCGAAGGCAAGCACGTCGACGACCTGCCGGCCGGTGACGTGAAATACCACAAGGGCTTCTCGTCGGACGTGTCGACGGAAGGCGGCCCGGTCCACCTGTCGCTCGCGTTCAACCCGTCGCACCTCGAAATCGTGAACCCGGTGGTCGAAGGTTCCGCGAAGGCGCGGATGGACCGTCGCGGCGACGAAGACGGCCTGCAGGTGCTGCCGGTGCAGATCCACGGCGACGCGGCCTTCGCCGGCCAGGGCGTCGTGATGGAAACGCTGAACCTCGCGCAGACGCGCGGTTACGGCACGCACGGCACGCTGCACATCGTCATCAACAACCAGATCGGCTTCACGACGTCCGACCCGCGCGACGCGCGCTCGACGCTGTACTGCACCGACGTCGTCAAGATGATCGAAGCGCCGGTGCTGCACGTGAACGGCGACGATCCGGAAGCCGTCGTGCTCGCGATCCAGATCGCGATCGACTACCGGATGCAGTTCCACAAGGATGTCGTGATCGACATTGTCTGCTTCCGCAAGCTGGGTCACAACGAGCAGGACACGCCGGCGGTCACGCAGCCGCTGATGTACAAGAAGATCGCGCAGCACCCGGGCACCCGTGCGCTGTACGCCGAGAAGCTCGTGCAGCAGGGCGTGATCACCGCGGAAGACGCCGACAACTACGTGAAGGCGTACCGCAAGGCGATGGACGACGGTCACCACACCGTCGATCCGGTCCTGTCGAACTACAAGAGCAAGTACGCGGTCGACTGGGTTCCGTTCCTGAACCGCAAGTGGACGGATGCAGCCGACACGGCCGTGCCGCTCGCCGAACTGAAGCGCCTGGGCGAACGCATCACCACGGTCCCGGAAAACTTCAAGGTTCACCCGCTCGTCGAGCGCGTGATCAACGACCGCCGCAACATGGCGCGCGGCGACCAGCCGCTCGACTGGGGCATGGGCGAACACCTCGCGTTCGCGTCGCTCGTCGCATCGGGCTACTCGGTGCGCCTGACGGGCCAGGACTCGGGCCGCGGCACGTTCACGCACCGTCACGCGGTGCTGCACGACCAGAACCGCGAGCGCTGGAACGACGGCACGTACGTGCCGCTGCAGAACATCGCCGACGGTCAGGCGAAGTTCACGGTGATCGACTCGGTGCTGTCGGAAGAAGCGGTGCTGGGATTCGAATACGGTTACTCGACCGCCGAGCCGAACACGCTCGTGCTGTGGGAAGCGCAGTTCGGCGACTTCGTCAACGGCGCGCAGGTCGTGATCGACCAGTTCATCTCGTCGGGCGAAGTGAAGTGGGGCCGCGTGTCCGGTCTCACGATGCTGCTGCCGCACGGCTACGAAGGCCAGGGTCCGGAACACTCGTCCACGCGTATCGAGCGTTTCCTGCAACTGTGTGCCGACCACAACATGCAGGTCGTCCAGCCGACGACGCCGGCGCAGATCTTCCACCTGCTGCGTCGTCAGATGATCCGTCTGTTCCGCAAGCCGCTGATCGTCGCCACGCCGAAGTCGCTGCTGCGCCACAAGGAAGCGGTGTCGGATCTGTCGGAACTGGCGAAGGGTTCGTTCCAGCCGGTGCTGGGCGAAACCGACGGCGGCATCGACGCGAAGAAGGTCAAGCGCGTGCTGGCATGCTCGGGCCGCGTGTATTACGACCTCGTCGCGCATCGCCGTGAAGCGAAGGCGAACGACGTCGCGATCATCCGTATCGAGCAGCTGTATCCGTTCGCGCACAAGCAGTTCGAAGCCGAAATGAAGAAGTACGAGAACGCGACTGAAGTGGTCTGGGTGCAGGACGAGCCGCAGAACCAGGGCCCCTGGTTCTACGTCGAGCACCACCTGAAGGAAGGCATGAAGGAAGGGCAGAAGCTGGCATACAGCGGCCGTCCGGCTTCGGCCTCGCCGGCGGTTGGCTACTACGCGAAGCACTACGAGCAGCAGAAGGCCCTGATCGAAGGGGCATTCGGCCGCCTGAAGAGCGCATCGATCGCGAAATAACCGACGTCAAGCGACACGGGAAGGCGCGCGGCGCTTTCCCGTCCCTTTTGGCCCCCGCGCGCGTCGCGCGCCGCACCGGCCGAAGGAATCGCACGAACCTCGTCACACCCCAGATTAAGCATCCAGGAAAATCACATGGCTATCGTAGAAGTCAAAGTCCCCCAGCTGTCGGAGTCGGTGTCGGAAGCCACCATGCTGCAGTGGAAGAAGAAGCCGGGCGAAGCAGTCGCGCAGGACGAAATCCTGATCGAACTCGAGACCGACAAGGTCGTCCTCGAAGTGCCGGCGCCGGCAGCGGGCGTGCTCGCGCAAGTGCTGCAGAACGACGGTGACACGGTGGTCGCCGACCAGATCATCGCGACGATCGACACCGAAGCGAAGGCAGGTGCTGCCGAAGCAGCGGCAGGCGCCGCCGAAGTCAAGCCGGCCGCCGCGCCTGCAGCAGCCGCGCCGGCCGCCCAGCCGGCTGCCGCGACCGCATCGAGCTCGGCCGCCGCATCGCCGGCCGCCGCGAAGCTGCTGGCCGAGAAGGGCCTGTCGACGGGCGACGTCGCAGGGTCGGGCCGCGACGGCCGCGTCACGAAGGGCGACGCGCTGGCAGCAGGCAGCGCACCGAAGGCGGCTCCGGCCGCCGCACCGGCGAAGACCGCCGCCGCGAAGCCGGCGCTGCCGGAAGTGAAGGTGCCGGCGTCGGCAGCGACCTGGCTGAACGACCGTCCGGAACAGCGCGTGCCGATGTCGCGCCTGCGTGCGCGTATCGCCGAGCGTCTGCTCGAATCGCAGCAGACCAACGCGATCCTGACGACGTTCAACGAAGTGAACATGGCGCCGGTCATGGAGCTGCGTAACAAGTACAAGGACAAGTTCGAGAAGGAACACGGCGTGAAGCTCGGCTTCATGTCGTTCTTCGTGAAGGCGGCCGTGCATGCGCTGAAGAAGTTCCCGCTCGTGAACGCGTCGATCGACGGTAACGACATCGTCTATCACGGCTACTTCGACATCGGTATCGCGGTCGGTTCGCCGCGCGGCCTGGTCGTGCCGATCCTGCGCAACGCGGATCAGCTGAGCCTCGCCGAGATCGAGAAGAAGATCGCCGAATTCGGCCAGAAGGCGAAGGACGGCAAGCTGTCGATCGAGGAAATGACGGGCGGTACGTTCTCGATCTCGAACGGCGGCGTGTTCGGCTCGATGCTGTCGACCCCGATCATCAACCCGCCGCAGTCGGCCATCCTCGGCGTGCACGCGACGAAGGAGCGTCCGGTCGTCGAAAACGGCCAGATCGTGATCCGCCCGATCAACTACCTCGCGCTGTCGTACGACCACCGCATCATCGACGGCCGCGAAGCCGTGCTGTCGCTCGTCGCGATGAAGGATGCGCTGGAAGATCCGGCACGCCTGCTGCTCGACCTGTAAGCCGAGTCTCACCGCATCGATCCGTTCCGTGGGTTCGCGCCCGAGCGCGAACCCACGGGCGTACAAGTAGAAAGGATTGTCATGTCCAAGGAATTTGACGTCGTCGTGATCGGCGCCGGCCCCGGCGGCTACATCGCCGCGATTCGCGCCGCGCAGCTCGGCAAGACCGTTGCCTGTATCGAGAAGTGGAAGAACCCGGCCGGCGCGCTGAAGCTCGGCGGCACTTGCCTGAACGTCGGCTGCATCCCGTCGAAGGCGCTGCTCGCGTCGTCGGAAGAGTTCGAGAACACGTCGCATCACCTGGCCGACCACGGCATCACGGTCGACGGCGTGAAGATCGACGTCGCGAAGATGCTCGGCCGCAAGGACGCGATCGTCGAGAAGATGACGAGCGGGATCGAGTTCCTGTTCAAGAAGAACAAGATCACTTGGCTGAAGGGCCATGGCAAGTTCACCGGCAAGACCGACGCCGGCGTGCAGATCGAAGTGAGCGGCGAGGGTGAAACCGAAGTCGTCACCGCGAAGAACGTGATCATCGCGACGGGCTCGAAGGCGCGTCACCTGCCGAACATCCCGGTCGACAACAAGATCGTGTCGGACAACGAAGGTGCGCTGACGTTCGACGCGGTGCCGAAGAAGCTCGCCGTGATCGGCGCGGGCGTGATCGGCCTCGAGCTCGGCTCGGTGTGGCGTCGCCTGGGTGCCGAAGTGACGGTGCTCGAAGCGCTGCCGGCGTTCCTCGGCGCAGCCGACGAAGCGCTCGCGAAGGAAGCGGCGAAGCTGTTCAAGAAGCAGGGCCTCGACATCCATCTCGGCGTGAAGATCGGCGACGTGAAGACGAGCGCCGACGGCGTGTCGATCGCGTACACGGACAAGGACGGCAACGCGCAGACGCTCGACGCCGACCGCCTGATCGTGTCGGTCGGCCGCGTGCCGAACACCGACAACCTCGGCCTCGAGGCCATCGGCCTGAAGGCCAACGAGCGCGGCTTCATCGACGTGGACGACCACTGCCGCACGGCGGTGCCGAACGTGTACGCGATCGGTGACGTGGTGCGCGGCCCGATGCTCGCGCACAAGGCGGAAGACGAAGGCGTGCTGGTCGCGGAAGTGATCGACGGCCAGAAGCCGCACATCGACTACAACTGCATTCCTTGGGTGATCTACACGTACCCGGAAATCGCATGGGTCGGCAAGACGGAGCAGCAGCTGAAGGCCGAAGGCCGCGAGATCAAGTCGGGCAAGTTCCCGTTCTCGATCAACGGCCGCGCGCTCGGCATGAACGCGCCGGACGGTTTCGTGAAGATGATCGCGGACGCGAAGACCGACGAACTGCTCGGCGTGCATGTGATCGCGGCGAACGCGTCGGACCTGATCGCGGAAGCCGTGGTGGCGATGGAGTTCAAGGCGGCGTCGGAAGACATCGCCCGCATCTGCCATCCGCACCCGTCGATGTCGGAAGTGATGCGCGAAGCGGCGCTCGCGGTCGACAAGCGCTCGCTGAACAGCTGAGCGCGGTATAGCGCCGGCCGGCCACCGGCTGGCGCAACCGTCTCATGACGAGGGCGGGCGGGTTTTCCCGCTCGCCTTTGTTTTTTCCGGTTTGCCCTGATGAACGTCACCGAATACTACACGCGCGAACTGACCACGCGCGGCTATCAGTCCGATCCCGCTCAGCGCGCGGCCGTCGATCGCCTGCAGCGCTGTTTCGACGAATGGGTCGACTACAAGGCGCGCCGCTCGAACGCGTTCAAGAAGCTCATCAATCACCCGGATCTCCCGCGCGGCGTCTACATGTGGGGCGGTGTCGGCCGTGGCAAGAGCTTCCTGATGGACAGCTTCTACGCGGTGGTGCCCGTGCAGCGCAAGACGCGCCTGCATTTCCACGAATTCATGCGCGAAGTGCACCGCGAGCTCGAGGAGCTGAAAGGGCAGGCCGATCCGCTCGACGAACTCGCACGACGCATCGCGAAGCGTTACCGGCTGATCTGCTTCGACGAGTTCCACGTGTCGGACATCGCCGACGCGATGATCCTGTACCGCCTGCTCGACCGCCTGTTCAACAACGGCGTGCAGTTCGTGATGACGTCCAATTACGATCCCGACGACCTGTATCCGGATGGCCTGCATCGCGACCGCATGCTGCCGGCGATCGCGCTGATCAAGGAAAAGCTCGACGTGCTCAACGTCGACGCGGGGGTCGACTATCGCCAGCGCACGCTCGCGCAGGTGAAGATGTATCACACGCCGCTCGGCGCGGAGGCCGATCGCGAACTACGCCATGCATTCGGCAAGCTCGCGGCCGTGCCCGACGAGAGCCCGATCCTGCATATCGAGAAGCGCGAGCTGAAGGCGCTGCGCAAGGCGGACGGCGTCGTGTGGTTCGATTTCGCGACGCTGTGCGGCGGCCCGCGTTCGCAGAACGATTACCTCGAGCTGGCAAGCCGCTTCCATGCGATCGTGCTGTCCGAGGTGCCGCAGATGTCGCCGCGGATGGCGTCCGAAGCGCGCCGCTTCACGTGGCTCATCGACGTGCTGTACGACCACAAGGTCAAGCTGCTGATGTCCGCGGCGGTGCCGGCCGAGGCGTTGTACGTCGAAGGGCCGATGGCCAACGAATTCGCGCGTACGGTCTCGCGCATCGTCGAGATGCAGTCGAAGGAATATATCGAGACGCCGCGCCGCATCGTCGATACGTCGTTGACCTGAGCCGATTGCCGGCTCGGGTAATTGGCGACATTTAAACGTCAATTTCGGTTAAATTCAGCGAATCTCAGGGTATTTTCGGATTTGTCTTATATTCATCGTTGAGGTGAGCCGATATTGTGGTGTCATGGTTATTAAGGCTGGAGATGTCCATGACCCCGTATCGCGATTTGACCGACCACCAATGGCGCTGCGTCGCGCCGCTTCTGCCCGAAATGCAGCCGCGCACCGAATTGCGCGGCCGGCCGTTAGCCAATACGCGCGCCGTGCTGAACGGCGTGCTCTGGGTGATCTACAGTGGCGCGACATGGTCGGCCATGCCGCGCCGTTACCCGTCGTATCAAACATGCCATCGACGCTTCAAGGCGTGGCACGAAACGGGCACGCTGATGAACGTGATGCGTGAGCTCTATGGCGACGTCGGCATGAATCTCTGCAATGAGCTGTCCGCGCGGATGCGCAAGCACACGCAATCGAAGGCGGCGGAGGCGCGTAGCCACGCGGCACCCGCATATCGTGCGCCGGGCAGCTATCCATCGGATGCGATGAAGCACGCGGCGTGAAGCCCATCGGTTTTTCGTTGTGCGTGCACCAAAAGAAATCGGCCTGGCGACGTCGTCGCAGGCCGATTTTTCATTGAGCCGCGGGTATTCGCGCGTACGGCGTTATTGCTGGCGCACCCAGGTCTGCGACCGGCCCAGCAGCGACACGCCGATGTAGCCGCGCACCACGAGCTTCTGGCCGCCGTCTTCAAGCGTCATCTTGCACTTGTAGACCTTGCCGTTCTCCGGGTCGAGAATGTTGCCGCCGTCCCAGTGGTCGCCGTCCTTCTTCATCGCCTTGATGATCGTCATGCCCTTGATGAGCTGATCCTTGCGCTCGTCCGTGCATGCGGTGCAGCGGCGATCGGGCGTATCATTCGCGCCGAGGCCCTTGACGACCTTGCCCGTCAGCGCTCCGTCGCCGTCCTCGGCGATCTGCACGAGCGCCTTCGGTTGATGGGTGTTGTCGTCGATCGTTTGCCACATGCCGATGGGGCTGTCGGCTTGTGCGAACGTGGGGGCTGCGCACGCGAGCAGGGCGCCGGCGATGGCGAGTGCACGCAACGGGCGAGTCAGTCGAATCATTGTCATCCTCCTTGTTTTGCATGTCTGTTCGATTCGCTCGCACGACCGTCTGCATGGGGCGGGCATGTTGCGAGCTTCGCCAGAATACGTGAAACCGCACGCCGCGTTTGATAGAGGGGACTCTAATCGAAACGGCCAGCATGACGCTGGCCGTTCGTGACTTTGGTGACCGATCAGTTGAGCTGATAAGAGAACGCCGCGTTGATGCGCGGGCTGCGTGACGCGCTTTCGACCGGCGCATCGCCGACCGGTTTGGCGACGTTCAGGTCGAGGCTGTAGTAGCGGCTGTCCGTGAGTCGCACGCCGATGCCGACCGACGACATGCGATTCGGCGATGGCGTGCCCGCGTGCAGATACACGCGCGCCATGTCGTATGCGATGTACGGCGTGATCGATTTCAGATACGTCCAGCCCGGCGTGAAGCCGCGGTTGACTTCGAGCGACATCCCCCAGCCCGAGTCGCCCGACGTTTCACCCGGCTGATAGCCGAGCGCATAGCGGGTCGAGCCGAACGAGATCTGCTCGGACGTCGGCAGCGAATCGGGACTGTATTGCCCGGTCAGCGACACCGACGTGCCGATGCGGAACGGCCATTCGTTCGTCTGCGTGAAGGTCGCGCCGGTTCGAACGAAGGTCAGCGAGATCGGGCTGTCCGCCGAGATCGTCGTCGTACCGATAGTCGTGTCCTGCGCTTTCGACGCGCCGAGGATGTTGAAGCCCTTCGCGACGTTGACGCTCAGCTTCTGCACCTGTTTCGGCTGGACGCTCGTGTAGTCGAGCTGCATCTGCAGCACGCGGACTTGCGAGCGCGTATCGATGCTGTTGCCGTTGATTTTGCTCTGGTAACGGTCTTCGTTGTGCGACGCATAGCCAGACACGGTACCGAGCAGGCTACGCTGATTGTTCAGCAAGATCGGATAGGAGGCCGAAAGACCGAGCTTCTCGTTCTTGACCGTGCGCTCGACCGACGACGGCAGGCCGGGGTTGTCGGTCGGCTTGCCGCGATACGTGCTGGCATCGAGGCGCGTGATGAGGCCGTTGCTGCCGATCGGCACCGCGCCGCTGAACGCGAAGTAGGTCTGCTTGTCGCGTCCCGGCGGCGCGAGCGCCGAGATGCTCAACTGCTCGCCGAACCGCGTGAGGCCGTTTTCGGTCGCGGTGATGAGGCCCTGGACGCCCGGGTGGTTGAAGTCGATCCCCGTGCTGACGTTGAACGGCTTGCGATCGACCGCGAGTTCGAGCGTCGTCGCGCCGTCGGTGGTTTGCGGCGGCGGCACGTTCGCCTTCACCGTGAGGCCCGGCAACAGCCCGAACGTGTTCACGTAACGCTCGAACGTCGCGCGGCGCAGCGGGCGATCGTCCGTGATGTGGGCAGCAATCGCGCGAATCTTCGGTTCCATCGCGCCGGGTTTGCCGGTGACCTTGACGTCCGACACATAGCCTTCCACCACCGTGATGCGCACGACGCCGTTCTCGAACGTCTGCGCGGGAACGAACGCGAACGACAGCGCGTAGCCGCGTTCCTGGTACAGCTTCGTCACGCCGTTGGCGGTTTCGATCAGCTCGCCGATCGTGATGTCCTTGCCGACGAGCGGTGTGAAGCGGCGCGTGATTTCCTCGAACGGTATCGACTTCACGCCTTCGACCTGGAACGTCTTCGGCGTCAGGTGCCGCGACAGCAGCTCCTGCAATTGCGGCGCCTGCGGCGCGACCTGAACGGTGACGTTCGGGCCCGTCTTCGGTGCGTTGATCTGGGGAAGGGAGTCGAGCGGGTTGCCGCCGACGCGCGTTTGCGCCTGTGCCGTGCCTGCTGCCGCGATGGCGAGCAGCATCATCCATCTGTCGAGTCTGGATTTCATTGTTCTTCCTCGTAGGCCTTGCTTTTCGTCTTCTTTGTAATGCCGGCGCGCGACACCCAGGTGTC